>NZ_JBBPBZ010000002.1:0-297500 GCF_038070105.1 Methylocystis sp. IM3 | reverse complement strand
TCTCGGCCGACAAGCGCGCGGTCGCATAATTCCAGAACGGATTCCGGACTGCCCTTGACCGCGGCGAGCCTCTCGCCGCCTGGTCCGCGATGCAGGGTGATCATGAACATCTGCCGCTCGGTCCGATAGGCGATGCGCTCGATCGGATGATTCTTGCGCAGACGCGCGACGTCGAGGCCGAGTCCCTGCGCGAAATCGAGAAGAGCGACTTCGGTTGCAGAGGACAAAGCGTCTCCTCCTTTCAGCGAGGCCTCGTTGCACAGCGCGACAATCTCGCCGAGTTTCATCAGCTCGGCCGGAGCGCCGTCGGCAAACCGGTCGCGACCGCCCTCGCCGAAGGAATAGGCGGCCCCTCCGCAGGCCGCTTCCGCCACCGACATGCGGTTGAAGGTCAGCGTGCCGGTCTTGTCCAGGCAGATGACCCGCACGGAGGCGAGCGTTTCGACGGCGTCGAGTCGGCGCACCAGGACGCGCTGCTTGCGCATCTCCCTGACGCCCAGCGCGAGAGTCGTCGTGGCGAGCGTCGGCAAGCCTTCCGGGACGGCGGCGACGGCGAGCGCGATGGCGTTCTTGAAGGTCGCGAACAGGCCATAGCCGCGCAACAGGCCGACCAGAAACACAAGGGCGCAGGCGCCTCCCGCCAGCAAGGTGAGCTGCCCGCCAAGGCGATCCAGTTGCGTCTGAAGCGGCGTCGCAGGAGCGGTCGCGGTTGCGATGAATCGCTGAACCTGGCCAATCTCCGTGTTCTGGCCCGTCGCGACGACGACGGCGAGGCCGCTGCCGCCCGTCACGATGGTCCCGCGATAGACGATGTTGGCGCGATCGGCCAGCGCAACGTCGCTGCTCTGCAGGGCTTCGGGCGATTTGCGGACGGGCGCGCTTTCGCCGGTCAAGGTCGCCTCATTGACCATCAGCCCCTGCGCCGCGACGACGCGGGCGTCGGCGGCGACGATCGAACCAGGCCTGAGATCCAGCACGTCGCCCGGCGCCGTGCTCTCGACGGCGACGATCTCCCGCCTGCCCTCCCGGAGCACCGCGACGCCGCCGTTCATCGGCTTGGACAGCGCGCGCACGGCGCGGTCGGCCTGCGCCTCGGTATAGTAGCCTATGCCGGCGTTCAGGGCGACGACGGAAAGGACGACGATCGCGTCGGCCGCGCCGCCCGTCATCGCCGATAGGGCTGCGGCGCCGATGAGAAGAGCCACTGGCAAGCTCTTGAACTGCTCGACGAGAATTTCCATGCGGTCTCTCGCCGGAATTGCTGGCAGAATATTTTCGCCGTAACGCCGCAGCCTTTGGCTGAGCGACCTCGACGAAAGTCCCCCCATGGAGCTTCGCAAGCGGCTCAGCGCCTGCTCCACAGGCAAAACGTGCCATGGCGTTTCATTGCGCCGGCCGGCCTCGGGGGCGAGCCGGCCGGACCCGGCGCGGGCAAGCGCCTTTTCGATGGCGTGAAGGATCGCCGCGATCTCCGCTTCGGCGTCGAACAGGACGAGAAGCGTCCCGGTCGCGGCGCTGCCGCTCGCCATTCTGATCGCTCGGGTCGCGGCCAGGGCGCTTTCGAGCGCACGCCTCAGACCTCGGTCGCCTTTCAGGCCGGGGACGCGCACCCTCAGCCTGCCGGGAACGGCGTCGTGAAGGACGATCACGCCGCTTCCGGCGCCGCGCTCATCCATTGGCGCCGCCTCAGCGCCGCGTCTCATCTGGCGTCCAGGCGCGGATCGCCTCGCCCGCGTACCAGAGCAGCGTGACGGCGGGCGCGAAGACGCGTCCGCGCGCAATCTGGACCATGGCGCTCACGAGGAGCGCAAGAACGATATAGGCGCGGGCGTCGATGCGCCCGGCGGAGAAGTTCAGCAGGCGCCGGTTGAGCGCCTGCATCTCGCGGCCCAATTCGCCAATCTGGCTCTCGGGCTCGGTGGAGAGGCGAAACGGTCCGCCCTCGTCGAGCTCCCTGATCAGCCGCGCGCTGTCGGGTCCGCAGATGAGAATGCTGGCGGTGACCGGATTGGCGTCGATCCGCGCCGCTGGAGCTCTTTCGGACAACATCCGCGCGGCCGCGCCGAAAAACGCCTTGTCGTGGCGACGCGCCGGCACCTTCAGGCGTAGCCGGGACGGCGTTTCGTGAACGACATAGGCCTGCGGAAGGTCAGCCATGCGCCTTCTTCTCCGACTCCATCGCGCCTTTCATCTCGAAAGGAACCACGTGCTCGTCGGCGAGATCTTCCGGCCGGGCGCCTTCTCCCTGCCTTTCGGCGTCCATCTCCGCCTGGACCTCGGCGACGATGTCCGTCATCGTTTCGGCCGCTTCGCCGACGACGCCGCGCAGACGGTCGTAGAGCCGCATCCCGCTCCTGACCGCGCGCTTCGCGGTCGGATGGACGCCGCCGCCCTGACGCTGCAACAAGGACGCCGCTGCGCCGCCCGCCGCGCCCGCCGCCAGGGCGAGAAAGAGATTCCGAGCCAGTCGCGCCATGATGTTGCTCCAATACGCTCGTCGGCCCGCCGCCATGCAGCTGACGGCCTCGTAAGGCTGCGTCACGAGATGGGGAGAAGTGATAGCGCCCGCGGGCGCCGCTTCAAGCGGCGCGGGAGACGCGCGCCCAGTCGGCCGGGAAGCAGCGCGCCTCGCGCGGGCCTTGAAGCGGTGCCGGCCTCGATCAGGTAGAGGGAGGCATGAACGCCAACCGCCCGAGCCCTCTTTTTCCCCTGACGCGGCGGACCCTGGCGACTGGCCTGCTCGCGCTCATGGCGGCGGTTTTCCTTGCGACCTTCGCTTTCGATCCTTCGAGCGTCTTGGCGCGCCTCGTTCGGGCGGCGGCGGAAGCGTCCCTCGTCGGCGGGATCGCCGACTGGTTCGCGGTGACGGCGCTGTTCCGCCGCCCGCTGGGCCTCCCGATTCCGCACACGGCCATCGTGCCGATGAACAAGGACCGCATCGGCCAGGGGCTCGCGACTTTCCTGGGCGAAAACTTTCTGTCTTCTGCGAGTCTCGCCTCGGCCATGCGCAACGCGGAACCGGCGCGCCGGCTCGGGGAATGGCTGAGCGTCGAGCCCAATGCGCGACGGGCGGCGGCGCGTCTCCTCGACATGGCGCCGAAACAGGAGGCGGGCGTTCTCGCCGCGCAGATCCTGCAGCCCGCCCTGCGACAGGCGGATTTGCGCCCCCTTCTCGAGATGGCGGCGGATGCGTTGAGCGCGACCGAACTCGACGCCGCCCTGCTCGACGACATTCTTCAGGCGGCGCGCTCCTTCCTCAGCCGGAAAGGGCGCCATCTCGACGAGGTCGCAGCGCGGCGCCGCCAGGGCCTGCTGCGCCGCAGCCTCGACCGGCAGGTCATGCGCGCCATTCTGGAAGGGTTGGAGCGCCTCCTCGGGGAGTTGAGCGACAAGAACAATCCGTCGCGTCAGACGCTGCTCGACACGGCGCAGGCCAGAATAAAGGCGGCTCTTCTCTCCGGGGACAGGGCCGGACGTCTGCGCGCCTGGGCGATCGAGGTGATGGAAGGCCCCCGCTTTAGCTCCTGGATCGCATCGCTCACGCTGAGTGGCGAGGGCGCAGGCGCGGAGCGCGTGACCGTGATGACGGGCGTGATGATGCGGCTCGGCGAACGCCTGCGCGCCGACGCATCGACCCAGCGGGACCTCGATGACATGTTCGCGATCGTCGGGGCCGAACTGCTGCAATTGAAGGAGGGGATCGTCGAACTGATTGCGAGGCTCGTCGCCGATTACGAGACGCAGGCCTTCTCCGAACTCATCGAGCGCGCCGTGGACAATGACCTGCAATTCATCAGGATCAATGGCGCGGTAATCGGGGGAGTCGTCGGGTGCCTGCTTTTCATCGTGAAATTGGCGATGGAATGACGCGTCAGGCGATCAGGCGGGCCAGCATAGAACCCGCGTCGCCGAGCATTCGCCGCAGCACGGCTTCGACGAGAGCCTGGGCCGCCATGTCGCCGGCCCTCGAGGCGAGCCCCTTGCTCGAGGCCGCCGGCGCCGCTGCGCCTTTCGGGCCGAGGCATCCCTGTCTGTCCAGCGCGGCCGTAAGGTCGTGGGGCGCGATGCGGCGCGGGTCGTAGCTTACCGTAAGGCTGCCGATCGCCGGAGACGTCGAAACGGCGGTCACGCCGGGAAGCGCGCGCAAGGCGTTCGCAGCGGCTTCCGCAGCCTGCCGGTTTCGCCGAATGCTCGCCAGTTCGACGCGGAGGCGACCGGGGACGTGGTGGAAATGCAGCAGCATGGCGGGTTTCATCCTTCGCCCCGCCGGTAGCCGGACCATTTGACGGTTTCATGTCGGTCCGGCCATGTCTCTGCAAAATCAGGGGTCGATGCAGTAGCAGGCGCCGCCGTCGAAATTGTTGAAGCCCTCGGGCGCGGCGGAGGCGGCGCCGGCGAAGCCCATGCTCAGCATGAAAGCCAGAGCGGCGATGATCGTGGTCATCCTGGTCATGATCGGCTCCTTCGGGTTTCCGTCTTTCGATGATCCTAAGCTAGCCCACGCCCGCCCTCGCGTAGGTGCGCCGGCGCACAGGGCAAAAGACCGTGACGCCCGACGCCGCCCGCCCCCGCTCCGGAACAAGGAAATTTCGACCGCGTTTGCAGGAATGGCCGAGGGGCTTTGCCAGACAAGGACCCGGATGAATCACATGACAAACTCGAAGATGCTCGCGGCGGCGCTCGCCGCAATCACGCTCGCCGGCGTCCTCTCGGTTTCGACCCCCGCTTCCGCCTGGGGAAGCTCGGGATGGGGCTCCGCCGGGTTCAGCCGCGATTGGGGCTCGGGCCCCAGATGGACAGATCGCTATTGGAGCGCCGACTATCCGGCGAGTTGCGGCTACTGGGACTCCGCTTACTCGGCTTATTACGGCTATCGAGGCCGCCGCTGCTGGCGATGACGCGCGCCTCATTCCCGCGCGCGAAGGTGCAACTGCGTCCATCGCGGTTACATCACCGGAACGAGCATTCGCGCCAGCGGAAGCTGTCGGGACGCGAAATTTTCAGTGCTTTTCGGATGATTTCGGACACTCTCGGAGTGTCGTATGGTGCCCAGGAGAGGACTCGAACCTCCACGGCTTTCACCACTGGTACCTGAAACCAGCGCGTCTACCAATTCCGCCACCTGGGCACGTGGGCGTCGTCATAGAGGCGCCGTCGGGGGTCTGTCAATCGCGGTCGCCATAAAAACTGCCGCTCCAGCCGGAAACGCATCAATTCTTCCCTTCCGCCGGGCGGCGCCGGATTTCCTTCGGGGCCAAATTTCGCTAGAGCACGGGCGACAAGTTCTGAAAAGCCGGCGCGGCCGGCGCGGCGAATGGAGCATGAGGCATGAGCGGCGTGAACGTGGGCGCGGGGCGCGTGGTGACGGTGTTCGGCGGATCGGGATTCGTCGGGCGCTATGTCGTTCGGGCGCTGGCCCGCGACGGCTGGCGCGTGCGAATCGCCTGCCGCCGGCCGGACCTCGCCTTCCATCTGCAACCGCAGGGACGGGTCGGGCAGGTCATGGCCGTCCAGGCCAATGTGCGTCACCCCGAATCGGTGGCGGCGGCGCTGCGCGGGGCCTCCGCGGTCGTGAATCTCGTGGGCATTCTGGCGGAAGGCGGCGCGCAGACTTTCTCCAAGGTCCAGTCCGAGGGCGCGCGCGCTATCGCCGAGGCGGCCAAGGCCGCGGGCATAGATACGGTCGTCCATGTTTCGGCGATCGGCGCCGATCCGAAGGGCGCTTCCGCCTATGCGCGCAGCAAGGCCGAGGGCGAAGCGGCGATGCTGGCGGCTGCGCCGTCGGCCGTCATCCTGCGCCCTTCCGTGATCTTCGGGCAGGAAGACGATTTCTTCAATCGTTTCGGCGCCATGGCCCGCTTCTTCCCTGTCATCCCGATCGTCGGGGCCGAGACGCGTTTCCAGCCGGTCTATGTCGGCGACGTGGCGGAGGCGGTCGCCGCGGCCGTGGCGGGGCGGGCGCAGCCGGGCGCAGTCTATGAACTCGGCGGGCCGGAAAAGAAGAGCTTCGCCGCATTGATCGATTACGTGCTCCAGGTGACCGAGCGCGACCGCCGCGTCGCCAGGCTCTCCTTCGCGACCGGAAAGCTCGTGGCGGGCGTCACCCAGTTCTTCACCAAGCTGTCGCTCGGCCTTTTCCCGAAGCTCTTGCGCATGACCGCCGATCAGGTTGAGCTGCTCAAGCACGACAATGTGGTGAGCGAGGCGGCGATTCGGGACGGACGCACCTTGCAGGGGCTCGGCGTTCAGCCGCAGGCGATCGAGGCGATCGCGCCCACCTATCTTTACCGCTACCGCAAGACGGGCCAGTATCAGGCGCAGCGCCTCGGGGCCTGAGCGCCTCCGCGCCGTGGTGGGATCAACGCCCCGCCCGGCGCTCCGGCGACAGCATCTTGTGGATGCGGGCCATGAAGGCGACGCCGAAGAGCGGCGTCAGCACATTGAGGCCCGGCGTCGCGACAAAGGCCGCGATGAACAGGCCGGCGAGAAAGAGCTGCGGCGCATGGCGCCGGCGCAGCTCGGTCGCCTCCCCGAGCGGGCGGAAGCGCGTCGCGGCGAAAAGGAAATATTCGCGCCCGAGCAGATAGGCGTTGGCGAAGAGGAAGGCCACGGCGTTGACGCCGGGCACGAGCAGCAGCAGCAAGGCCAGCAGGTTGACCGCCGCCGAGACGGCCGCAAATTTCGCACCCATCAGAATGGCCTGCGAGGCCGGGATCGGGCTGCCGCGGCGCCCCGCCGGATAGAGGTCCGCCTCGACCACATCGGCGAGATCGTCGAGGAAAAGGCCCGTGACCAGCACCGAAATCGGACCGATCAGAAACGCCAGCAGAATGAACAGGCCGACGCCCGTCGCATAGGTGAGCGCGACCTGAAGCCAGGGATGATTCACGGCGACATAGGACAGCGCGAGCTTGTCGAGGCCGACCCAGGCGAGCGCCAGAAAAAGCAGGGTCATTCCCAGGCTCTTGAAGAGCACGTTGCGAAACGGCGGCGAGAGGATCTCGCGCAGGGCCGCCAGCGCGGCGTCGAACATGAATGTCATCTGGCTGTCTCGAAGGGCCGCCCCAAGGCGGCCGCCGGTAGATGGCGATGCAGCGGCGCCGACGCAAGGGCCGGCGGCGCAAGCGGCGGCGTCAGGCCCAGCGCCGAAGGGCGTGCGCCAGAAGCGCGTAGGCGATCCACAGAAAGCCGACCGACGAGACGGTGAAGCTCAGCGCGGTATAGACGCGCCAGAATTTCTTCTCCCAGAACTTGGGATCGAAGGCCGCGATCGTGAAGACGGTCGGATTGGAGAAGCCGCCAATGGCGACGCACCAGCAGGCGATGACCGGCAATTCGACGCCCGAACCGTAAAAGCCGATCCCGAACAGGGCCATCAGCGCATAATCGACATGCGCCCGGATCATCGTCTTGTAGTCGACGACAAAGGCGTCGACGGCCTTGATCGGAAACCATTTGGCGAGCGTCATCAGCCAGGCCGTGACGATGAGGGCGAAGATGCAGGCGCTCGCGCCGATGAGAAGGACTTCCATCCCGCTTTTCCTTTGTTTCCTCGTTGCGGAATGGGCCTCCTAGCGGAAGCGGCGCATCCTGTCTTTGGGAAATTGCAACGGTTTTGGGAACGCGCGCCGCGACGCCCCAAAGGCCCGGCGCTTCGTTCGAAGCGGCCGGGGGAATTTCTTCCGGACGCGCGCTTACGCCGACGACGCCGACTTGGCGACGTCTCTCTGGGCGAAGCCCAGGCGGATGTTGAGCTCGTGCAGAAGTTGCTCTGCGGCCGCCGGAATGTTCGTGCCGGGCGGGAAGATCGCGGCGGCGCCGGCGTCGTAGAGGGCCTGGAAGTCGTCGGGCGGAATCACGCCGCCGACGACCATCATGATGTCGTCGCGCCCGACACGCGCCAAAGCGTCGCGCAATTCCGGCGTCAGCGTCAGATGGCCGGCGGTCATGGTGGAGACGCCGACGATATGCACGTCGGCCTCCTTCGCCCTCTCGGCCACTTCGTCGGGCGTCGCGAAGAGATCGCCGATCACGACGTCGAAGCCCATGTCGGCGAAGGCGGAGGCGATCACCTTCTGCCCGCGGTCGTGGCCGTCCTGCCCCATCTTGGCGACGAGGATGCGCGGCTTGCGGCCGGTGTTTTCCTCGAAGTCGCGGGTCATGCCGACGACGCGGCCGATCTGGGCGCTCTCCTTGCCGGCCTCGCGCGCATAGACGCCCGAAATGACATTGGCCTTCGGCTTGTGGCGCGTGAACACTTTTTCGAGCGCGAAGGAAATTTCGCCGACGCTCGCCTTGGCGCGCGCCGCCTTCACGGCGAGATCGAGGAGATTGGCGCCCGATGTCGCGCCCTCGGTCAAGGCGTCGAGCGCGGCCTGGGCGCGAGCCTCGTCGCGCTCGCCCTTGAGGCGCTTCAGCTTGTCGAGCTGCGCCGCGCGCACGGCCGCATTGTCGACCTTGAGCACATTCGGCTTGGCGTCGTTTTCCGGGCGATATTTGTTCACGCCGACGACGACCTGCGCGCCGCTGTCGATGCGCGCCTGCGTCTTGGCCGCGGCCTCCTCGATGCGCTGCTTGGGCACGCCCGCCGCAATGGCCTTGGCCATGCCGCCGAGCTTCTCGATCTCCTCGATATGGCTCCAGGCCTTCTTGGCGAGTTCGGCGGTGAGGCGCTCGACGTAATAGGAGCCGCCCCAGGGGTCGATGACGCGCGTCGTGCCGCTTTCCTGCTGGAGCACGATCTGGGTGTTGCGGGCGATGCGCGCGGAGAAATCCGTCGGCAGGGCGAGCGCCTCGTCCAGCGCATTGGTGTGCAGCGACTGCGTATGTCCCTGCGTCGCGGCCATCGCCTCGATGCAGGTGCGGATCGAATTCACATAAACGTCCTGCGCCGTGAGCGACCAGCCCGAGGTCTGGCAATGGGTGCGCAGCGTCAGGCTCTTTTCGGACTTGGCGCCGAGATCCTTCATCAGCCGCGCCCACAATAGACGGGCGGCGCGCAGCTTCGCGACCTCCATGAAGAAGTTCATGCCGATGGCGAAGAAGAAGGAGAGGCGCGGCGCAAAGGCGTCGATGTCGAGGCCCGCCGCGACGCCGGCGCGGACATATTCAACGCCGTCGGCGAGCGTATAGCCGAGCTCGAGATCGGCCGAGGCGCCCGCCTCCTGCATGTGATAGCCGGAGATCGAAATCGAGTTGAACTTCGGCATGTGCTTGCTCGTATAGCCGAAGATGTCCGACACGATCCGCATGGAGGGCTCCGGCGGATAGATGTAGGTGTTGCGCACCATGAATTCTTTGAGAATGTCGTTCTGGATGGTGCCGGTGAGCTTGTCGGCCGAGACGCCCTGCTCTTCCGCCGCGACGATGAAGAGCGCGAGCACGGGCAGAACCGCGCCGTTCATGGTCATGGACACGGACATCTGATCGAGCGGAATGCCGTCAAAGAGCGTGCGCATGTCGTAGATCGAGTCGATCGCGACGCCCGCCATGCCCACGTCGCCCATGACGCGCGGATGGTCGGAGTCGTAGCCGCGATGCGTGGCGAGGTCGAAGGCGACCGAGAGGCCCTTCTGGCCCGCGGCGAGATTGCGACGATAGAAGGCGTTGGAGTCCTCCGCCGTGGAGAAGCCGGCGTATTGCCGGATCGTCCAGGGTTGGGCGACATACATTGTCGGATAGGGTCCGCGCACGAAGGGCGCGGCGCCGGGGAAGCCGTCGACGAAGGAAAGGCCCTCCACGTCCTGCGCCCCATAGGCGTTCTTCACCTCGATCCCCTCGGGCGTCAGCCAATTGCGCGGCGGCGCCTCCTGCGCGGCGGAGACGGGAGCGAAGGGGATTTTGGTGAAATCGGGGATCGCGGACATTTTACCCTCGGCGGTTTTCAGCCCTCTCATAGACGAGAGGCGGCGCGGGCGCAAAGCCGGCGGGCCTCTCCTTTCAGCTGCCAAGACCGCCTCAAGCTGAGAAGCCCGCCTGAAGCGTTACCGCTTCTGGATCGCCGCGAGATAGGCGAGCAGCGCCTCGACCTCTCCGGTATCGAAGCGGAACTGCGGCATGTCGAGCCCCTCGTGGCCGACCACGATTCCCTCGCCCAGCGCCTCCTCGAGATTGGCCAGCGGATATTTGCGCGAGAGAGTGCGAAAGGGCGGGGATTTGGGGTTGGGGCTCGCCCCGGCCCGGCCGACGGCGTGGCAGGAGCCGCAATTGTTCCGCGCGATCGCCTCGCCCCGTTTCAGCAGGGCCTGTGACGCGCTCGCCGCCGCCAGCGCCCCTCCGCCAGCGGCGAGCGCGAAAGTCGAGCACACAAAAGCCCCGCACGCCATCGATCGGACGAATCGCAACATGAGGCCGAAGTCTAGTCCCGGCTCCGGCCTCTGTCGAACCGCCCTATTGCCGGACGACGAGAACCGAACATTTGGCGTGGCGCACGATGGTCTTGGCGTTGGAGCCGAGCAGATAGGTCGCCATGGTCGGGCGATGCGACCCGATGACGATCAGGTCGGCGTCCCAATCCTCGGCTTCCGCCAGCACTTCGGGATAGACGGCGCCGAAGCGGACCGTCGAGGACACGCGATCATGCGGCAGATCGACCGTGCCGGCGAGCGTCGCGAGGTCCCTCTCGGCCGCGTCGCGCATCTCCTCGTCGAAAGTCGGCGGGATGTAGTCGACGAAGGCCACCGGCACGAGAGGCTGCACATTGATGAGCCGCAGGCTCGCCTCGGAGCCCGTCTTGGCCAGCGCAAGGGCGGCGCCGAGCGCAAGTTTCGTCATGTCCGATTCGCTCAGATCAACGGGCACCAGGATTTTCTTGTACATGGACGCCTCCCTGCAACGCCTTTGGTCGCGTTATCCCTACATCAAATAGGCGTTTTCCGCCCCGCCCGCGAGCGGACATGGGACAGACAAGCCTGCAAGCGGCCTCGTAAAGCCGCCTCTCGGGAGGAGAATAGCGCAAGGAGAATTCTATTGCTTGCGGGTGAGCCGACTGACCGCGTCTTTTGTCGCGAGGAAGGTTTCGAGCGACTGGGCGCGCTTCGAGGTCGCCCGCGACACGGCGCTCTTGATATCTTCCACCGAATAGGGCTTCGGGACGATCAGAACCGGCTCCAGCTCACCGGTCTGGAGCCATTGCGGAACCGCCGTGACGAAGATCACCGCCGCGTCGATGGTCCTGAGCATCTCGTCGACCGCGACGATGCCGGAGCTGCCGTCCGCGAGCTTCACATCCGCGACGACGACCGCCGGGCGCGTCTTCAGCGCCAGCGACAGCGCCTCCTCATGCGTCCGCGCCGGGCCGATCACGCGATGGCCCAGATCGCTGACGATCAGCTCGATGTCCTTGGCGATGATCGATTCATCCTCGATCACCAGCACGTCCAGCGCGCGCCTCTGCCGCTTGGCCCGGGGGGATTGGGCGGTCTCCGGCGCCTGCGCGTCTTCCGAAGGGAGGTTCACGATCTGCCTCTTCCCTTGCAGCGCGCCCCGCGCCTCTTCCGGATCGTCCCGCGGATCGTCCCGGCGGATGCTGCGCCCTGTCGGCGCGGCCATGGCTGCAATGCTGTTTAACGCGCCCATTCTCGTAGCGTTCCGGCGGCTGGGCTTTTTCTTCAATGGCTTGGGCGCGGCCGTTGCGTCATTTTGTCTCACCTCGGGCCGCCCAAACTGAGCGAGTATTCATTGATCGAGCCCGGAGCGGCCAATAGGGTGACTGCCGTCAGCCCTCCCCTAAGCTGACTCGCCCTCCTCGGGCGTTCTCCCCCGACTTGGGCTGCTGGCGACAGCAGCCCTTTTTCTTTGCCCGCGGCGTCTCGCCCTCTCAGACGAAGGGCTTGAGCGCCGTCACGAGCTTCACGAGACGGCGAATCTCGCGCTGACAGAATTGCTCATATTCCTGTCGGATGACGGGGACGTTATGACGAACCGCCGGCTGCCATTTGTCGGAACCGACTTTTTCGAGCAGGCCGCGGCCTTGCAGCGCAATCAGCTTGCGGCGGACCGTCTCGCGGGGGATGCCGGTGAATTCCGCAATCCGGGAGAGCGTGGGCGGCGCAGTCCATTGCCCGTCGAGATCGTCCTCGCCGCGCCCGCGCTCTTCGCGCAGATAATAGCGCGCCACGAAGATGAAGACGAGCAGCTCGTCGAGATCGCCGTGGAACATCTTCCGGAAGTCGACGAGCTGCGCCACGAGAAATTCGATGAATTCGTGCTGGAAGAGGACATAGTGCTCCTGCACGATCGTGTCGGGGACGAGCCTCGTGTCCTGGGACATGCCGCTTCCCTGTTCTCGTGAGGGCGCCGCCTGGAAACGCGCTCAGACTACGCAATTCGCGGACGCCGCGCCAGCAAAAGGCGCGATCGTGGCTACACCCCCTTGGTGAGAAATTTTCGCGCCTGCGGGCGGGGCCGGCCCTTCTGCGTCACGCGGCGGCCCTCGCCGGCCCGGCCGGTGCCGGCCGGCTGCCAGGCCGGCACGAGATGGCGCTTGCCCGGCCCGATGAGATCGGCGCGGCCCATCGCTTTCAGGGCGTCGCGCAGAACCGGCCAGTTCTCGGGATCGTGATAGCGCAGGAAAGCCTTGTGCAGACGCCGCTGGCGCAGGCCCTTGACGGACTCGACCGGCTCCGAGGCGCCGCGCCGCACGGGCTTCAGGGGATTGAAGCCGCTGTGATACATGGCGGTCGCCAGCGCCATCGGCGAGGGCAGATAGGTCTGGACCTGGTCGGCGCGGTAATTGTTGCGCTTGAGCCAGAGCGCCAGATTCATCATGTCCTCGTCCGTCGTCCCCGGATGCGCCGCGATGAAATAGGGGATCAGGAAGTAATCCTTCCCCGCCGCCCGCGCGGCCGTGTCGAAGAGCTGCTTGAAGCGGTCGTAGGAGCCGATGCCCGGCTTCATCATCTTGGAGAGCGGCCCCTCCTCCGTATGTTCAGGGGCGATCTTGAGATAGCCGCCGACATGGTGCTCGACGAGTTCGCGCACATAGGCCGGGCTTCTCACCGCGAGATCGTAGCGCACGCCCGAGGCCACCATCACCTTCTTGACGCCGGGGATCGCCCGCGCCTTGCGATAGAGCTGAATGAGCGCCTCGTGGCTCGTATTCAGATTCTTGCAGATGTCGGGATAGACGCAGGACGGCCGCCGGCAGAGCGCCTCCGTCTCCGGGTCCTTGCAGGCCATGCGATACATGTTCGCCGTCGGGCCGCCGATATCCGAGATGACGCCCGTGAAGCCCTCGGTCTTGTCCCGGATCGTCTCGATCTCGCGCAGGATCGAACCTTCCGAGCGCGACTGGATGATGCGCCCCTCGTGCTCGGTGATCGAGCAGAAGGAGCAGCCGCCGAAACAGCCGCGCATGATCGTGACGGAATGGCGGATCATCTCCCAGGCGGGGATTTTCGCCCCCTCATAGGCGGGATGCGGCGCCCGCGCGAAGGGCAGCTCATAGACCGCGTCCATCTCCGGCATGGTGAGGGGAATCGGCGGCGCGGTGAGCCAGACGTCCTTGTCGCCGTGACGCTGCGTGAGCGGGCGGGCGTTGCCGGGATTGCTCTCCTTGTGCAGCACGCGTGAGGCCCGCGCATAGGCCTCGGGATCGACGCGCGCCTGCTCGAAGGACGGCAGGCGAATGACGATCCTTTCGGCGTCCTCGCCCTCGGCCCGGCGGCGTCGGCCTTCGCCCGAATCGTCGAGATCGTCGGCCGCGGCCTCGGCCCAGCCCTCGGGCGTCGCGTCGCGCAGCAGCGCGAGGCCGCGAATGTCCGAGAAGTCCTGATCCAGCCCGCGCTTCGCCAGGCGATGCGCGACCTCGACGAGCGCCCGCTCGGCGTTGCCGTAAAGGAGCAGGTCCGCCTTGGCGTCGAGCAGGATGGAGCGGCGCACCTTGTCCGACCAGTAATCGTAATGGGCGATGCGGCGCAGCGAGGCTTCAATGCCGCCGAGCACGATCGGCGCGTCGGGATAGGCCTCGCGCGCGCGCTGGGCGTAGACGATGACGGCGCGGTCCGGCCTTTTGCCGCCCTCGCCGCCCGGCGTGTAGGAATCATTGTGGCGCAGGCGGCGGTCCGAGGTGTAGCGATTCACCATCGAATCCATGTTGCCGCTGGTGACGCCGAAGAAGAGGTTGGGCCGCCCGAGCGCCCGGAAGGCGGAGGCGTCGCGCCAGTCGGGCTGGGCGATGATGCCCACGCGAAAGCCCTGCGCCTCCAGCAGCCGGCCGATGATCGCCATGCCGAAGCTCGGATGGTCGATATAGGCGTCGCCCGTGACGAGGATCACGTCGCAGGAATCCCATCCCAGCGCCTCCATCTCCGCGCGCGACATGGGCAGAAAGGGGGCGACGCCGAAGCGGCGCGCCCAGAACTTGCGATAGGAGAAAAGCGGCTTCGCGCCCTGCGTCTCGAGAGTGGCCATGGCCCAAGGGGTTTTCGTGGTTTTCGTGTTTTCGTGGAGGTTGCGTCCGGCCGCGCCGGACCATTGCCCAAATCCTACCACAGGCCGCGCGCCGGACGAACCTCCGTTCGGAGCCTCTATTGAACAGGCGGCGACGCCTGGGGTAGGGAGCGTCATGCACGACTCTCGCCGCCTTCAGGCTGTCACGACGCCCATCATCCCCGTGATCGCCGATCTGATCCGGGCCAATCCGGGCACGATTTCGCTCGGCCAGGGCGTGGTCAATTACGCTCCGCCGCCAGAAGCCGCCGCCGGGATCGCGCGCTTTCTGGCCGAGCCCGAGAACAACAAATATCAGGGCGCCTCCGGCCTGCCCGCGCTGCTCGAGGCGCTGTCCGAGAAGCTCGCGACGGAAAACGGCGTCGCCGTCGGCCCCGGACACGGAAACCGGCTCATGGTCACGGCCGGCGGCAATCAGGCGTTTTTCAACGTCGCGCTCGCCATTCTCGATCCCGGCGACGAGGTCATCCTTCCCGTCCCCTATTATTTCAATCACGAGATGGCCATCGTCATGGCCAATGCGCGTCCCGTGCTGGTCGCGACCGACCGCAATCACCAGCTCGACATCGAGGCCATCCGCGCCGCCATCACGCCGCGCACGCGCGCAATCGTCACCGTCTCTCCCAACAATCCCACCGGCGCCGTCTATCCCGCGGACGCGCTGCGCGAAGTCAATGCGCTTTGCGCGGAGCGCGGCCTCTTCCATGTGAGCGACGAGGCCTATGAATATTTCACCTATGACGGCGCAAAGCCCTTCTCGCCGGCCTCGATCGACGGCGCCGCCGCGCATACGATTTCGCTCTATTCCATGTCAAAGGCCTATGGCTTCGCCAGCTGGCGGATCGGCTGGATGGCCTTCCCCGAAACGCTCGAACCGGCGCTGCGAAAGATACAGGACACGGTGATCATCTGCCCGCCGGTCGTCTCCCAATACGCCGCCCTCGGCGCGCTGCGCGCCGGACGCGCCTTCGTGCAGGCGCAGGTGGAAGAGCTTGCGCAGACGCGCGCCAAAGTGAAGCGCGAACTTTCGCGCCTCGCAGAGGATGGCCTCGCCGAGGTTCCCGATGCGGCGGGCGCCCTCTATTTCCTGCTGCGCCTGAAGTCGGACCTGGCGCCGCTCGATTACGCCACCCGCCTCATCCGTGAGCACCGCGTCGCCGTCATACCGGGCGACGCCTTTGGCCTGACGCAGGGCTGTCATTTGCGCGTCGCTTACGGCGCCTTGCAGCCGGCCACGGCCACAGAGGGCGTCGGCCGGCTGGTCATGGGCGTCAGGGCGCTCGCCGGCTGAAAGGCCGGAACCGGGCTCCCCTTCGCAGGTTGAAGCGCGAAACGGAACGGAGAGGATCATGCGCCCGCGCGCTGCGGTTCTGACGCTCGCTGCTTTCTGCCTCGTCGCCGGGGCGGCCTTTGCGGCCGGGACGCCGCCGAACGAACGCCCCGGCGGCGAAAACGGCAAGTCGGGGAAATCGCTCAGCGAGAAGCTCGACAAGGGAAAAGGCGTCATCAGGCCCGCCCCTGGCGTCGATCCGAACATTGTGAGGCCTGCGCCGGAGTTGCCTCCGCAATCCATGCCGGTGATTCCACCGCCCGCGCCTCAGGCCAAATGACGCGTGCGCAATCGCACGGCGCCGAGCCTGCGCCCGTCCTATCCTTCCCTCATCGAAACAGGGAAATGAAGGGAACAGGACAATGACCAGGCTCTTTGGCGTTTTGATTGGCGCGTCGGTCTTCCTCGCGGTCGGCGTCGGTCTCGCCCATGCGGCGATCTGCTACAGCTGTTTCTGATGCCGCGGGGCCGTGCAAAAGCGGGGTCAGACGTGCTCTCTCAGCGCGCGGACCAGTTTCACGAGTCTGCGAATCACGCGCTGCCAGACGGCCTCATATCTCGATCTGATGACCGGGCGGGCGTCGACGACGGTGAGCCGCCAGCCGTCATCCGGGGCCCTCTCCAGGAGGCCTCGGCTTTCGAGCATGCTCAGCTTTCTGCGCGCGGTTTCCCGCGGGATCGTCGTGATGAGGGAGATTCGCGACAGGGTCAGCGGGTGATGCGGATGATGTGGCTGCGGGCCGTCCTCCGCCCCGGCGCTGATCCGCTCGTCCCGCAGATAATAGCGAGAAATCGAGATGAAGATCAGGAGAGCGTCGAGATCCCCTTCGAAGATCGCCCGCATGTCGACGAGATGGGCGAAGAGAAACTCCAACAGCTCGTGCTGAAACTTGACGTAGTTTTCCTCGGCGACAGTCTGAGGAATATCCAGCCTCTCATCCATCCTTTCGGGCCCTTGGCGTTCGACGCCTTCCCTCGGTCGATCACGACCCTTTAGCGCAGAGCGCGAGCGGAAAGCTTCAATACGAGTATAAATAAGCCAAGCGCGGCGCGCTGACTAAAAAACAGGATTCCGCGTCAAAGTATGGGCGCGATCGTAAACACCGCCCCGGCGGGGTATCAGGCAGGCGGGGACGGACTCACATCCAGGCGCGGCCGTAATGGCGGTCGATGGGCGCGCGATGTCCAACCCGATAGCTCTTGTTCGCCTCGTGGCGCCCATAGGCGCAGCCGGCGATGGCGCCGAGAACGCCGTGATGGCCCGCATAATGGCCAAGGACGCCGCCGACGATCGCGCCTTTCACGCAACCCTTGGCGAAAGCCGCCCCGTTCGGCGCCAGAAGACAGAGCGACAAGGACAGGCATACGGCAATTTTCTTCATTTTCGTTTTCCTCGCGGCGGTAAGCGAACCTGCGAGAGAAAGCTTTGTTCCCGCACAGGCGCCAGGCGCGGGACGTCGGAGCCTCGCGAAAAGGCTTCAGCCTCCCTATATATGAGAGGCTTCCGTTCCAGCTTCGACGACCCGATGAGACGATTGCTTCCCCTGCTCTGTGTCCTCCTGCCTCTACAGGCGCCGCCGGCTTTTTCGCGAACGCCTCATGGGGCCGTCCATGCGGATGGAGCAATGTGCGCCTATGAATCGCAAAGGGCGGTGGCCCGGCGTCATGGCCTGTCCGAGCGAGAATCGGGCTCCGTCGCCTTGCGGATCTACGCTAATCCGCATCTGAGCCTCGAGGCGGACAATGCGTTCGACGCCTGTATCAGGCGGCGATCCCGATAGCGTCGATCCACGCTCCTTCGGCGCCGCCGCGGCGAACCCTCCCGTTTTCGAGAGCCCTATCGGCCGAATTGCCTGGGAGGGAGGACGAAGAGAGCGGAGCCTGCTACGACGCGAAAGTTCTGGAGGGCCTGGATTTCACTTTCATCGAAGCCTATGGCCTCAATGATCACGCCGTCGTGCTGCAGCAGGAACGCGCACAAGACGGGGATCGCCGTCGCGTCGCTCTGGCAGAAAGAAAGCGTCCTTCGTTCCTGGTTTTCGGGAAAATAGACGAGCGCCGTCTTTATCATTCTCACACCCAGCCTTATCCCGCCAACATTCGAACGAAACCCCGCGCCTTTCAATGAGCGGGCGCCCAGACCGGGCTGACGACGCCCAAGCCGGGCGTAAATCTCGATCAGTGTCGATTCCCAGCGACAGCCAGGCGCCGAAATGATCGGATTTCGATCGGTTTTGAGGAGGCCGAGCCTTTTCTATTCTCGTGGAGGCTGCCGAGGCTACGCGGCCATCCTGCTGGCCCGACACGATCCGCTCTTGGCAAGTTTGAGGCCACGTAACAGACGCCGACGACAGCGGCGACGTGGTCGAGACGCAAAAACGATTGCCGGCCGCGCGCGCCTACTCGTCTCGATTCCGCATAAGCCACGACGCGCGGCGCCTTTTCAGCGTCTCTGCAAGTCTGGAGACATAGCGTCTGCGTGGCTGGGGCGGGAGGATTCGAACCTCCGTATGGCGGAATCAAAATCCGCTGCCTTACCACTTGGCGACGCCCCAAAGCGCCCGCTTTCCTTAATGCGGCTCGTCTTCCGCCGCAAGCCGGGGGACGCGCTCTTCACAACCTTGGCGGCTGCGAAGGGTGTGAAGCTAGACGCTCGTCGCGCCGGCCGCCTCCGCCGCCTGCCGCAAGGCGGCGATATTGGCGCCATATTGGCCGGCGCCGCCGCGGAAGGCCGCCGAGCCCGCGACCAGCGCGTCGGCGCCGGCCTCCACGACCGCCGTCGCCGTCTGCGGCGTCACCCCGCCGTCGACCTCGAGGCGGATCGGGCGCCGGCCGATCATCTCGCGGATGGCGCCGATCTTCTCGATCTGCGCGGGAATGAAGCTCTGCCCGCCGAAGCCGGGATTGACGCTCATGACGAGCACGAGGTCGATGTCGTCCAGGACGTAGCGCAGGCAGCTCTCATGCGTTGCCGGATTGAGCGAGACGCCCGCCTTCTTGCCCAGCGCGCGGATCGTCTGCACCGAGCGATGCAGATGCGGGCCGCCCTCGGCGTGAACGGTAATGATATCGGCCCCCGCCTCGGCGAAGGCGCTTATATAGGGGTCAACCGGCGCGATCATCAGATGCACGTCGAGCGGCAGCCGGGTAACCGGGCGCAGCGCCGCGACGACGCCGGGGCCGAAGGTGATGTTGGGCACGAAATGCCCGTCCATCACGTCGAGATGTATCCAGTCGGCCCCCGCCTGCTCCATGGCGCGCGTCTCCTCGCCGAGCCGGGCGAAATCTGCGGAGAGGATGGAGGGGGCGATGATGATGTCGGTCATTTTACTCGCATATCGGGAGGGCCGCTCGGCGCCCTCCCTGGACTTCCCCCGCCGGAGCGCCCGCCTTTCGGCGGGCTCTCGGCGGGAGAGGGAAAGCCAAATGGACTGCGGCGGGCCGCGCCTTACTCCGCCGCCTTCTTCGTTCCGAACTGCGGATCGAGCGCGCCGCTGGCGTAACGCTTGGCCATCTCGGCCATGGGAACCGGCCTGATCTTCGAGGCCCAGCCGGCCGTGCCGAATTCCTCGTAGCGCTGGCGGCAGACCTTCACCATGGCCTCCTGCGCGGGCTTGAGATATTTGCGCGGATCGAACTCGCCCTTGTTCTTGCCGAGCGTGGCGCGGATCGCGGCCGTCATGGCGATGCGGCAGTCGGTGTCGATGTTGATCTTGCGCACGCCGAATTTGATGCCGCGCTGAATCTCCTCGACCGGCACGCCCCAGGTCTGCGGCATTTCGCCGCCGGCCGCGTTGAAGGCGTCCTGCAGATCCTGCGGCACGGAGGAGGAGCCGTGCATCACGAGGTGGGTGTTGGGCAGGCGGCGATGAATTTCCTCGACCACATTCATGGCGAGGATCGCGCCGTCGGGCTTGCGAGTGAATTTATAGGCGCCGTGCGACGTGCCCATGGCGATGGCGAGCGCGTCGACCTTGGTGCGGGCGACGAAATCCTCGGCCTGCGCCGGGTCCGTCAGGAGCTGGTCGTGCGACAGCTTGCCTTCGGCGCCGTGACCGTCTTCCTTCTCGCCCTCGCCGGTCTCGAGCGAACCGAGCACGCCGAGCTCGCCCTCGACCGAGGCCCCGACCCAATGAGCGAGATCGACGACGCGGCGCGTGACGTCGACGTTGTACTGATAGTCCGCCGGCGTCTTCCCGTCGGCCTTGAGCGAGCCGTCCATCATCACCGAGGAGAAGCCGAAGCGGATGGCGCTGGCGCAGGTCGCTTCGCTGTTGCCATGGTCCTGATGCATCACGATCGGAATGTCGGGATACATGGCGATCAGCGCCTCGATCATCTTGGCGAGCATGATGTCATTGGCGTAGCTGCGGGCGCCGCGCGAGGCCTGGATGATGACCGGCGCGTCCACGGAGGAGGCCGCCTCGAGCACGGCGAGGCCCTGCTCCATATTGTTGATGTTGAACGCAGGCACGCCATAGTCGTGCTCGGCGGCGTGATCGAGCAATTGCCGCAGGGTAATCAGAGCCATGTTCGCCTCCGCTGATCTCTTAAGCCTCAATTAGGGTGAGGGCCGCTTCGGCCACGGCCTCGGCGGTAATTCCGAAATGTTCGTAAAGCTTTGCCGCCGGCGCGCTGGCGCCGAAGCCCGACATGCCGATGAAAACGCTCCTGTCGCCGAGCCAGCGATCCCAGCCGAGCCGCACCGCGGCCTCGACGCCGACCCGCGGCGCCGATCCCAGCACCTGCGCCCGGTAGTTCGCCGGCTGCGCCTCGAAAAGCTCCCAGCAGGGCATGGAGACGACGGCCGCCTTCACGCCCTTCGCGGCGAGCGCGTCGGCCCCCGCGAGCGCGATCTCGACCTCCGAGCCCGTCGCGAGGATCGTCACGTCGCGGCCGCCCTCGGGCTCGCGCAGCACATAGGCGCCCCTGGCCGAAAGATTCTCGCTCACGGGGCGCGACAGCGTCGGCAGGTTCTGGCGGGAGAGGCTCAGCACCGAGGGCGTGTTGGTTTGCGCGAGCGCCAGCTCCCAGCATTCGGCGGTCTCGATGGCGTCGGCCGGGCGGAACACCAGAAGATTGGGCAGCGCGCGCAAGGAGGCGAGATGCTCCACCGGCTGATGCGTCGGCCCGTCCTCGCCGAGACCGATCGAATCATGGGTCAGCACATAGACGACCCGCAGGCCCATGAGCGCCGAGAGGCGGATGGCGCCGCGCGCATAGTCGGAGAAGACGAGGAACGTGCCGCCATAGGGCGCGAAGCCGCCATGCAGCGCAATGCCGTTCATGGCCGCGGACATGCCAAACTCGCGTACGCCGTAATGAATGTAGCGGCCTGAGAAATCTCCCGGCCGCACCGAGCCCATGCCCTTGGTGATGGTGAAATTGGAGTGCGTCAGATCGGCCGAGCCGCCGATGGTCGCGTCCGTCGCGCCATTGATGACGGTCAGCGTCATTTCAGACGATTTGCGCGTCGCGACCTTGGGCTTTTCGGCCGCCAGCGTCACGCGGAAGGCGGCGAGCGGCGCGGCGATCTCCGCGGCGACGTCGCCCTTGAGGAAGGTCTCGAAGGCCCGGCCCTTGGGCGAGGCGTCGCGGCGCCTTTCCCAGGCCTCGCGCGCCCCGGCGCCCCGACGGCCGGCGGCCCGCCAGGCGGCGAGAATCGCCTCCGGCACCTCGAAGGGCGTGTGCGGCCAGTCGAGCGCGGCGCGGGCGGCGACGATCTCGTCGGCGCCGAGCGGCGCGCCATGCACGGATTCCTTGCCCTGCTTGCCGGGAGCGCCATAGCCGATCACGGTGCGGCAGGCGATCATGGAGGGGCGCGGGTCGGCCTTGGCCGCGGCGATGGCGGCCGCGACGGCTTCGGAGTCGTGGCCGTCGACGCGCTGTGTATGCCAGCCGGCGGCCGCGAAGCGGGCGCACTGGTCCATGGAGGTCGACAGATCGGTCGGGCCGTCGATCGAGATGGAATTGTCGTCCCACAACACGATCATGCGCGAGAGCTTGAGATGCCCGGCGAGGTCGATCGCCTCGTGGCTCAGGCCCTCCATCAGGCAGCCGTCGCCAGCAATGACATAAGTGTTGTGGTCGACGAGATCGTCGCCGAAACGGGCGGCGGCGAGGCGTTCGGCGATGGCCATGCCCACCGCGGTCGCCAGTCCCTGGCCGAGCGGGCCGGTCGTCGTCTCGACGCCGGGGGCGTGGCCATATTCCGGATGGCCGGCCGTCGGCGCGCCGAACTGGCGGAAGTTCTCGAGGTCGGCGCGGGTCATGCCGGGATAGCCGAGCAGGTAATGCAGCGCATAGAGCAGCATCGAGCCATGGCCGGCGGAGAGGACGAAGCGATCGCGATCGGGCCAGTTGGGCTCGGCTGCGTCGAATTTCATGAAGCGCTGGAACAGCACGGTCGCGACGTCGGCCATGCCCATCGGCATGCCGGGATGGCCGGATTTGGCCTTTTCCACCGCGTCCATGGCGAGCGCGCGAATGGCGTTGGCGCAGGAGCGGGCGTCGGCGGTCGTGGGGGCTTCGAGTGCGTCTGACATTTCCTTGACTTTCACGTCGCGCTCTTGCGGCGCCTGACGAGTTCGAGAATCCTCGGCGTGAGGATGAGTTGCATCGCGAGGTCGAGCTTGTTGCCCGGAATGACGATGGAATTGGCCCGCGACATCCAGCTGCCCGCGATCATCGTCACGAGATAGGGGAAATCAACCCCGCGCGGCTCGCGGAAACGGATCACGACGATGGACTCGTCGGGGGTGGGGATGGAGCGGGCGACGAAGGGGTTCGAGGTGTCGACCGTCGGCGCGCGCTGGAAATTGATGTCGGTCTCGGAAAACTGCGGGCAGATGTAATGCACGTAGTCGTTCATGCGGCGCAGGATCGTCTCGGTGACGGCCTCCGTCGTATAGCCGCGGGCCTGGCGGTCGCGGTGGAGCTTTTGCGTCCACTCCAGATTGATGACCGGGACGACGCCGATCTTGAGGTCCGCATAGCGCGCGACATTGACCTCGTCCGTCACCACGGCGCCGTGCAGGCCCTCGTAGAAGAGAATGTCCGTGTTGGGCGGCAGCTCTTCCCAGTCCGTGAATTCGCCGGGCGGGACGCCGAGCACCGCGGCCTCGTTCTCGTCGTGGGCGTAGTGGCGGTAGCGGCCGGAGCCGGTCTCGCCATATTCACGGAACAGATTTTCGAGCTCCGAGAGGAGATTGGCGCTCGGGCCGAAATGGCTGAAATGATAATTGCCGCCGGCTTGCGCCTCGGCCATCCTGAGCTTCATTTCCTCGCGGTTGTGGCGGTGGAAACTGTCGCCCTCGACATAGGCGACCTCGATGCGCTCGCGGCGGAAAATCTGCTCGAAGGTCTGCTTGACGGAACTCGTGCCAGCCCCGGACGATCCGGTGATCGAGATGATAGGGTGTTTGACCGACATGGGCGCGCTACCCGGGGTGTTTCCTGTCGAGCTCGCGGCGTGACGCGCCCGCAGGGCTGCCGCGCCCGGCTTGTCGCACGCCAGACCGGCAAAGAAAAGGCTCTTGAGGGCGGGCGGCGCAAAGCGGCCCGGACTTTGCGGCCTGGGAGCGGCCCGAGGCGGCGCGGTCGCGCTTTTTCGCGCAGGGCCGCCCTGGCGTCTTGACTTGGCGCGCGCGGGCGAACTATATCGCTCGCGTTCCAAGGCTGCGCCAAGACAGCCGGGGCGGAGTAGCTCAGTTGGCTAGAGCAGAGGAATCATAATCCTTGTGTCGGGGGTTCGAATCCCTCCTCCGCTACCATCGATCCACCCGGCGCGATGAGCCGCCATCTCGGGGTCGGTCGTTTGGCGTGTCGATCCGCAAATCACAGCCATCCCTGAAGCTCGATCTGGCTCCGCGCCAGGGGAGCCTCCCAACGGTCCCTCAGAGCGCTTTGGCTCCCACAGCGCCGGTGCTTATCTTGTAGACCTCGTCCAGGGCTGTGACGTAGATCTTGCCGTCGCCCTCCCGTCCGGTGCGCGCCGATATCATGATCGCTTTGACGACGGATGACGCGAGGGCGTCCGGCACGATCACCTCGATCTTCAACTTCGATATGAAGTGCGCCACATACTCGACCTCCCCAAGCACCTCTGAGTGGCCTTTTGCATGCCCGTGTCCCTTGGCCTGGGTGACGGTCATCCCCGATACGCCCATGGCATGGAGGACATTGTGCACGTCATTCAATTTGAAGGGCTTGATAATAGCCGTGACCACCTTCATCGAGACCCCCTGCAAGAATCTCCAGGTTTGCCGAATGCTAGCACCAATCTCAATGAGCTGAAATCGTTGGCGCGTTTCCGATCGGGTCCGGGAGCAAGCTGGGGTTGACCGGCCCGTCGATTGTTTCGATTTGCTCCCGGGTTGGCGATCCGGGGCCAGTCGGGGGCAGGTTCCTGAGGTTCTGGTCTTGCCAGCCGCCCCCGAGCGCCATGAAAAGCCCGGCGACATCGGAGAGCAGGTTTCCTCGCGCCTGCGCGTGAGCGACAATTGCGAGAAGATAGGTTTGTTGCGCGTTGAGCATGGCGAGAACGCTGACGCTGCCAATGCGAAGCTGACCGCGCACGATTTCCAGGTTTCGCCCCGAGACCTTCTCGGCATAGGCGGCGGCCTTTACGGCTTCCGTATCCGCCTGAATGGCCCGCAATAAATCAGCGACATTCTCGAAGGCCGCGATGACTGTCTGGCGATATTGCGCCTCGGCCTGCTCGAAGGCCGACTCGGCCGCTTTCTGCTGGTTGAGCAGAGAAAAACCCGAGAACAGCGGCTGGGTGGCGTTGGCGGCGACCGTATAAAGCTGCGTGCCGGGCGTGATCAGTTGCGCAAGCTTGTAGGCGCTGAAACCGCCACTCCCGCTCAAGGTGATGTTTGGCAGCCGCGCGGCGACGGCGACGCCGACCTGAGCGCTTGCCGCATGGAGCTGGGCTTCGGCGGCGCGAATGTCGGGTCTTTGCCGCACGAAAACTGACGGCAGCGTCACCGGCACGGCCCGAGGGAGCTTGAGCTCGTCAAGGTCAAAGGTCTCTGGAGCCTGATCGGTGGAATAGCGTCCCGCCAGCGCGGTGATGAGATCCTGCTGCTGTGCGATCTGCTTCTTGAGCGGGGGAAGCAGTTGCAGGGCCTGCGCGAGGGCCGCCTCCTGCGTCAGAACATCGGCTTCCGAAGCCCAGCCGACGCCCTGTTGTTTGCGCAAGATGTCGAGCAGGTCGCGCTCGATCCTGATCACCTTTTCAACGGCGGCCTGCTGCCCCCGCAGAGCCGCTTCCTGTATCGCGGCGACAGCGACATTGCTCGTAAGAGCGAGATAGGCGGCTTCCGACTGGAAGCGCATCAGATCCGTCTGCGCCTCGAGAGATTCGACCGTGCGCCTGTTCTGCCCCCAGATATCGAGCGTGTAGGAGACCGTCAGCTGCTTCAGGAACAACGAATAAGACCACAAGGGCGGGTTTTGCGTCACATTGAGGAGCGGCTGATTGTTGACGATATTGTAGAGCGATGGATAGGTCTGGTTGAAAATCGTCTGGTTGATGGCGCTCAGCGGACGGAGATTCGAGGGCAAACTCAGACTATCGTTCGAATTTGCGGCTAGCGCCGGCAGAAAGGCGCCCTTTTGCGCCTCCGCTGTGTAGTAAGAAACTTTGATCGCCGCTTCGGCGGCCTGGATCGAGGGGTTATGCTCGATCGACGACTCGATCAGCCGATTGAGTTTGGGATTTCTGAAGGTTTCCCACCAGCGCTGCGGCACGTCGCCGCCCGCAAAGCCTATGCTGGCGGACTTGTCGCCGGCACGCGTTATTTTCTCGGGCGTGAAGCGATCGACTCCGGGCGGCGGCGGCGAAACGAAATCCGGACCGACCGCGCAGCCCGCCAGGGGCAGCGCGATGAATGCCAAGAGCGCCCTCGAGGAAGCTGCCTGCGCAGCGGAAAAACGCGCGGCATGAGCATGAAGTGACTTCATCGAGCGAGGTTCGCTTTCCCATTTTAAACTGCAAAGTCCTGATTTACCCGAGTGCTACACAGCGATTTGCGACTAAACTTTGTCGGGGCGCAGGTGTCCGTCAAATATCCTCTGGCGCTTTTCACAAGCTTTTCTCGAATGTTTCGCTACTGTTACGTTTGGAAAGTCGGGCTGGACAGCAAAAGATGAGAGGGCGATAAGAACCCGCTTATCGAGCGGATGAAACCCCACAACGACCTGGTCCGAATGGCTTTCCACCGTTTTTCCGCACTTCCGGAGAGGAAGCGGCTGTTCGCGCTGCTCGCCGGGCTCATCGCGGCGGCTGCGGCCGCTATTTTTCTCTTTCACAAACCGGCGGCGATCCCACCGCGAGACAACCATTCGCGCGGCCAGGATCTCACCAGTGGACCCATTCAGATCGAGCTGACGGAATCCCAGGCCGCGGCGCTGAAAGCGGAGAAGGCGGTTTTCCGGGAATTCAGCCAGGAAAAACAGGCCGTCGGCGCCATCGACTTCAATCAAAATCGTCTTGTCTCCGTTTTCACGCCCTATCAGGGACGCATCATCAGCGCTCTCCTCAATGTGGGCGATGCCGTCGAGAAAGATCAGGTGCTGTTCACCATCGACAGCCCGGATCTCCTGACCGCGGAATCCAACCTCATCTCGGCCGCGGGCGCGCTGCTGTTGCAGAGCCGCACCCTCAACCGCACGAAATCCCTGTTGAAGATCGGCGGAATTTCGCAGCAGCAGGTCGATCAGACGACAGCGGATCAGCAGGCGGCTGAAGGGGCTTTGAAAGCCGCGCGGGACGCCGTGAGGATTTTTGGCAAAAGCTCAGAGGAGATCGACAAGATTGTCGCCGACCGCCTCGCCGATCCGCGGCTCGTCGTGAAAAGCCCGCTGACCGGCACGGTAACCGCCCGGGCGGCGGTTCCCGGTCAACTTGTTCAGCCGGGGGTCGCGCCTGCGCCCTTCGTCGTCGCAGACACATCGACCATGTGGATGGTTGCAAATGCGGTTGAAAGCGACGCCGCCGCGCTCCACGTCGGCCAGGAGGTGAAAGCAAATATCTCAGCCTATCCGGGCCGTTCCTTTGACGGCAAGATCACGGTGCTCGGCCCCTCGGTCGATCCGATCACGCGGCGCCTCTTTGTCAGAAGCGAGATCGCGGACCCCGAGCATCTGTTGCGGGCTGGCATGTTTGCGAATTTCGTCATTCGCATCGGAGATCCCATTCGCGCGCTCGCCCTCCCGCAGGCCGCCGTCGTGCGGGAGGGCGACGGCTCGATGATCTGCTGGGTGACTGAGAACTTCCGACGCTTCACCCGACGGATTGTCGTGACCGGACAGAGACAGGGAGATTTCGTGCAGATTATTTCGGGTCTGGACGCCGGCGAAACAGTCGTTGGCGAAGGAGCCGTGTTCCTCAGCAATCAGGCTGCGGTCGAAATGTCGCATTAGGTCCCCGCGGAGAACACGATTGCTCAAATCCATTCTCGAATTCGGCCTGACGCGCCGCGCCATCGTTGTGATCGGCGTCATCACCTTCGCAATTGCGGGCCTGGTCGCATTCTCCAGATTGAACATCGAAGCCTATCCGAACCCGGCTCCCGTCATCGTCGAAATCTCCGCGCAGTCGCCCGGTCTTTCCGCCGAAGAGATGGAAAAATACTATACGATCCCAATCGAGATCGGGCTGTACTCGACCCCCGGCGTCACCAACATCCGCTCGACCTCCTTCTACGGGCTCAGTTTCATCCGCGTCACGTTCAAATACGGCACGGATTATTATTTCGCGCGAACGCAGGTCGCGCTCAATCTCCAGCAGAACGTCAATCTTCCAAACAACGTCACGCCGCAGATACAGCAATCGAGTCTCACGGGCGAGATCTACCGCTACCAGGTCAAGGCGCCGCCAAATTTCGGCTTGACGAACACGCGCACGGTCCAGGACTGGATTGTCGCGAGACGCCTGCTGACCGTCCCCGGAATAGTTCAGGTCACCTCATGGGGAGGGACGACGAAGCAGTTCTCCGTCGAAGTCGAGCTTCCCAAACTCGAAGCCCACAACGTCACGATCCCGCAGGTCATTTCGGCGATCGGCAACTCCAACATCAATGTGGGCGGCCGTGAAATTGAAGTCGGACAGCAATCCGTCAATATCAGGGGCGTCGGCCTGATCAACGACGGAGGCGGCGCGGACCTTACAGCCGGCTATCGAACCGAAGACATAGAAAATATCGTTCTTGGCCAGTCGAATGGCGTGCCCGTAAGAGTGCGGGACATCGCCAGGGTCACGGTCGGATTCGTGCCGAGGCTGGGCATCGCCGGTCGCGATTTTCAAGATGACATCGCAGCGGCCATTATCCTCATGGGTCGCACGCAGCATACCAACGACATGCTTCCCAAGGTCAAGGAAGAGATCGACCGGATCAATAGCGACGGGTCCCTGCCTTCGGGCGTTTACATCGATCCCTATTATGATCGTGGCGCGCTTGTCGACGTCACGACTCACACCGTTCTGCACAATCTCTATTTCGGCATGATCCTGGTGTTTCTCATTCAGTGGATTTTCCTTGGAGACCTGAGAAGCGCCCTGACAGTCGCCGTGAATATCCCCTTTGCGCTTTTCTTCGCGATCATCGTCCTCGTCCTGCAGGGGGAGGACGCCAATCTCCTCTCCGTCGGCGCGGTGGATTTCGGCATCATCGTCGACTCGGCCGTCATCATGGTCGAAAATATTTTCCGTAATTTTCAGGCCACCCGGGACAAGCGGCTTCAGCTCCTCCAGCTCCTGGCGGAAGGATTCTGGGGACCCGACCCCACCGCGGCGACAGAGACCGCCGGCTCGTCGCAACTGTGGACCGATCGCCTTCGATTGATCTTCGTCAGCGCGCTACAGGTCGACAAGGCCGTGTTCTTCACCGCGACGATTACGATTGTCGCTTTTCTTCCCCTGTTCACGATGACGGGCGTCGAGGGGCAAATCTTCGGTCCCATGGCCCGGACCTATGCTTACGCCCTCGCGGGCGCTCTTCTCGCGACATTCACGGTGACGCCGGTTCTCGCATCCATCGTGCTTCCTGAAAACGCCAAGGAAGTCGAGACCTGGCTGGTCCAGCGGCTGAGGTCGATCTATACGCCCGCCCTGAAATTCTCACTCGATAACGCAAAGAAGACCATCGCCGCGGGCGCAGCCTTCCTGTTTCTCTCGTTCCTCGTGGCGACAAGGTTGGGCAGCGAATTCCTGCCGACGCTGGAAGAAGGAAATCTCTGGATCAGGGCCTCCTTGCCGCCAACGGTCTCTCTGGATGCGGGCACCTCTGCGGCGCGGAAGATGCGCGCGATCCTGCTACGCCACCCCGAGGTCATTACCGTCGTCTCGCAGCACGGACGTCCCGACAACGGCTCGGATGCGTCGCCCTTTTCCAATGTCGAACTGTTCGCGCCTTTGAAGCCGTTTGATCAGTGGCCCGAAGGTCTGACCAAGGAACGGCTCACCGAAGAGATCGAGAAGGAATTCGGGCAAGAGCTTCCGGGCGTCAATTTCAACTTCTCTCAATATATCCAGGACAATATCCAGGAAGCCCTTTCGGGCGTCAAAGGCGCGAATTCGATCAAGATCGTCGGTCCCGACCTCGAGGTGCTGGAAGATCTGGCCGAGCGGACATTGAAGGTGGTGAGCGATGTTCCCGGGGTGGAGGACCTCGGCATGTTCCATGTCATCGGCCAGCCAAATCTCAACGTCAAGGTGGATCGCGCGAAGGCGGCGCGATATGGGCTGACGATTGGCGACGTGAACGCCGTCGTTCAATCGGCGATGGGCGGAACTGTCGCCACGACCGTTCTCGAAGCGGATCGCCAGTTTCCCGTTCTCGTCCGTCTCGCTCCGCAATATCGGAAATCGATTGACGCCGTTGGCAATGTCAGGGTGGGCTACGCTAACGGGAATGGGGTCAATACGTATGTGCCGCTGAAAGAGCTTGCGGACATCTCCCTGGATACCGGCGCGTCATTCGTTTACCGGGAACGCGGTCAACGCTACGTCCCCATCAAATTCAGCATACGCGGGCGAGATCTCGGCAGCACGGTCGCCGAGGCCCAGGCGCGGGTCGCTAAAGCGATCAAGCTTCCGACCGGCTATCAGATCCTCTGGGCGGGAGAATTCGAAAATCTCCAGGAAGCCAAGAAACGGCTGATGGTCGTCATCCCTGTGACGCTCGCGCTCGTTTTACTGCTCCTGTATGGCTTGTTCAACTCCATGCGCGAAAGTCTCCTCGCATTCGGCGGCATTCCTTTCGCCATGGGCGGAGGCGTGATCGCTCTCTATGTTTCAGGGCTGAATTTCAGCGTATCAGCCGCGATCGGCTTCATCTCGCTGTTCGGCGTCGCTGTGATGGACGGCATCTTGAACATCACCTATATCCGCGAGCTGATGGTTCAGGGCATGGGATTTGGCGAGGCGGTTTTCTATGGCGCCGAGCAGAGAATGCGGCCGATGCTCATGACGGCGCTATCGGCCGGCGTCGGCCTTTTTCCGGCTGCGATTTCCCACGGCGTCGGATCACAGGTGCAGCGGCCATTGGCGACAGTGGTCGTTGGCGGGATGCTGTTTGGGCCCATCATGATCCTTCTCGTTGCGCCGGCGCTTCGTCAGATGTTTCTCGTGCCGATCACGAGAGCCAACCAGGAAAAGAAGCAGGATCTGGAAACCAAAGGCGAGTCGGAACTCCGCTGAGGAGCCTGAAAGGGAATCACGCCATGTGCTTTTCTACCGGCATAGCGACATTGTTCGGTTTATCGTTTCTTTCCTGCAACGCTTTGAGTGTCCCCGGCCCGGATCCGTCGACCGATACCGTCGCCGTTCCTGTCTCCATGAAAGAAAGCCGCGCCGCCTATCGAATTTCCTGCCCGCGCGCGACAGCGTCCTGCCTAAGTCGCGCGGAGGCGATTTGCGGCGGAAGATACAGGCTCGTTCATCCCGCAGGCCGAGCCCCCCAGGTTCAGGCCCTCGTCGATCTCAAAGTTACGGTGGTGGATACCGACAATCCATATGAAATCACGGTCGCCTGCGAATGACGGCGTGACCCGGCAGGATCGGTCAGAACGCCGCGCGCAAACGCAATCCGAAGACATTCACCGGGCCACGCGAGCTGTTGAACGCAGGGTTGATCACCAGCTGATAGTCCAGGGTCGCATCGAGGTTCTTGCCGAAGCTCAGCTTGTAATAATTTTCAAGAATTTTCTCCCCTGAATATGCGAGGGCGCCGTCTCCGACGTAAATTCCGGTCCCCCCGAGAGCAAAATATTGCACATGGCTCCCCGACAGGCCGCTGAGCGCGCCGGCAACGCCGATCTCGTCGTCCTCCCTCCCCCAGAGTTTCCCGTCGAGGACAAAGCCAGCGGAAATTTGCCGATCGACGTCAGTGTATTCAATCGTCTCATATCGCCCGTCGGCGGCGCTTGCGCGGGCGAAGAAGCCCACGCCATCGGCGATTTCCTGCTTGATGTTTATCCCCCCGCCCGTCTTGAAGTGACGACGGCGAAGCGACGCGGCGTCTGGAGGAAAGTCACCGGTCGCATATGCAAGACCGACAACATCCTGAAGCCGCGCAAATCGTCCGTTGTCGCCATAGAGGAGGAACTTGACGGCGCCCGGATGGCCAAACAACTCGTATCGCGCTTCAAACTCGGTCACCGCCATATATTGGCGGAACAACTCGGGTTCGATGATCGGGCCGTTCGGCACGGTCGACAGCTGGAAGGCTCCCGCGCGGGCTGTCCACCAGCTCTGCTTCCACTCGGCGGCCAATCCATATGTATAACCCCAAGAGTCGGCCGCATAATCAAAGGCGCCCATATTGTTGAAAGCGAAATTCAGGAAGCCTGTCGTGGGGTCGTGAGCGTAGACGTTATCGTCGAAAACGTCTCCAACGGCGAATTTGCCAAGCGTCACAATGATCCGGTCTCTATCGACCTTGCCCGAAACCTGGTTTTGGACCGACTCCAGCACCTCGCTGCGCGAGCCCTCGTCTGGATCGTGGTAGAGGTCTCCGCCCGAGTCGAGGCCGATGATCTGTCGCAGGAAATAACGCTCGAAGCGCATGTAGGGAGCAGCGCGGCCCAGCTTCTGCGCGACGCCGTCGACATAGGACGCGACCCCGACGGAATTGGCCAGCCCATAGCCGAGGTCCGCCTCCGGATTGACATAGGCCGCGCCGCCTTCCCAGAGACGAACGCCAAGGAAAAGGCTGTTGGTCGTGAGCACGTCGCCAAGTCCCTTCGAAGGCAGGCTCAACGGGCCGTCATAGAAGGCGCGAAACTTGGGGTAGGCCTGCGCAACAGTCGTACTCTGGCCATGAACGCTATATTGCTCCTCCCGGCCCGCCTTGTCTTCACTGTCGCGGTCGCTTTGCCTTCCATATTCGATCGATCCCGGTATGCGGTTCTCGTCTCCGAAATGAAAATTAAAACCCATCCGAAAAACATGATTTTCGTTGCGAAGGCGAGACGCATAGTCAAAGCCGGCGCCGTTGTCGAATATTTGCGTATTCATCGACTGGCTCAAAAACAGATATTCCGCGCGCGTCGACCAATTTGCCGCGAAGGCGTATTCAAAACCGATTCCCGCCACGAATTTCATCCGCGACGATTGCGACCACGACGCGGAAAAATCGGCTCCCCCTCCAAATGACAGGAAAGCCGGTCCGCGCGCGCCGCCGCTTGCGACGCCCCCTGTCAGGTAAACAAAGGCGCGATCGTAAGCGACGCCGACCCGTCCCCGGAAGCTCGCGAAGTAATTCGAACTGGCGTTCGTGCTGAGCGTAAAGATGGGCAGCCCCGTATAAACGGGAGAGGCTGGAAAGACGCCGTTCGGCCCATGGCGCCCGTCGAGAAGATCGAGCTCCGTCTCCAATCCCCAGACCCAGTGGCCTTTTTGCCAGTTGAAGCCGGCGCTGATTCCTGCTGTAGCGCCGGGACGCGTCGCGCTTGCCGGATAGAGATCATAGATGGGCGATCCGAAACCGCTGAGCGCCTGCAAATGCTCGCCTGGATGAAGCGGGAAAGCGGCGCCCAGATTTGCGCCCAGATACAGTCCCGCCCAGTTATATCTGAAGGACGCACTGTCTGAGGCGACCGAGGAACCAGGCGCCATGAGCGCAAAGACGACCAAGCCTTTCCGGAGCGGCAATTGATACAAGGTCGTTCGGCCAAAATGAGACCAGAGGCTGCACGAAAATATACGATCTCCGCGTTCACGTAATATCGAAGAATAAGGACGCGGCCGAATTCTCATACCTTGTGCTCTTGATGCAACAGGCGGCGGCGAATGTCGGAACCATCGAGGATCAAAAAAGCGAAAGCTGTTGGGCCGCAGTTTGACCTGCGTCGTCGTTCATCGCTTGGGTACGATGCTCACGCCCGAAATGAAGCCAGGCGTTTCCCTGCCCAGCAAGACTTCTTCCTCAAAGGCGGCGCTTACGGTTTCGCAGATCGCTTCGATGACGCTCCTTTGAAAGCCAGGCGCATTGGGATCCGTGTCGAAATCGACCTCGACCACGAGCTTCTTGTCATCGGGGTGTGCGGCGCCGTTCCACTCGAACCATGTCCGATTGACCCCGGCGATATTTTCGATCCGCTCGCGAACAATTGCTTTCCCACTCAAATCGCCAGCTCCAGCTCCCGGCGCGGCCACCGCGCGCAAGCGAGGCAATAAATCATGATCACGCAATCTTTACCACTGCCACCAGGATGAGAACCAAGAAGGCGCATGTGATTTTGACCAGACTCTTTCTGAATTGAGGCGCGCTTCGCTCCTTGCCCTGGAAAGCTGCGCAAAGGTTTTCCGTTCGAGGGCGCGCCTTGAAGCGACAGCCTGCTCGAGCGCCATCTTCTTGCGCCAGAGCGGCGCGGGCTCGATCCATGAGCCCGTTCTGGCGAGGGATTCACGCCTCAGCCTGCCTTCGCTTTGCCGAAACTCCTCCAGCGCAGTCTGTGCGGCGATCAGCGCAGCCTCCGCCTCCTTATGTCTCTGTGTAGCCCTTGAAAGAAATTCGTGCTCGGCGCCCGCAGGCGCTGCAGGAACCGGCGGCGCGCGGCCGCCAGCAAGAGCGCCAACCGGATTCGCGAGCGAGATGAAAACCAGCGCCGCCGCGAAGAAGGACATGCGACGCAAGATCGGCTTCGCCTCCATATGAAACCACTCCTCTTCGGACTCAACCGGGAACGCCGCCTTATAGTTTCATTCATAAATTAATTTCCTGAAATTTCCATGTCGCCGTCGAGCACCCCAGCGTCGCTCAAGCGCAACCCTGGAACCAGAACCGACGCTCAAAGGAAGGACGAGACGCGAAAGCCGTTCCCCGATCGCGCGTTTTTCTCACCGTCCGACATGTCGACCCCGTGTCTCCGGCCTAGGCGATCGAGCGGAATCACACAGCCATGCTTGGCAAAGCGAAACACTCCAGACACGTTTCGATCAAGCAAACGCTCGCCTCGATAAGCCATCCTTGCTAAGCGACAACCCACGGCAAGCGTCGCCCGCATATGACGCGTCATCATTAGGCTGTTTTTGTCTCGTGTGAGGGAGTTTAGTTTTGAGCATCATGTATCGCGGGCGGCCGGATTTGAATTTCATTAGCCTTGGGGACTTGAAGCATCTCAACTGGAATGTGCAGGATCTGCTGATACGTATCAGGGAACTGGATCGCAGCCTTTATTCTCAGAGCTGCCAGGCTATGGGCAGCCTGCGCCAATGGTTGCCTGTCTTTTCACAGCACCCCGAGACATGGCGCGCGATCGTTTCCGAAGGTCGCGATCTTGCAGCCTATTGGCAAACGGCGGCGGTCGATGAGGAATTGTACCGAGCTTTGAAATCAGGCGCAGCCAGCGAGACCGACCTGAGCGCAAGTTCATATATGAAGCTGACCGAGCCGGGCATTTACAACCTTTACTTTGTCTCGGTCTGCGTCAACCCGGCTTTCAGGGGCGCAGAGACGAACCTGGCCCTGATCGAATCTTTTTTTTCCGTGATGAACCGGCTCTCGGAGAAAGGCGTTTTTCTCGAGGAGATCACCTGCTCCGTATGCTCTCCCGACGGCGAGCAAATTTGCCGAACATTCCGTCTCGATTATCTTCGCGACAATGTGATCGGGAAAGTCTATTCGGGTCCGGTCGGCAATGTGATCAAGAGATTCCAGAATCCGCTTGCGTCGCGCTGCCCTGGCCTGTTCGAGCGTTATCAGGAAGTGGGCCTCTGCTGATATTCAGGCCGCTTTCAAAAGCGCGTCTGGAGGCGCAGCGCCATATAGGTGGCGCGCGGTTTCAGGGCGTTCCAGGGCTCGACAATCTGCAAATCGCCCGAGAGCCGCACCCAGGGCGTGATCGCCCAATTGTAAAAGGCCTCGACGCCGCCTTCGCTGCGCCGGTAGAGGCGCAGATCCGCAAGGCCCGCAAGAAGCGGCGTCGTCAGGCCATAGTGGAAAAAGCCGACGCCCCACTGATCATTTACCCGGCCCGGCAGCAGATTATTGCCTGCAAGGCCCGCGAGCGCGCTCCAGCGCACGGGGTTCGGATTGCCGTCCGAAAGCGTCGCGAGGCCAAATAACCCCCAGCCCACGGATGGATCGTCGGCGCTCGCGACGAGATATTGCTGGACCGCATAGGAGGCGAGCCAGAAGCCTTTCTTGGTGATTGGCTGACGCGTGACGAGCCGCGCGCGCAGGTCGTCGGTGTCGTCAAGATCGAAGCCGCGCGCATTGCTGTAGCCGCCGCGCAGCGTGTGAAAGCCGCGCAGCCCGGCGATCTCGATGGGCACGGTGACGCCGCCGACGACGCCGACGCCGCGCTCGAAGGGACGCTGGAGCACGCGCGGATTGGCGGCGTTGCGCGGATCGGCGAAAACGAGCGTCATCGTCGCGACCTGCGTCTTCAGCGTCGCAATGCCGCCGAGGATATAGGGCGGCGAGACGATGAGCCGGTCGGCGACAGTGCGCGCCGAGGCGACGCCGATGCCGGTGGAGGGCAAGGCGAAGGCGCGGTTCATGAATGTGTCGAGCCCGCCGCCGCCGATCAGCGGCGTCTGCGAGGCGACTGTCATCATGTTGAACTTGCCGACGCTCAGCGATAGTTGCTCGCTCAATTGCTGCGTCACGACCACCGACAGCGCCGAATGATAGCTTTGACTCGCGACAAAGGCCTGCGCCGCATTCACCGGCACAAGGGTGAAGTCCTTGTTGTTGATATTCAGGCCGAAGTAATGCTCGTATTGCGCATTGACGCGCAGGCCGCGCCACAGGCCGAGCTTTTCGGCGTCAATCTTCAGGAAGCCGTCGACCTTGCCGCCATAGCGGGACAGGCCGTCGTTCGCGCCCGCCGCGATGCCTTGGAAGAACTGCGTGACCCAGACGTCGGCGTCGATCCCGAAGCGGCGGAGTAACGCCTTGGGTCCGTCCGGCGCGTCGGCGAAGGATTTCCTGGTCAACAGGGAGGCGCTCTCGGGCGCGCGGGCCGCGCCGCCTTTGCCGCCGGGGACAGCCCCGGCGGATGCGGCGCCGGCGCAAAGACACGCGGCCGCCGCCAGAGCCCGCGCCATTAAGCTGATCCGTTCCAAAACGCCTCCCCGCCTGCTTCGACAACCGTGGGCGAGAGTGCATATTTTGCGCCGGCGCGGCTAGGACAGCTTCGCAACAGCCAAAAATTGTTTAATCCAAACCGCGCGAAGGACGGTCCGCCTTGCAACCGTCCGATCCGCGCCTATCTCTTGAAAGAGCCGGCGGCCGTCCCGCCGGAGAAAAACGGCCCGAGCGCGGATGTACCGCCGGGCCGTTTTTCGCATCATGCCGCCGCGATCGCCCCTCTCGCCGCTATTGTCGGACGCGGCCGAGCGTCTTTTCGAGTTCGAGGATACGCGTCGTAGCGTCGAGGATGGTGTCCGGATTGAGGCTCATGGAGTCGATGCCGAGCCGAACGAGGAACTCGGCGATCTCGGGATAATCCGAAGGCGCCTGCCCGCAGATGCCGATATGACGCCCGTTGCGCTTCGCCCCTTCGATCGCCATGCGAATGATCGTCTTCACGCCCTCGTCGCGCTCGTCGAAATCGAAGGCCACGATTTCGGAATCGCGATCGACGCCGAGCGTCAGCTGGGTCAGATCGTTGGAGCCGATCGAGAAGCCGTCGAAATGCTTCGAGAAGTCGTCGATGAGTAGCACATTGTTGGGGATTTCGCACATGACGTAGATTTCGAGCCCGTCCCTCCCGCGTTCGAGGCCGAGCTCGCGCATGAGCGATAACACGCGCTCCGCTTCCTCGACGCGCCGGCAGAAGGGGATCATGAGCCTCACATTGGTCAAGCCCATCTCGTCGCGCACGCGCTTCATCGCGGCGCATTCGAGCGCGAAGCCCTCGCGATAATTGGGATGCGCGTAGCGCGAGGCCCCGCGAAAGCCGATCATCGGATTTTCTTCCCTGCCCTCGAAGGCGCGCCCGCCGAGCAGCGTCGCATATTCATTGCTCTTGAAGTCCGACATGCGCACGATGACGGGCTTGGGATAGAAGGCCGCGGCAATGGTTCCGACGCCCTCCGACAGGCGCTCGACGAAATAATCGCGCGGGCTCGGATAATGCGCCGTCAGCGACGCAATCTGAGCCCGCTCGGTCTCATCGAGTTTTTCCGGATGAATTAGCGCCATCGGGTGCGCCTTGATCGACTCGGAGATGATGAACTCCATGCGCGCCAGTCCGACGCCGTCGTTGGGGAGCGCGGCGACGCCGAAGGCGACCTCCGGATTGCCGACATTCATCATCACATGGGTCACGGGCCTCGGCAGGCTGGACAGATCCGTTTCGATCACGTCGAAGTCGATCTCGCCCTCATAGACCTTGCCCACGTCTCCCTCCGCGCAGCTCACCGCGATGAGGTCGCCCGTGCGGATGAGATGCGTCGCGCGGTCGGTTCCGACGATGGCGGGAATGCCGAGCTCGCGCGCCACGATCGCCGCGTGGCAGGTGCGCCCGCCGCGATTGGTGACGATGCCCGCCGCCGATTTCATCACCGTGCCCCAGTCGGGAGACGTCGTGTCGGCGACGAGGATTTCGCCGGGAACGAATTTGGAGAGTTCGCTCGCATGTTCGACGACCCGCGCCCTGCCCGAGGCGATCCTCGCACCGACGGCGCGGCCCTCGACCTTCACGAGGCCGTGCGATTTGACGCGATATTCCTGGATGACGTTGCGATTCTTCCGCGACGCGACGGTTTCGGGGCGCGCCTGCACGATATAAAGCTCGCCGTCGACGCCATCCTTGGCCCATTCGATATCCATGGGGCGCGGCGCGCCGGCCTTGGCGCTGTAATGTTTTTCGATCGTGATCGCCTGACCCGCGAGCGTCAGCGCCTCGGCGTCGGTGATGCAGTATTTCTCACGCTCCTTGCGGTCGGTCGGAATATTGCGCGTCGTCGCGCGACCGCGGCTCGAGAAGATCATCTTGATCTTCTTTGGCCCGAGCGTGCGCTTCAGCACCGCGCGCTTTCCCGCCTCGTAAGTCGGCTTGAAAACGTAAAACTCGTCGGGATCGACGGCGCCCTGCACGACATTCTCGCCGAGCCCATAGGCGCCCGTGATGAACACCACGTCCTTGAAGCCGGTTTCCGTGTCTATTGTAAAAATGACGCCCGACGCGGCGAGATCGGAGCGCACCATCTTCATGACGGCGACGGAATTGAAGACCTTGAAATGATCGAAGCCATTGTCGATCCGGTAACGGATGGCGCGGTCGGTAAAGAGGCTCGCAAAACAGTGGCGCACGGCGTCGAGCACGGCCGCCGCGCCCTGCACGTTGAGATAGGTGTCGTGCTGCCCCGCGAAACTGGCGCTCGGCAAATCCTCCGCCGTCGCCGACGAGCGGACCGCGACAGAAACATCTGCGCCATATTCCTCGACGAGCCGCGCGAGGCCCGCGCGTATGTCGGCCTCGACTTCCGCCGGCAGGCCGGCGCCATAGACGATGTCGCGGGCCTGCGCGGCGCGGCGCGCGAGGTCCTCCACATCGTCCGCGTCGAGGCCGTCGAGCGCCGCCTCGAGCGCGCCCCAGGCGCCGGCAGCGTCGAGGACATGGCGATAGGCTTCGGCCGTCACCGCGAAGCCGTTGGGAACGCGAAGGCCCTTCGCCGTCAGCTCGCGATACATCTCGCCGAGCGAGGCGTTCTTGCCGCCGACGAGCGGCACGTCCTCGATTCCGATCTGCGAAAAGAAGCGGACATAGCGGCCCGCGCCGCGCGTCGGGGAGTGAACCGGCTGATCCTTGTCGTGCATCTTCACCACTTCTCGTGTTTTGCGCCGCAATCGAAAGAGACGCGAAGAAAATAAACCTGCGCCTGGTCGCCGCGACAGCGAGGCATTTAGCCGCGCGCCGCGCCGGGCCCGTAGCGATCGAGGAGCGCGATCACTTCCGCGTCGCCGACTTGCTGGAAATCGGCGTAATAGCCGCCGACGCCCCTGAAATACTCATGCGCCTCGAGGCAGAGAATTTCGTCGGCCTCGGCGCGCAGCAGTTCGAGGGCTTCGGTCGAGGCGACGGGGACGGCGAGAATGAGCCGTTTGGGCGCCTGTATGCGCACCGCCCGCAGCGCCGCGCGCGTGGTCGCGCCGGTCGCCACGCCATCGTCCACGACGATGGCCGTCCGCCCTTTCGCGTCGGCGCGGGATCGCGTTCCGAGATAGAGGCCCCGTCGCCGCCCGATCTCGGCGCATTCGCGTGCGCAGGCCTCATCGAAGCGCGCTTCGCTCACGCCGAGAAGCTCGATCACGTCTTCATTGCGCACGACGACGGGCGTTCCGCTGTCGGCGACGGCGCCCATGGCGAGCTCTGGCTGATAGGGCGCGCCGATCTTGCGCACGAGCGCCAGATCGAGCGGGGCGTTCAGCGCCTCGGCGATCGGCGCCGCCACCGGCGCGCCGCCGCGCGGCAAGGCGAAGACGACGACATCCTCGCCCGAAACACGCGGCGCCAATTCCTCCGCGAGCCGCCGGCCAGCCTCTTCACGGTCGATAAACGGCACGGTTCTCCTCCTTCCCTTCAAAATTCCTGAGCCAGAAGGCGCGAGGCGATCGAGAGATAGCGGCGCGCGAGCGGCGTCCATTTCTGAGGGTTGCGCGGCGCGGGCTCCAGGAGATGCGCGAAGGAGAGACGCGCGCGCAGGGCCGCCCGCCAGGCGCCATAAAGCGCGACGAGTTCGAAGGGCGGCGCGCATCCGAGCCGTCGCGCCAGCTCTTCCGTGAATCGCCGCAACAGCGCGTCTGCGCCAAGTTGCGCGCATTCGACGCCGAGCAGTGCGATCTCATCGAAAGGATCCACCTGCCGGAGCGCCGCATTGAATTCGAGGCAGTCGAAAATCACAGGGGGATGATCGAGGCAGATATGCTCGGGCCTCAGATCGCCATGGCCGTCGACGACGCGCCCCTCGCGCTGGCGCGCCTCGAGCGTCGCACGCGCCGCGACGAGGCGCGCGTCGAGTTGATCGAGCAAGCGCGCCGCCTCGTCGCGGAAGGCGAAATCCGGCCGCGTCAAAATCTCGCGGTTCATGCGTTCCTCGACGAAAAAACGCTCGGCATAGTCCTCGGGCGCGAGAAAGCTCGGCTCGGCGCCGCGGTAGAAGCGCGCCAGAACGTCGCAGATGTCGACAAGCTGCGCCGCGCTCGGGCCGCCCGCCGCAATGATCCTGTCGAGCATGAGGTCGCAGGGGAGGCGCCGCATCTCGACGAGCCAGTCGACCACGGCGCCGCCGCCGCCGATCATCAGCCTGTCGCCTTGCGCGGTGAGCGGCGTCACGCCGAGATAGACATCGGGCGCAAGGCGCCGGTTGAGGCGCGCTTCCTCCCGGCAATCGCGCTCACGCGCCTGAAGCGTCGAGAAATCCAGGAAAGGATAGCGCACCGGCTTCTTGAGCTTGTAGGCGCGATCGCCGGCGAGGAAGACATAGGACATATGAGTCTCGATGACCTCGACCGAAGCAGGCCGGAGCGGATAGGACGCCGGCGCGCTCAGAAAGCGCAGCTTCTCCGCCGTGGAGGGGCGCAATCCCTCGACGCTTTCGGTAAGGCCGTCCCTGCTCACTGCTCCGCTCCCGCCATCGTTCGCCTTTCCGATCCTTCATCACATATGATAGCCCGCTCGCGGGCGGGACGGAAAAGGCGATGGCCTTCCACGATTGGACACGGGATTTCACCGGCTGGCCGTTGGCCTCCCTCGAATTCTGGCGGCGCCTCTTCGAGGTCGGGGCAGGCGCGGTGCCGGAGTCGCGGCCGCCGCCGCAATGGGCGACGCCCGCGCGTCTCGCGCTCGACCTCGCCGCGCTGCGTCTTTGGGACTTTTCGACCGGAAACGCTGCTCGGCCCGTCGTCGTTCTGGCGCCCTTCGCCCTGCACGACGCGCAGATCGCCGATCTCGCCCCCGGCCACAGTCTGATCTCGGCCCTGCTCCGCCATGGTTGCCCGCGTCTTTTCCTCATCGAGTGGAAATCCGCGACGCGCGCCACCTGCCGCGCGACGACGGACGACCTTCTCGCGGCGCTCAATGTCGCCATCGACGACGTCGGCGCGCCGGTCGATCTTGTCGGCCTGTGCCAGGGCGGCTGGCTTTCGCTCGTCTATGCGGCGCGTTTTCCCGCCAAGGCCGCCCGCATCGTTCTCGTCGGAACGCCTGTCGATGTGAGGGCGGCGCCCTCGGCCTTGTCGGAGCCGGTCGCCTCGACCTGCGAGGAAGACATTCGCCGCCTCATCGACATGGGCGGCGGCTGCGTGAGGGGCGAGCGCATGGCGACGGTCTGGCCGCGCGAAGACGACGAAGAGAAACGGCTCGTCGACTCGCTCGAGATCGACCCGCCCTTCGCCGGACCTGAGGCGCAGCAGGCGATCGCCGCCTTTCGGGACTGGGACCGGCGCCCGCTCGATCTGCCGGGGCCTTATTTTCAGGAAGTGTTCTCGAGGCTCTATCGCGACAATCTGCTCGCCTCCGGCGGCTTTCCGGCGCTCGGGCGCAGCATCGATCTGCGCGCGCTGCGCCAGCCGCTGTTCCTACTCATCGGCGAGAGAGACGCCATCGCGCCGCCGGCGCAGGCGCTGGCCGTCACACGTCTTGCGCAAGGCCGCGCGGAGACGGCGCAGGCGCCCTGCAGCCATCTTGCGCTCTTCATGGGCCGGCGCACCATAGAAACGCAATGGCCGCGCGTCGCCGCGTGGCTCGAGGAGGCCCGAAGATGAAGGCGCATCCCACGATCTTCGCGCTCGGCGACAGCCGGGCCTTCGGCGAGGCGGTCGCCGCGTCTCTCGGCCTCGCGCTCGCGCCGATGGAGGAGCGCGATTTCGAGGACGGCGAATACAAGCTGCGGCCGCTCGAAAGCGTTCGCGGCGCCGACGCCTATGTGATTTCGAGCCTCTATGGGCAACCGGGCGCGAGCGGGTCGGAGAAGCTCCTCAAGCTCCTGTTCTTCATCGGCGCGCTCAGGGACGGCGGCGCCGCCCGCGTCACGGCCGTCGCGCCCTATCTCGCCTTCTCGCGCAAGGACCGGCGCACCAAGCCGCGCGATCCGATCACGACGCGCTATGTCGCGCAGCTCTTCGAGGCCATGCGCGCCGATGCGGTGATGACGGTCGACGCGCACAACGTCGCGGCCTTCGAGAACGCCTTTCGCTGCGAATCCATTCCGCTCGACGCCCATGCGTTGTTCGCGAGGCGTCTCTTGCCCCTCGTCGGGCAGGCGCCGGTTGCGGTCGTGTCGCCGGATCTCGGCGGCGAGAAGCGCGCCGAGCTTTTTCGCCAGAGGCTGGAGCGTCTGCTGCAACGCCCCGTCGCCAAGGCTTTCATGGACAAGGTGCGCAGCGAGGGCCGCGTCACGGGCGAGCTTTTCGCGGGCGACGTGGCGGGGCGCATCGCCCTCATCCTCGACGATCTCATTGCCGGCGGCGGCACCATCGCGCGCACGGCCGCCGCCTGCCGCGCACAGGGCGCGGCGCAGGTCTTCGCGCTGGCGACGCATGGCGTTTTCGCACAGGCGGCGCCGCAAGTCCTGGGCGACGCGCCCGTCGACCGGCTCATCGTGACCGACTCGGTCCCCGTCGCGCCAGACGGCGCGGTCGCGCAGGCGCTCGGCGGGCGGCTCCTGGTTCTTCCGCTCGCCGGACTGATTGCGCAAGCCATCCGCCGCCGCAGCGAGAACGGCTCGATCACGCAATTGCTGGCGGACGGCCCCTGACGCGCCTTCATGGAAGCGCTACAATTCGTCCCCATTGTCGAAGACGAACGCATTTTCAGGAGAGCCATGACGTCCTTGCCGACACGCCGCGCCGACGCGCCCCGCCCGCAGGATCGCCGCGCCTCGCCGCCGCTCCCGCCGATCCTGCGGCCGCAATCCTTCGAGACGGTGGACCGCGTCGCCCAGGCGACAGCCGCGCGCTTCACGCAGGGCATATCGCCGCATGCGCAACTCTCGGCCTGGGTCGATTGGGCTGCGCATCTCGTCCAGGCCCCCGGCCGGCAGATGGAGCTTGCGATCGACGCCTGGTCCTCCGCCGCGCGGCTCGCGCATTTCGGGCTGCACAATCTGGTGAGCGACAAGGCCGAGCGGCCTTTTCCGCCCGAGCCCGGCGACCGGCGCTTCGACGATCCGGCCTGGGGTACCTTCCCCTATCTCTTCATCGAGCAGGCTTTCCTGGCGCAGCGGCAATGGTGGCGCAAGGCGACGCGCGAGACGCGGGGGATGCGGCCGAACAACGCCGCGCGCGTCTCCTTTCTCGCGCTCAAATATCTCGACGCCTTCTCGCCGTCGAACCAGCCCTGGCTCAACCCGGTGGTCATCGACCGCACGCAGCGGGAAGGCGGCGCCAATCTGCTGCGCGGGTTCGAACATTTCATCGAGGATTTTCTCGATGTCGCGACGCACAGCGAAAACGGCAATGGCTTCGTCGTGGGCGAGGATGTCGCGGCGACGCCGGGCGAGGTGATCTTTCGCAATCATCTCATGGAGCTGATCCAGTACGAGCCGGCGACGGAGAACGTGCTTGCCGAGCCGCTGCTGATCGTCCCCGCCTGGATCATGAAATATTACGTTCTCGATCTTGCCCCCTATCATTCGCTCGTGCGCTATCTCGTCGAGCAGGGTTTCACGGTCTTCATGATTTCGTGGCGCAACCCTTCCGCCGAGGATCGCGACATCACGCTCGACGATTATCGCACGCAGGGAATCATGGAGGCGCTCGACGCCGTTCGAGCGATTGTGCCGGGGCGAAAGATTCACGCCGTCGGCTATTGCCTCGGCGGCACGCTGCTCTCCATCGCCGTCGCGACCATGGCGCGCGACGGCGACGACCGTCTCGCTTCCGTGACGCTCCTCGCCTCGCAGACGGATTTCAGCGAGCCCGGCGACCTCATGCTCTTCGTCGATGCGGCGCAGGTCGCCTTTCTCGAAGACATGATGTGGGATCAGGGCTATCTCGACACGCATCAGATGGCGGGCGTCTTCATGGCGCTGCGCTCCAACGAACTGTTCTGGGCGCGCGCGATCCGGGAATATCTGCTCGGCGAGCGCGAACATGCGACCGACCTCATGGCCTGGAGCGCCGATCAGACGCGCATGCCCTATCTCATGCATGCGCAATATCTGCGCGGGCTCTTTCTGGAGAACCGCCTCACCGCCGGACGCTTCGCGGTCGAGGACGAAGTGATCGCCTTGAAGGACATCGACGCGCCGATGTTCGTCGTCGGCACGGAGACGGATCATATTTCGCCCTGGCGCTCGGTCTACAAGGTCCATCTCTTCACCGACAACGACATGACCTTCGTGCTCACCAATGGCGGGCACAACGCCGGCGTCGTCTCGGAGCCTGGCCATCCGGGCCGCCGCTTCCATATTGGCGTGCGCGCGCGGACCGATCGCTACGTGAGCGCCGACCGCTGGCGCGAGCGCGCCAAGCGCGTCGAAGGCTCCTGGTGGCCCGCCTGGGCGGCATGGCTCGAGCGCCACAGCGCAGCCGCGCGCGTCGCCCCGCCGCCGATGGGGGCGCGCGAAAACGGTTATGCGCCGCTCGAATCCGCGCCGGGGAGCTATGTCCGCCAGCGGTGAATTTGCGCGGAAAATTCCCCGGCCCGGCGTGAATGGGTTTAACCTTCCGCCCGCAAAGCGCGATTCGAAACGAGGGTAGCAACATGCCGACATTCAGGCCGGATCAGGAAAATTCCGTCTATATCGGACAGGGCGCGGAACTGACGGGCGAATTGAGGGCGCAGGACATCATCGTCATCGACGGCGCCTTCGACGGGGAAATTTCCTGCAACCATCTCGTCGTCGGGCAGACCGGCGTGGTGAAGGGCAAGATCGTCGTGTCGAGCGCCGAGGTCGCCGGACAGGTGAGCGCGGAGATCACCGCCAAGCAATTGATGACGGTGCGCGCCACCGGCCGCGTCGAAGGCAGCTGGGATTGCGGCGCGCTCGAGGTTGCGCGCGGCGCCGTGCTGAACGGCTCCGCCAATGTGGCCGAAACGACCGGCGCCCCGCAGCAGCGGCGCGAAGTCGCGGCGCCGCGCCGCCTGGAGCCGGTTCTGATCGAGGACGAGCGCGAGGAGCCCGAGGCCGCCGCCATTGCGGCGCCGATCGCGCCGCGCCGCCTCACCAAGCTCAATCTGCGCGTTCCCCGCCGCTCGGTGGGGTGATCTCGCCGCAGCGCCAGGCTGCGCATTGGCTGCGCCTCTCGCCATGGCCCTGCGAGCCACGAAAGGCGCGGCCGCTCAAACCTTCCAGATTTCTTCCGCATATTCCCGGATCGTGCGATCCGACGAGAACCAGGCGACGCGGGCCGTGTTGAGAATGGCGGCGCGCCGCCAGGCCTTCTCGTCCCGCCGCAGCGCGTCGACCCGCCGCTGCGCCGCGCCATAGGCGTCGAAATCCTTCGTCACCAGAAAGTGATCGTAATAAGTGAGCGTATCGACGAGCTGCGCATAGCGATGCTTGTCATCGGGCGAGAACAGCCCGCTCGAAATGGCGGCGAGCGCCGCGGAGAGGCGCGGGCTCGCGGCGATCGTCTCGCGCGCGTCGATGCTCCGCGCCCGGCTCTCCTCGACCTCCTGCGCGGTCAATCCGAAGATAAAGATGTTTTCGTCGCCGACGCGCTCGCGGATTTCCACATTCGCGCCGTCCAGCGTGCCGATGGTGAGCGCGCCATTCAGGGCGAATTTCATGTTGCCCGTGCCCGAGGCCTCCATGCCGGCCGTGGAAATCTGCTCGGAGAGATCGGCGGCGGGGATGATCCGTTCGGCGAGACTCACATTGTAGTTGGGCAGGAAGACGATCTTCAGAAGCCCGCGCGCGGCCGGATCGGCGTTCACGATCTGCGCCACGTCATTGGCGAGCTTGATGATGAGCTTGGCCTGATGATAGCTCGCCGCCGCCTTGCCGGCGAAGATCTTCACGCGGGGAACGACGTCGCGGGTCGGCTGCGACACGATGTCGAGATAGAGCGCCGCCGCTTCGAGCACGTTGAGAAGCTGGCGCTTGTATTCGTGGATGCGCTTGATCTGCGCGTCGAAGAGCGCGCCGGGATCGACCCGCACGCCGACGCTCTCGAAGATCGTCGCCGCGAGCCGCTCCTTGTTCTCGCGCTTGGCCGCCGCGAAGCGCGCCTGAAAGGCCGGGTCGTCGGCCAAGGCTTCGAGGCGGCCGAGATTTTCCGGATCGTCGAAGACCGCCGTCCCGATCGTCTCGGCGAGGAGCCGCGAAAGCGGCGGATTGGCCTCGAGCAGCCAGCGCCGGAAGGTGACGCCATTCGTCTTGTTGACGATGCGGTCGGGATAGAGACGATGAAAGTCCCGGAACACCGTCTCCTTCACCAGTTCGCTGTGCAGGGCGGAAACGCCATTGACCTTGTGCGAGCCGAGAAAGGCGAGATGGCCCATGCGCACATGGCGGCCATTGTGCTCGTCGATGAGCGAGACCGAGGCGAGCACGGACGGGTCCGTCACGCCCTGCGCCCTCAGCCCGTCGAGATGAATGGCGTTGATCAGATAGATGATCTGCATGTGGCGCGGCAGCAGCTTCTCCATGAGCCACACCGGCCAGGTCTCAAGGGCCTCGGGCAGCAGCGTGTGATTGGTGTAGGAGAAGGTCGCCTGCGTGATGCGCCAGGCCTCGCTCCAGTCCACGCCATGCACGTCGACGAGAAGCCGCATCAGCTCCGCGACGCCGATCGCCGGATGTGTGTCGTTGAGCTGGATGGCGACCTTTTCGGCGAGCTTCCCGATGTCGCCCGTTTGCTTCATGTGGCGGCGGACAAGGTCCTGCAGCGAGGCCGAGGCGAAGAAATATTCCTGCCGCAGCCGCAGCTCCTGACCCGCGGGCGTCGCGTCGCTGGGATAGAGCACCTTGGAAATCGCCTCTGCGCGCACCTGCTCCGTGAGCGCGCCGACGTGATCGCCCTGGTTGAAGGCGTCGAGACGCAAGGGGTCCGGGGCGCGGGCGGACCACAGGCGGAGCGTGTTCACATGCCGGCCGCGCCAGCCGACGACGGGCGTATCGTAAGCCACCGCCACAATCGTCTCCGCGGGACGCCAGACATGGGTCAGCAGGCCGTCGGAGAGCCGCGCGCTTTCGACATGACCGCCGAATCCCACGTCGTAGGTGATTTCAGGGCGCGGAAACTGCCAGGCGTTGCCGAAGGAAAGCCAGTCCTCCGGATATTCGTGCTGCCAGCCGTCCTTGATGGTCTGGCGGAACAGGCCGTGATCGTATCGGATGCCATAGCCCATCGCGGCGATTTCGAGCGTCGCCATGCTGTCCATGAAACAGGCGGCGAGCCGGCCGAGGCCGCCATTGCCGAGCGCCGCGTCGGGCTCGATCTCGCGCAGCCGGTCGAGATCGACGCCGAGTTCGGCGAGCGCGTCGCGCATGGCGCCGGTGAGGCCGAGATTGGTCAGCGTGTCGATGAGCAGCCGCCCGACCAGAAATTCGAGCGAGAGATAATAGACCCGGCGCCGGTCCTCGCGGTAATTGCGCGCCGTCGAAGCGAGCCACGACTCGACGAGCCGGTCGCGCGCCGCCAGCGCCGTCGCCACGAACCAGTCGCGCGGGCTCGCGGCCGCATTGTCTTTGCCGACCGTATAGGTGAGGCGGCGCTGCACCTCGGCTTTCAGGGCGGCGACGGTCTCGGCGTGGGAGTGCGGGTGCAGGTCGACGACGTTCAACTGGGGTTTCTCTCTCACCAAGGCCGTTGCAAAGGCGGCGCCGGACGAACCGGCCGCGCCCTCCCGAGCCGGCGGCGCCGCAAAGCAAGATTAAACAAGGGGATCGGCGCGGTAAACAAAGGGCGGCGCGACGCTGCGCCCAAATGCGCTTCAGCGCAAAATATAATCGACGGCGCCCGCGCCGCGGCGCGGCTCCTGCGCGGTCGCGCAGCAGGCGACCCCCACGAGCTTGCGGCCCGCCACGCCCTCGCGGCGCAGATAACGCTCGGCGGCAAGCGCCCGGCGGCGCGCCAGCGCCTCGTCGGCCGCTCCCGCGTCGGCGTGGCCCCTCACCTCTATCGTCGCCATTGGACAGCGCCGTATCGCCTCGACCGCCTTGTCGAGCGCGAAGGCCGCGCGGCGGTCAATGGTCGCGCGCGCCGGGCGGAAGGCCACGGGTTCGGCGAGCGCCACTGCGTCGAGCGCGCGCTGGCAGGCGGCCGGGTCGAATTCGCCGTCCGGCAGGGCGGCGGGCGTGGGTCGGGCGTCCTCGGCCGGCGGGGGCGGGGGCGCGGAAATCGACGCCGTCTGATCCGGCGCCTTCTCGGGCGCGGCGTCCCGCGCGAGGATCACGCGCCGCACGCCCGGCGTCGCGGCGATCTCCGCCGCCAGATCCGTCTTCCCGGCGAGAGCGCCCGGCGCCGTCTCGTCGCGGCCCGAGACGGTGAAGCCCGCGGGATCGAGGCCAGCGCCTTGCGCGAGCGCGGCGACGCGCTTTTGCGCCTGCGCCTCATAGGCGGGCGCGGCGATCTCGACCGCCCCCCACCACAGCAGGGCGACAGGGACGAGGCCCACGGCCCAGCGTTCGTGATCTTTCAGCGAGCCCCGCCGGGCGGCGGCGAGGAGCGCCGCGCCGAGGATGAAGGCCAGGAAACAGGCGAGCGCGATTTCGATCGCCGCAGCGACGGCGCCCTCCACCGCTCCGAGCGCGACGGCGGCGGCGCCCGCGACAAAGGCCGCGCCGAACCAGGAGAGCCAGCGGGCCGGGCGCCGTCGCAGCGTCCCGCCATGCAGAAAAGCGCCCGCCGCCGCGCCTGTGGCGAGCGAACCGGCAAGCCAGGGCCAAAGATGAATGAGGAAATCCAGCATGGCGGCCTTTGTCGCGGGCGAAAGCCGCGCTTTCGTGACAATGGGGCGCCCGAAGTCGGATCGCAAGCGAGAGGGGGCGCGGGAACAGGGATTCCGAAGGGCCAGGATTTGACTTTGGCGCGCGCCCGCGCACATCCTCACCTCCGTCCGTTTCAGCCCGCTCGTGACGAGAATGGATTTTCAAACGGTCCTCGCCGTCAATCTGATGGCGCTCTCCGCCCTCTCGCTCGCGCTCGACCTGGCGCAGCGCCGGAGCGGGCGGCGCACATTCGCGCTCGTCAATGCGCTGGTGCTGATCGTCGGCGGCTTCGGCCTGTGGTTGTTTCCCCAGGAGGCGGGCAAGCTCGTTTCCCTCGTCTTCTTTCCGCTCGTGGCCGCGCCGGTGACGCTCGGCGCGCTTCAGGCGCGCTTCACCCGCGCGGGCGAACTCGACAAGGCCGCGCGCTGCGCCGATCTCGCGGCCTTTTTTCACCCCACCAAGGCGATGCGGCTTTCGGCGGCTTACGCCCGCGCCGCGGCGATCGAGGACCCGCGCGAAAAGGCGCGCGCCTTCGCGGCGCTCGCCGCGGACGCGCCACCCGAACAGGCGGCGGCGATCGAGACGCGGCTCCTCGCCGAGCGCGGCGACTGGGAAAAGGCGCTCATCCTCGCGCAGGACCCGGAGAACGCCCGCCAGCTCGCCGCCTACCGTTTTCGCGCGCTGGGCGAAACCGGCCGCATCGAGGCGCTGATGCGCGATTACGCCCGCTCGGTCGATTCGACGCCGCTGGAGCAGACGGCCTTTTCCTGGCTCTTCGTCCTCGCCTTCGGCGGGCGGCCGCGCGAGGTCGCGGAACTCGTCGGCCTTCTCCTGCGCCTCGACCCGGACTCGGCTGATTACTGGATCGCCGTCGCGCGGAAACACGCCGGAGAGGAGGCGCCGGCGCGCGCGACCTTCGAGCGGCTCGCCGTCAGCCTCAAGGAGACGTCGGCGGCGATCGCAGCCCGGCGCCAGCTTGCGGCGGCCTGGGAGGAGCCCGCGCCGCTCTCGCCGCGCGCGCAGGAAATCGTCGACGGGGTGGCGGGGCGCGTCGCCCTGGAATGCGCCCGCCAGACGCGGGGCTGGCGCCTGCCGCCCGTCACCCTCGCCCTCATCCTCGTCAATTCGGGCATGTTCGCGGTCGAGATCGCCATGGGCGGCTCGCAGGATGTGCAGACGCTGATCCGGCTCGGCGCGCTCTGGGCGCCGCTCGTCCTGCATGGCGAGAGCTGGCGCCTGCTCAGCGCCACCCTGCTGCATTACGGCCCGCTGCATTTCTTGCTCAACATGGCCATGCTCGCCCTGATCGGCCGCGAGACCGAGGACGAAATCGGCTCCTGGCGCCTGCTCGCGGCTTATCTCGGGGCGGCGCTCTTCTCCTCGGTCGTGGTGCTCGGGGTCATGGTGCTCGGCGCGGGCTATGGGCTTTATGTCGGGGCCTCGGGCGCGATCTTCGGCCTCTTCGGCGTCCTCGCGGCGCTGCGGACCCGGGATTGGCTGCGGGCCCGCGCCAGCCTCGACGCCTTCCGCGCCACGGCGCTGGGCCTCGCCATGCTCACGCAAATCGCGGCGGATTTCATCCTGCCCATGTCGAGCCTCGCCGCGCATCTCTCGGGCTTCGGCTTCGGGCTCCTGGTCGGGATGATCGTCGAGTCGAAGCGCCGTCCCTAGACGCGCATCGGCATCAGCACATAGAGCGCGCTGGCGCCGTCGCGGTCCTGGACGAGCGTCGGCGAGCCGGGGTCGGCGAGCTTGAAGAGCGCCGTGTCGCTGTCGAGCTGCTGGGTGATGTCGAGCAGATAGCGGGCGTTGAAGCCCACGTCGAGCGGCGCGCCGTCGTAATCGGCCTCGATCTCCTCGACCGCCGATCCCTGATCGGGATTGGTCACGGAAAGCACGAGCTTGCCCTCGGTCAAGGCGAGCTTCACGGCGCGGCCGCGCTCGGAGGAAATCGTCGAGACGCGGTCCACCGCCTTGGCGAAGACGTCGCGCTCGACCGTGAGGCGCTTGTCGTTGCCGGAGGGAATCACGCGGGCGTAATCGGGGAAGGTGCCGTCGATGAGCTTCGTCGTCAGCAGCGCGTCGCCGAAGGAGAAGCGCATCTTGTTGACCGAGAGCTCGACGCGCACGTCGCCCTGCGCATCCTCGATGAGGCGCAGAACCTCCTGCACCGCCTTGCGCGGGAGGATGACGCCGGGCATGCCTTCGCAGCCCTCGGGCGCGGGCAGTTCGAGACGGGCGAGGCGGTGGCCGTCGGTCGCGACCGCGCGCAGCATCAGCCGGCCCTCGACCTCCATGGCGTGAAAATAGATGCCATTGAGGTAATAGCGCGTCTCCTCGCTCGAAATCGCGAATTGCGTCTTCTCGATGAGGCGCTTGAGATCGGCGGGCGCCAACGTGAATTGGTGGCTGAAGTCGCCCGAGGTCACGTCGGGGAAATCGCTCTCCGGCAGAGTCGACAGATTGAAGCGCGAGCGGCCGGAGCGCAGGGTGAGCTGGCCGGTTTCACCGCTTTCGTCGAGCGAGACCTGCGCGCCCTCGGGCAGCTTGCGCACGATGTCGTAGAGCGTATGCGCGGGCAGAGTCGTCGCGCCCGCCTGCCCGACTTCGGCGGCCGCCTTTTCAGTGATCTCGAGGTCGAGATCGGTGGCCTTGAGCGTCAGCGCGCCATCGCGGGCGTCGATGAGGACATTGGCCAGGATCGGGATGGTCGTGCGCCGCTCCACCACCCTGTGCACATGGCCGAGCGCCCGCAGCAGCGCCGCTCTTTCGATCGTGACCTTCATCGCAGGATTACCCGCATCTTATTCTGGCGGCGCCTCGCGCCGGGGGCGCAGACTTTGGCAAGCCGGGCGTCGAAGCGCAAGGGGGCGGTCTCATGCGGCGTGTGGAGAAATCCGGCCGCCCTCGCGCGGACGAAGCGGCTTGCCGGCGGGCGTTGCGCCGCGCAATCCTTAACCTGCCCTTAAACGGCCTTTCTTAAGTTGGATCGGATACGCGGGAGGCTGCGGCGGAGCCTCGGGGCGGGTGTGGCATGGCGCGTAACGGCAATCGCCGGGAACCCAGGTTCGACGACGACGACGACCTCCGGGCCGAGCCCCGCCCTTCGGCTCGCGCGCGCAAGGCCGAGAGGCCGCGGCGGCGGCGCTCGGGGTCGCTGATCGGCGGCCTGATCTACTGGTCCCTGACCCTGTCCGTCTGGGGCGCCGTCGGCGGCGGCGCGCTCGCGGTCTATTACGGCTCGCAACTGCCGCCCATCGACCAGCTTTCCGTCCCCAAGCGCCCGCCCAACATCGCCATCCTCGGCGCCGACGGCGAGCTTCTCGCCAATCGCGGCGACACGGGCGGCGCGGCGGTCAAGATTTCCGAGCTGCCGCCTTTCGTCCCCAAGGCCTTCGTCGCCATCGAGGACCGCCGCTTCTATTCGCACTGGGGCGTCGATCCGCAGGGCATAGCCCGCGCGCTCGTGCGCAACGTCTCGGGGCGCGGCGGCATGCAGGGCGGCTCGACGCTCACCCAGCAGCTCGCCAAGAATCTCTTCCTGACGCAGGAGCGCACCCTCTCGCGCAAGATTCAGGAGGCGATCCTCGCCATCTGGCTGGAGCACAAATATTCCAAGGACCAGATTCTCGAGCTTTATCTCAACCGGGTCTATTTCGGCTCGGGCGCCTATGGGGTGGAGGCGGCCTGCCAGCGCTATTTCGGCCACAGCGCCAGGACCGCGACCCTCTCCGAGGCGGCCGTGCTCGCCGGGCTGATGAAGGCGCCGAGCAAGCTCGCCCCCGACCGCAATCCGGAAGGCGCGACCGAGCGCGCCGCGCAGGTCGTCGCGGCCATGGCGCAGGAGGGGTTCGTCACCGACAATGCGGCGAAGGCCGCGCTCGCCCATCCGGCGCAGGTCCAGAAGGAGACGGGCGCGGGCTCGATCAATTACGCGGCCGATTATGTGATGGACATGCTCGACGACACGATCGGCGCCGTCGATCAGGACATCGTCGTCACCACCACCATCGACCCGCGGCTCCAGACCGTCGCCGAAGGCGCGCTCAAGGAGGAGCTCGACAGGAAGGGCGCGAAATTCGGCGTCTCCCAGGGCGCCGTCGTCTCGCTCGATCCGACGGGCGCAATCCGGGCCCTCGTCGGCGGGCGCGACTATTCGGAAAGCCAATACAATCGCGCCGTCTCGGCGAAGCGTCAGCCGGGCTCGGCCTTCAAGCCTTTCGTCTATCTCGCCGGGATCGAGCATGGGCTGACGCCCGACACGGTGCGCGAAGACGGCCCGCTCAACATCAAGGGCTGGACGCCGGAAAATTACAGCCACGAATATTTCGGGCCCGTCACGCTCACCAAGGCGCTGGCGCTCTCCCTCAATACGGTGGCGGTCCGCGTCGGCATGGAGGTCGGTCCCAAAACGATCGTGAAGACCGCGCGCCGGCTCGGCATTCAGTCCGACCTGCAGGCCAACGCCTCGCTCGCCCTTGGCACGTCCGAAGTCGCGCCGCTCGAACTCGTCGCGGCTTACGCGCCCTTCGCCAACGGCGGCTTCGTCGTTCAGCCCTACATCGTCGCGCGCGTGAAGACGGCCGGCGGCAAGACGCTCTATCAGCGCAAGACGCCCGCGCCGGTCCGGGTCGTCGATCCGGACTATGTGGCGATGATGAACGCCATGATGCAGGAAACGCTGCTCACCGGCACGGCCCGCAAGGCGGAGCTTCCCGGCTGGCAGGCGGCCGGCAAGACCGGGACGAGCCAGGATTTCCGCGACGCCTGGTTCATCGGCTACACGGCCAGGCTCGTCACCGGCGTCTGGCTCGGCAACGACGACAATTCGCCCACGAAAAAGGCCTCCGGCGGCAATCTGCCGGTCGAAATCTGGAGCCGCTACATGGGCATCGCCCACCGCGGGCTCCAGGTCGCGGGGCTCCCCTCGGGCAATTGGCGCGCAGATGGCGCGCTCGATGAAGTCGTGGCCCGCCCGCTCGACGATCTCATCGGCATGTTCACGGGCGGCGCGGCCGAGCCGGCGGCCCCAGCTCCGCCCACGCCCACGCCCACGCCCACGCCGCGCCCACGGCAAGCCGTCTCCGTTCCGCCGGCGGAGCAACCAGCGGGCCGGCGGGCGCAGGACGACGAAACCGCCACCATCCCGGTCACGCCCCCGCCGACGCGTCCGCGCGCAGCGCCGCCGCGCGCCATAGACGACCTGCTGCCGCCGGAAGACATTCCCGACGCCGGCGCCCCCGCGCCGCCGCCCCGGGGCCGCCGGCCGGCTGCGTCGAGGAGCATCTTCGAAGATCTCTTCGGCGGCGGTTAGACTGGGACTTCGGCAAGGCCCGCCACGCTTGCGCGCTTGGGGGGACGCCGCGCCGGGGCGCGAGAACACCGGGCGAGAAAAAACACCGGCAAGAAAAACACCGGCAAGAAAAAAGGGCGGGCCGCGAGGCGCCCGCCCTTTCATCATCCGGCGCTCAGGCCGCTCAGCGGTTGCGCGGCGGAAGGATCGGCAGCACGATCTCGGGCTGCTTGCCGGTGAGCGATTTGAGAAATGCGACGACCTTCGTCGCCTCGTCGTCCGAAAGCTTCGTCCCGAGCTGCGAGTCCGCCATGATGTCGACGGCCTTCTTCAGATCGAAGGTCGACCCGGCATGAAAATAGGGCGCGGTCAGTTCGACGTTGCGCAGCGACGGCGTCTTGAACACGTAGCGGTCTGCGATGGACTTGGTGACGGTGTAGCGGCCGGCGTCCTCCGCCGGCAGATGCTCCGGGCCGGGACTGGCGACGACGCCGAATTTGGCGTAGCTCGCGCCGCCAATGTTCATGCCGTTGTGGCAGGAGGCGCACCCCTTGTCGATGAACAGCTTGAGGCCCGCCTTTTGGGCGTCGTCCAGCGCCGCGTCGTCGCCCGTGAGCCAGCGGTCGAATGGCGCGTCGGGCGTGATGAGCGTCGCCTCGAAGACGGCGATCGCGCGGCCGATATTGTCGTAGACGAGCGGGTCGGGACTGCCGGGGAACGCCTTCTGGAAAGCGTCCCGATAGCCGGGGATGGTTTTGAGCTGGTCGATCTCGCGCTGCTTCGTCGCGGAGAGCTCCACCGGGTTGATCGCCATCGGGCCGCCGCGGGTCTTCAGCATGGCTTTCGGGTTGGCCATCACCGAATTGACCACCTGATCCTGAAGGTCCGAGGCGCGGCCGTCCCAATACTGCGATTTGTTGAAGACGGCGTTGAGCACCGTCTGCACCTCGCGGCCCGCGAGCTGGGCGGCGCCGGAGGAGAGCGCGCCGCCGTCGACGCCGCCCATGCTCAGATTGTGGCAGGTGGCGCAGGCGAAGCTGCGGCTCTCCGAGAGACGCGGCTCGAAATAAAGCATCTTGCCGAGCGCGAGCTTCTCGGGCGTCGCCGGATTGTCGGGAAGCGCCGGCGCGGTCTTGGGGATCGGCTGGAACAGGCCTTTCGCCTGGTCGCGCAAGGCGTCCTCGCCGCGGGCGGAGCCGGCGCAAAGCGACAGGAGGGCAAGGAGCGGGACGATCAGGTGCTGGCGCATGTTCCAACCCATCTTCGGGAAAGGGCCTTCGGGGAATCGTTCTATAGCACAGCTCCGTGCGCGCGACTCACTGGCTCGCCCATAAAATCCGCGCCATCCAGGCAAGTTCGTCGCGTGAAATGACGCGGTCGGGATAGGCCGGATTGATGGAGCGCAACTCCACCGAGCGGGCGGTCTGGCGCTTGAGCTCCTTGGCCATGATCTCGCCGGAGACGGTCCTGACCACGACTCGGTCGCCGCGCCGCACGGGGGCCGAGGGAGAGACGATCACAATGTCGCCGTCGCGATAGAGCGGCGCCATGGAGTCGCCCGAAATCTCGAGCGCATAGGCGTTTTCGTCGGCGGCGGCGAGCAGCTCGATCTCGTCGAAGCCCGCTCCGATCACAAAGCCCGCATCGTCGAAAAAGGCGCCCTCCCTGGCTTGCGCCACGCCGATCAACGGCCGCGTATGGCGCCGCGCCGCGCCGATGTTGTCCGAAACCAGGGCCATGAATTCATCGAGGCTGGCGCCCGTCGCCTGCAACACCTTTGCAATCGATTCCGTCGAGGGCCAGCGCTGGCGCCCCGTGGGCGTTTCGCGCTTGGACCGGTTGAAGGTCGTCGGATCGAGACCCGCCTTGCGCGCAAGCCCTGACGGCGTCAGCCCGTAACGCTCGCCGAGCGCGTCGATCGCGGCCCAGATTTGCGCATGAGAGAGAATGTCCATGGCGGCCGCCTCTGGAAGAATTCCTAGGGCGCGGAATAAATGCTCCCGAACATTTCAGCAACACCATTGTTCTCGTCCTGACGGGCGAGAGCCCCGGCCCATCCTCTTCCCGTAAGGCGGGGGGGCCTCAGGCTTCCTCTCCCGCCTCCTCGGCCGAGCGGCCGGAAATGCGGCGCCGCGCCTGTTCGCGTTTGATCTCCTTGCGCCGCTCGACCTGCCGCGCCCGCGCCTCTTCGCCAGTGGGTTGCAGGATCTTGCGGAATTCGTCGCGTTTTTCGTGGATCGACGCGATCACATAGCCCATGGGCACGCCCACATCGACGAGCACGGTCTCGGCGAGCTGGAGGCTCGCCTCGATGGTTTCGGGAATGGCGTCGCTGGCGCCCAGCCGATAGAGCGTCGTGGCGTGGCGCGCGTCGCGGGCGCGGGCGACGATCACCAGATCGTCCCGGATCTCATGGGCGATGCGCACGATCTCCTCGACCGCGGGCGCATTCTCGATGGTGACGACGAGCGCCCGCGCCTGCTCGATCCCGCATTTGAGCAGGAAGTCGCGCCGCGCCGCATTGCCCCAGTAGATTTCGACGCCCTTCTCGCGCCCTTCGGACACGAGCGACACGAGATTTTCGACCGCGACGAAAGGCACATTGTGGCGCTCGAGCATTTCCCCCACGAGACTGCCGATGCGCCCGAAGCCGACGATGACCACCCGCCCTTCCGCGATGGGGTTGCCCGGCGCGAGATGCGCGTATTGCGCGTCTTCGTCCTCGGGCCCGGCGGGCCGCGCCAGACGCGCCCCGAGCCGCCCCAGCAGGGGGATGAAGAAGATGCTGAGCGTGACGACCACCATGGCGTCGGCGCCGAAATGGCCCGGCAGCACGCCCGCGATCATCGCCGAGGTCAGCAGGGCGAAGGCGAATTCGCCTCCCGGCGCGAGCAGCAGCGCGGCTTCGGCCGCCGCGCGCCAATCAATGTCGAACAGCAGCGCCAGCGGAAAGATGATCGCCGCCTTGACGAAGATGAGGCCCAGGGCGTGCAGGACGATGGGCCCCGGATCGGCCGCGAGCGCGCCAATGTCGAGCCCGGCGCCGACCGAGACGAAGAAGAGCCCGAGCAGCAGCCCCTTGAAAGGCTCGATCGTCACTTCGATCTCGCGGCGGAACTCGGTTTCCGCGAGCAGCAGCCCGGCGATGAAGGCGCCGAGCCCCATGGAGAGGCCCGCCGCCGCGGTCACCAGCGCCTCGCCGATGACGACGAGCAGGCAGGCCGCCATGAACAGCTCGGTGAGCTGCACGGAGGCGACGAGGCGAAACAGCGGCCGCAGCAGGAGGCGGCCGAAGACGATGAGCGCGCCGAGCGCGACGAAAGCCGGCAGAAACGCCGTCACCGCCTCCAGGGCGCCGAAGCCCCCGGTCTTGGCGCGCGCCAGCACCGAGACGAAGAACAGCGCCGGCGCGACCATGAGGTCCTGGAGCAACAGCACCGAGAAGGCGACGCGGCCCGGCGCCTTGTTGACGCGGCGCGCTTCGGAGAGCACCGGCATCACCACGGCCGTCGAGGACATGGCGAGCGCCGCGCCCATCAGGATCGAGGGCGCCGGATCGACGCCGAACCAGTAATGGCCGACCGCCGCCAGCATCGTGGTCGAAACCGCGACCTGCGCAAAGCCCAGCCCGAAGACGAGCCGGCGCAGGCGCGCGAGGCGCTCCCAGGAGAGTTCGAGGCCGATCATGAACAGGAGGAAGACGAGGCCGAATTCGGCGAGCTGGGAGACTCCCTCGACATCCGTGATCGTGAACAGGGAGGCGACGGCGTGATTTTGCGCAAAGCGCCCGAGACCATGCGGCCCGAGCGCCGCGCCGGCCAGCAGAAAGCCGAGGACAGGGCTGATGCGCAGCCGGTGGAACAGCGGCACGACGACGCCGGCGGTGGCGAGAAAGACCAGCGCCTCGCGATAGGACTCGAAATGCAACGTCTGTTCGACCACGAAGCCCCCTGCGCGCCCCGAAAGGACGGAGATTCGCGAATTTCGAATCTCGAATGGCGAGGCGCAAGTCTAAATGGAGCAAGTTGCGATCCAAAAGACAGCCGTTCGCGACCTGGAGGCGACAAAAAAAGCGCCCCCCGAAGGCGGCGCTCCCTTTGCTCGCGGAAGGCGCGCCTATTGCGCTTGCGCCGCGCCCGCCTCCCTGCCGCGCGGCTTTGTCGCAGGCGCCGCCGCAGCGACGCGGGTCCATGTCTCGCCGCCGCAGAGAAAACCCCACAGGCACCCCTTGAGTCGCAGCTCGTTGGCCGAGCGCAGCGTGACGTACCCCTCGTAGATCTTGCCGTCGCGCGCATTGTAGAGCTTGCCCTTCCATTCGTTGGGGCCGCTCTTGGAGGCGCCGCGCAGGATCACCGTGCCGACGGCGCCGGCGTCTTCGGGCTTCGCGACGGCGACGAGTCTGGCGCAGAGCAATCCGCCGTCGCAGTCATAGAAGCTGAACTGCTCCCCGCCGTCGGGCCGCCGCCAGACGCCGTGCGGGTCGCCGGGGTCGCTCGCGCCGAAAGCCGCGGACGCCGCCGTCAGCGCGAACAGGACCACGGCGCAAAGACGGCGCGCAAAGGGATCGAAGACCGAGAAAAGCTTCATGTCGATCGCTCCTTGGTTGGCGATGACAGGAGCCTGCGGGTCTTTGTGGGCGATAGTTCGGCGCGGATGCGCGCCTTCCTGGGCGCAATTTTGCGTCCAGGAAGGCGCGCCCCACGGCGCGCCCCAGCCTCGGGCCTAACCGCGCAGCAGACGCCTGTACGCCTCGAGCGTCGCATGCTGCATCTGCTCGACGGAGAAACGCGCCTGCACGTTCTGGCGCGCGCGCAGCGCCATCTCGTCACGCTCTGAGGCGCGCATGGCCAGCGCCTCGCGAATCGCCTCGGCGAGCTTCTCCGGATCGCCCGGCGGCACGCGCCAGCCTGTGGCCTGCTGGCGCGGGGTTTGTGGGGGCGCCAGCACGATCTCGGGCGAGGCGCCGATGTCGGAGACGATGACCGGAGCCCCCATGGCCTGCGCCTCGATGGCGACGCGGCCGAAGGCCTCGGGCTCGGTCGAGGGCGCCACGATGACGGCCGCGGCGAGATAGGCCGCCGACATGTCCTCGCAATGGCCGACGTTGCGCACGAGGCCCTCGACGCCCGCGCGCGAGATCTGAGCCTCGATCGCGTGGCGGAAACTGTCGCTGTGCGGATCGCCGACGAAGAGGATGCGAATGTCGTCGAGCCCCTCCGCCGCGAGGCGGCGCGCCGCGTCGATCATCACCGCATGGCCCTTGCGGGCGGCGAGTCGCGCCGGCAGCAGCGCCACACGCTCGTGCGGCGCGACGCCCCATTCCGCGCGCAGCCTCTCCACGCGCGCGGACGATACGGCGTCGGGCGAGAAGACGCGCAGATCGGCGCCGCGCGGAATGACGACGACGCGGCCCGCGGCTTCAGGATGCAAGCTGCGGATGCGCTCGGCCGCATAATCCGAGATTGCGATCACGACGTCGCCCGACGCCATGATCGCATTATAGCGAAGCTTGATCGGCGAGCCGCCGTAATAGGCGCTGTGATAGGTCGTGACGAATTTCGCGCCGGTCTGACGTGTGGCGTAATAGGAGACCCAGGCGGGCGCCCGCGACCGCGCATGAACGATGTCGACGCCCTCGTCGCGAATGATGCGCGCGAGCTGCATCGAATTCAACGCCATGGCGATGGGGTTCTTCGTGGCGGCCGGGAAGGGAAGCCAGACGCCGCCCTTCGATTGCAGCTCGCTCACCATCCGTCCGCCGCGCGAGGCGACGAGCGATCGGCAGCCGAGCTGCGCGAGGGCCTCCGCCATGTCGATCGCGGCGCGCTCCGCGCCCCCCGATTGAAGATCGGGCACGATTTGCAGCACCGTGCGCCCGGCGAGGATGGGGTCGGCGGCGGCGGCGAGAGGGGCGAGCGTCTGTGACATGCGGCGATTGGGCGAGCGTTCGATCCGATATCCGACCGGCTCGCATTCTCTGGCGAGATTATTTACCAACTGTGAGCGCCGGGGCGGAAAAACAGGCCTGGAGCCAGCAACGGGCGGATGTGGGAAGTCCATGAATCACAGCGAAATAGACGTTGATTACGTCGACATTGAGGACCCTGCCGGCGGCGCGCCCTGGCGCATCGCGCGGCGGCTGCGGCCGGCCGCGCCGGAGGGGGACGGCGGGCCGGGGCTGGTCTGGCTCGGCGGATTCGCCTCCGACATGGCCTCGACCAAGGCTTCCCGTCTCGACGAGTGGGCGCGCGCGCATGGCCGCGCCTTTCTGCGCTTCGATTACTCCGGACACGGACTTTCGGGCGGCAAGTTCGAGGACGGCTGCATCGGCGACTGGCTCGCCCAGGCCGAGGGCGTGTTCCTGCGGTCGACCAGGGGGCCGCAAATCCTGATCGGCAGCTCCATGGGCGGCTGGATCGCTTTGCTGCTCGCCAGGCGCCTGGCCGAACGGGGCGAGGACGGGCGCCTCGCGGGGCTCGTCCTGCTGGCGCCGGCGGTCGATTTCACCGAGGAGTTGATGTGGAAGAACCTCGACCCCGCCGCGCAGCGCGACATCATGGAGAAAGGCGCCTTCCTGCGCGCCTCACAATATGCCGCCGAGCCCACGCCCATCACGCGCCGGCTCATCGAGGACGGGCGCCGGCATCTCCTGCTCGGCGGCATGATGCGCGCGCATGCGCGGGTGCATATCCTGCAAGGCATGGACGACCCCGACGTGCCCTGGCGCCATGCGCTGACGCTCGTCGAGCATCTCTCCGCCGATCCGGTGACGTTGACCTTCATCGCCGACGGAGACCACCGCCTGTCGCGGGAGCAAGACCTCGCCCAGCTTTGCGCCGCCGTCGAGCTGATGGGCGCGCCCCCTGCGGGCGCGCCGCCGCGCGACCTCTTGTCCAGGGATTGACGCGCCCGCGGTCTTTGGCCGCGCACGGATATGTCGGGCCTTGACAGGCCCGGCTCGCGCCTCGATGTTGCCGAACAATTCGTTCGGCATATCGAACGCGAGGACATTTTGACCCAATCCGATCAGGCTCAGCAGGCGGCCGCCGAGCCCAAGGCCACGGAGAGCGGCGGCAAGAACAGCGGCGGCAAGAGCAGCGGCGAGGCCAGCGGCCTTACGGGCCGCGCCAATGGCAAGTGCGTCGTCTTTCCGGCCGGGCAGGCGCTCGTCACCGACGGCGGCGGCCGCATTGCGCCGCTTTCCATCGGCTACGAGACCTATGGCGCCCTCAACGCCGAAAAGAGCAACGCCATTCTGCTCTGCCACGCGCTGACCGGCGACCAATATGCGGCCGGCGTCAATCCCGTGACCGGCAAGCCCGGCTGGTGGGAGGCGATGGTCGGGCCGGGCAAGCCTTTCGACACCGAGCGTTATTTCATCATCTGCTCCAATGTCGTGGGCGGCTGCATGGGCACGACGGGGCCGGCGTCGATCAATCCGGCGACAGGTCGGCCCTATGGGCTCGACTTTCCGGTCGTCACCATCCGAGACATGGTGCGCGCCCAGGCGATGCTCATCGACCATCTGGGAATCGAGACGCTGTTTTGCGTCGCGGGCGGCTCCATGGGCGGCATGCAGGTGCTGCAATGGGCGGCGAGCTATCCCGACCGCGTCTTCGCGGCCATGCCCATCGCCACGGCGGCGAAACATACGGCGCAGAACATCGGCTTCAACGAGGTCGGCCGGCAGGCGGTGATGGCCGATCCCGACTGGCGCGGCGGGCGCTATCTCGAACAGGGCGTGCGCCCCGAAAAGGGGCTCGCGGTCGCGCGCATGTCGGCGCACATCACTTATCTGTCGGAGGCCGCGCTTCAGCGCAAATTCGGGCGCAAGCTTCAGGACCGCTCGGCGCCGACCTTCTCCTTCGACGCCGACTTTCAGGTCGAGAACTATCTGCGCTACCAGGGCCTCGCCTTCGTCGAGCGCTTCGACGCCAATTCCTATCTCTTCGTGACGCGCGCCTGCGACTATTTCGATCTCGCGGCCGATTACGGCGGCTCGCTGGCGCAGGCCTTCAAGGACACGAAGACGCGTTTTTGCGTCGTCGCCTTCGATTCCGACTGGCTCTATCCAACTTCGGATTCGCGCGCGATCGTCCATGCGCTCAACGCCGGCGGCGCGTCGGTTTCCTTCGTCGAGATCGAATCCGACAAGGGCCACGACGCCTTTCTGCTGCATGAACCCATGTTCATCGCGACGACGCGCGGCTTTCTCGAAGCGGCCGCCGCGGCGCGCGGGCTGAAGGGACGCGCATGAACAGGATCGACGCTCCGCGCCAGGATCATCTTCTCATCGTCGACATGGTCGAACGGGGCGCGCGCGTGCTCGACGTCGGCTGCGGCGACGGCGCGCTGCTGCAGCTTCTCGCGCAGAGAAAGAACGTCGACGGACGCGGCGTGGAGCTCTCGCAGCGCGGCGTCAACGAATGCGTCGCCAAGGGACTCTCCGTCATTCAGGGCGACGCCGACACCGATCTCGCCGACTATCCCGACGACGGCTTCGACTATGTGATCCTCTCGCAGACATTGCAGGCGACGCGCCGGCCGCGCGATGCCTTGCGCAACATGCTGCGCATCGGGCGGCGCGCCATCGTCTCCTTTCCAAACTTCGGCTATTGGCGCGTGCGCACGCAGCTCGCCTTCCGCGGCCGCATGCCGGTCACCGGCAATCTCGCCTACAGCTGGCACGACACGCCCAATATCCACCTTTGCACGATCCGGGATTTCGTGGAGCTGATCGACGAACTGGGCGCCGGCATCGAGCGCGGCGTCGCGCTCGACCACGCCGGCGTGCCGATCCGCGTCAATGCCCCCTGGTGGGTGTGGAATTTCTTCGGCGAGCAGGCGGTGTTTCTGCTCGCCCGCGGCGCGCCGCCCGAATAGGCCCGCCCGCGTGCGACGGTTTGTCCCGCGCGCTCGTCTTTCGCGTCGTCCCCATTCGCGTTAGCCTTCCCTTATCGACCGGTTGCGCTCCCTCGCCTTCGAGCTGGCGGCCCCGGCGGGAAGCAAGCTTTTATGCCCATGAACAGGCCGCGAAGCCGTTTTCGCGAAAAGGGGGATGCGGGCGTGTCCACACAGACGAGCGACCCTGCGCTGGGCCTCGCCGCGCCCCGGAAGGGCCGGGCGAACCGCCGCAACGGGCGCGCGGCCGTCGCCGAACAGCCGGCGCTGCGCGATCTGCGCCTTTTCTCCCTTGTCGACGAGCCGACGCTCGCGCGCCTCGCGCTCGAAGCCAAGATGGAAGCTCTCGACGACGGGGACGTCATATTCCGCCAGGGCGATCCTGTCGCGGCGGTCGTCGTCATTCTGCGCGGCTACGTGAAAATGCTCCGCACCGCGCCCAGCGGCGACGAGACGCTGATCGGCATCCGCTCGAACGGCGAGACGGTGGGCGAGCCGCCGGTGAGCCCCGGCGAAGCCTATCGCATCTCGGCCGAGGCGATCGGGCCGACCTCCGTGCTCAAGATCCCCGCCGCCCGCTTCATGAGGCTGATGAGGGAGTCGTCGGCGCTCGCCGCCGCCGTCTCGCAGGATGGCAACGACAAGATCGCAGCGCTCGTGATGGAGATCGAATCGCTCAAGGCCCAGAACGCCGATCAGCGTCTTGCAAACTTCATCCTCTCGCTCTGCCCTCCGGGCGTCGAGCAATGCCGCTTCCGCCTGCCTTACGACAAGCGCCTGATCGCCGCGAGGCTCGGCGTGAAGCAGGAGACCCTGTCGCGGGCCTTCGCAAAGCTCCGGGAGCATGGCGTGCGCACCGAGACGCGCGATATTCTCGTCGAAAGCGTCGCCCGTCTGGCCCTGCAGTGCGACCCGCTCGGCGGACCGGCGAGGCTGCCCTCGGAGAAGTCTGCGACGCGCCGGCGCGAGGACGCGGCGTGAGCCTTCGAGAGCCCCCTGCGCGGCCCGCGCCGGCGCCGCGCTGGCCCTTGTCATTCTTGCGCCTTTGACACAAAACAACTCTCGCAAGATGCGGGAGAATCGAAGCGTGTCCAGGAAGGATGTAAGAATTGTCGTCTGCGTGTCCTGCCGGGACGGGGCGGAGCCGGATTCGCGCCCAGGCGCCCGCCTCCTCGACGCTCTCCGCCACAGGCTCGCCGAGCGCAATCTCGAGATCCCCACCGAGCCCGTCGAATGTCTCGCCGTGTGCAAGCGGCCCGCGACCATCGCCCTCGCGGCTCAGGGAAAATGGACCTATGTGATCGGCGACCTCGATCCGCAGGCCGGCGTCGACGATCTGATCGACTCGGCGCTGCGCTTCGGCGAGAGCGAAAACGGCATCGTCGCCTGGAAAGACCGTCCCATCTGTTTCCGCAAGGGCGTCGTCTCGCGCACGCCGCCGCTGCCCTGACGGCGGGGAGCGACGGCGTCCGACCGCGCCCTTACTTGGCGGCCTTGGCCCGTTCGATCGCCGCGGAAATGAGCGCGCGTGCGTCGGCGGCGTCGCCCCAGCCTGCGACCTTCGCCCATTTGCCGGGCTCCAGATCCTTGTAATGCACGAAGAAATGCTCGATCCGCCGCCAGGTCATCTCCTGGAGGTCGGTGTAATTGTGCACGTCCGTGTAGCGCGGAGTGAGGCGCGTGGCGGGAACCGCGACGATCTTCTCGTCCCCGCCCGCTTCGTCCGTCATGCGCAGCACGCCGATCGGCCGCACGGCGATCACCGCGCCCGGCGCGACCGGCCGCGTATTGGCGACGAGCACGTCGCAGGGGTCGCCGTCGTCGGAGAGCGTGTGCGGAATGAAGCCGTAGTTCCCCGGATAGCGCATCGCCGTGTAAAGAAAGCGGTCGACGAACAGCGTGCCCGAGGCCTTGTCGAGTTCATATTTGATCGGCTCCCCGCCGAGCGGCACTTCGACGACGACATTGACTTCATGCGGGGGGTTCACGCCGATCGGAATGGCGTCGAGACGCATATCTAGCTCCGGTTTTCCTGGGAAAAGACCGCCCTGGGCGCGAGCCGCGCCGGGACGGTCCCGCCGATCGCCGGCCCGCTCCAGCGGGCCTCATCCGGCCGCTTACGTTCCGGCAGGCGACCGGCGCGCTTCTTAGGGACTGGAGGCGGCGCCAAAGTCAACCGTTTTTGCGCGCTCGGTCGGGATCTGGCCTCAGCGCGGCTCCTGCGCCGCCGCGACGGCGCTCGCGGCGCGTTCGCCGGCGGCCTGCATGTCTTCGGACGCGAGCGCGCCGAGGAGGACGAAAGCGAAGCCCCCCGCGCGCCACTCGACCGCCGTCACGCCCTGCCCCGCGCGCGGTCCCTGCGGCGCGAGCGCCGCCTCGGCGCGCTCGACATAGAGTCCGACCCTCGCGCCGTCCGCGCGCTCGTACATGAGCAGGCCGGCGGGCGCCGCGACCCCCGGCGTCACGCGGCCGCCGATCAGCCGCAGGCCCAGATCCGAAAGATCCGGCGCGGCGGAAAAGCCGACGCGCTCCTGCAGCCAGGCCATGAGTTCGCCGCGGCGTGAACTGTCGATCTCGACCGGGCGCGCATCCCCGGCATAGGTCGCGTAGGTCAGGCTGGCGCGCCCGGCGTAGCTCTGCGTCAGCGACGCCGCGACCGGCGGGCGCGGCCCCTCGTGCCGGCTTGCGATCACGAGCGCCGCGAGCCCCGCCACGGCGGCGCCGGCGAGGAGCGTCAGCAGCGTCGACAGCATGGCCTGCCGGCGCCGCTGGGCGCGAATCTCGTCGAGCCGCTGAGCCGGCCGCGAAGCGCCCGGCCGGCCCCAGTGGATGGCGCCCGTTTCGATCGGCCCCTGCGTGGCGAGCGGCGGGCGCGACGCCGCGTCCTTGAGCGAGAGGGGCGGCGTCTCATGGGCTACCGGCTCGAAGGCCGCGCGCAACGCGGCGTTCTGGCGCCGCCAGCCCTCGACGAGCGCCGCCTGTTCCGGGCGCTGAAGAAGATGATCCTCGACCTTGCGCCGCCGTTCGGCGTCGAGTTCGCCGTCAACGAGGGCGTGGAGGTCGGTTTCCTCGATGAAGCCTGCGGAGCTCAAGACGATGCCTACTTGACGACGCGCAGATGCGAGGCCGCGCGGCGCGCGCCGGCGTCCAGGCCGGGCGCCCGCATTCCGTCGACGGCGAGTGTGGCGCGGGCGCGGGCCAGCCGGGCCAGCAGCGTCTCGCGCGGCGCGCCCGCGATGCGCGCCGCCGCGTCATAACTGAACCCTTCGAGCGCGACCAGCAGCAGCGCAGCCCGGTCGTCGACCGAAAGCTCGGCGAGGCCCTGGACGACGGGCGGATGGCGCGGCGCGGGCCGGGGCGTATGCGAAAGCCGCTTCGCCGCCATGGCGGTCAGCGCCGCATAGGCCTCGATGCGCGCCTCGTCGAGATCGGCCGGCCGCAGCTCCCTGGCGCGCACCCTTGCGCCGACGCTCTGCAACGCGCTCTGCACGAGTTCGTCGGCAAGCGCCGGGCCGGCGCCTGCGGCGAGCGCGCGGGCGTAACGACGCAATGCGGGAACGACGTCGCAGAGCCTTTCGAGGATCCCGGCTTTCCTGGACATATCCGGCTCGTTCTAGAAGATGACGGACTCTTGGAAGAAGACGCACTCGCCTCTAGTGGCGTTTCCTATGGGATGATAGGTCAAGCGCCGGCAAATGGCCACAGGGTCGGCGCCGGCATTTTTCGCCTGGCCCCGCAGGCGGCGCCGGCCAGGGTTTCCTTTGAGCGAAATCCACGCTAAAGGGCGCGCAATCCGTTTCCGCTTCACTATGGACGCCCCGATGACACAGCCAGCCGCGCCCGCCGCTCCTTTCGCCGGAATTCTCGCCGGGAAAAAGGGCCTGATTCTGGGCGTCGCCAATAACCGCTCGATCGCCTGGGGCATCGCCAAGGCCTGCGCCGACGCCGGCGCGGAGCTCGCCCTCACCTATCAGGTCGAGGCGCTCGAAAAGCGCGTGCGCCCGCTCGCCGCGGAGCTGAAGGCCCATGTCGTCGGCCGCTGCGACGTCGCCGAGCCCGAGACGATCGACGCCGTTTTCGCCGAAGTCGAAAAGCTCTGGGGCAAGGTCGATTTCGTCGTGCACTGCCTCGCCTATTCCGACAAGGACCAGCTCGACGGCCGCTACGTCGACACGACGCTCGACAATTTCCTGATGTCGATGAACATCTCCTGCTTCAGCTTCACGGCGATCGCCCAGCGCGCCGAAAAGCTGATGCCGGAAGGCGGCTCGCTGCTGACGCTCACCTATTACGGCGCCGAGAAATGGATGCCGCATTACAATGTAATGGGCGTCGCCAAGGCGGGGCTCGAGGCCTCCGTGCGCTATCTCGCGGCGGATCTGGGCGAGAAGAACATTCGCGTCAACGCCATCTCGGCCGGCCCGATCAAGACCATGGCCGCCTCCGGCATCGGCGACTTCCGTTATATCCTGCGCTGGAACGAATATAACGCGCCCCTGCGTCGGGTCGTGACGATCGAGGAAGTCGGCGAGACCGCTGTTTACCTGCTCTCGCCCATGTCGCGCGGCGTCTCCGGCGAAATCCTGCATGTGGACGCCGGCTATCATGTCGTTGGCATGATGAACCCCGCCGCCGCGCCGAAGATGGCCGATCTGCTGGCGCTGCTGCCCCAGAAGTGACCGCATCAGGGGCCCGCTCGACTGGCGAGGGCTTTTTCTTGCGATCTCCCGTTTACCATTCGGCGCAGGGGCCAGTTTGTCGGTTACATTGCCGGATGGACCTTCCTCCAGCCTGCGCCTGAAGGGGGCCGGCGATCACGGCGCCGACGGGGAGCAAATTCGGACTGCCGGGAGCATGCGCCACTGCTCGAAATCAAGCGCCGCAATTCCAATCTCCTGATTCTCTCCAACCTGCCCCAGCAGCTTCATCTCAGGGCGACAGACGATGCTCCGCACAGACACTACCGGCTCAACGGGTGAACGGGATTACGCTACGCTCCAGCGTGAGCTCGGTTTTGCGCTGCGCGCCGCCTTGTCCAATGTGCTCTGGCAACCGCTCCCCGAGTCTATCCGCCTGCTCCTCGAGCAGCTCAAGGCGGAGGAACGGCGGAAAGAGGAGCGGGCGTCGAAAGGGAGCGTTTGAACGACGCGCCCGGATGATCGCCGGCCGCCCGAGCCCGGAACACCGGACTCCACGGCCCCGATCGTTCGAGCGGGGCCGAAGGGAGCCGCAAGGCAATCGTCACTCTGGTCCAAGCTGAGGGAAGAAGCTGCCGCCGGCATGTTCGGCGGCCGTCTCGGCAAGGAGATCGCGCCACATGCGATATGGATCGCCGAAAACAGCTCGACCCAGATCCTTTTCGACGATTGCGGCGGCCAGGAACCTGAGTCCGTCGGGGATCGAAAGGGCGTTTTCCAGATAGAGGAGACGGACGCCGACAGCGTCGCGCCCCATGATCGTCATCGCCGCGGAAATTTCGATATTGTCGCGCCGGCCTTGTCCGGGGCCGCAGACGCCGACAAAACATTGCCGCCAATGATCCGGGTCGCTCTCGTCCTTCAATGCCTGGAATCCGCCCGTCAGCGAGTCGAAGCAGGCTTGGCCCACGGCCCTGATGATCTCTTCGAGCTGCGGATTGACTCGCTTGAGCGCCGCCGGAAACTGGTCAGCCGTCGCCTCCTGGCCCGAACGCCATGCGTCGGAAAGCGTCTTCAGTTCGGTAAGGACCGCATGCGCCGGCATCGCCAATTCGGCTGGCAATTCGGCTGAAACCCTCTCGATTGCCTCGCCGAGCGCTGCGTTCAGCTGCATCGCCGCCTTTGACGAGGCGTCGTCCCGATTGCGCAGCAACAGGCCCCAGGCCCCATGAGCGCCGAGCACCGCATGCATCAATCCCTTGATCTTCGGCAGCAGTTCCGCCGGCGGGTAGGATTTCGTCACCTGGCCGTATTCGACGCGCCAGATTTCGCCGGTTCCAATCAGGGTGAGCGCCGCCAGCGGAGTTTCCGCCAGAAGTTGGTCCCGATTGGCGCCATACAGCGATCGGAAAGTCATGTTCAGATTGGCGACAGTATCGGGAACGGCGTCTTCCCGAGGCGTTCCCGGACACGTCTCCACCGGGCCAGCATCCATGAAAAGCTCCTGCCGCATTCAAATTCGGGCGAGATATTGGCTCCCTCCCGCGTTCGCGATGGATGGCCCGCCGCAAGGATTAGGAATTGACCGGATAACTCGTCATGAGCGACGCTCTGAAACGACGGTCCGATCGCGCGTGCGGGGAGTCGACGCTGGGACTATGCGCCCAGCGTCGTGAGGCGAAAAGGAAGTTTTTAGAAGAACAGGCCGAGGCATCCGCCCGCCAGACCGCCGACGACGGCGGCGGCGATCGTATTCTGCAGGCCCCCGAGCGCCGCAGCCGCAAGGCCGCCCAGGATGACGGCGCCAACGCCGGCCATCATATAGGTTGTCGAGGTGATTTCGAGTTCTTTGCCAGCCATAAACGTTACTCCTCTTTGGATCGGTGGATCGGTGAGTTCGCTTTAGGCGCTGTCGCCCTCCCTCACAGGGGACGACGCGTCACTTTGACGCAGGGAAAGGCTAGCACGAATCAACCCTGTGTCCAGCCAAATCTGGATCCCCGGAAAGCGGACCTCGGGCCAGGCGGTGGCATCAAACACGGGCGGCCTGGCTCGCGTCCTGCGCCTGTTCTATTGAGGCGCCGGTTCTTCGCGCGCCAGCGCCCGGACGAGCTCCGACACGGAGGGCAGGGGCGCGCCCGAAAATGCGCCAGATATAGACTTCGCCATCATCGCCAGCCTTTGGCTCGCGCCATTTGGAGCAACGCGCCCATGACCCGTGTCCACAACGTCGAAGGCACAGCTTTCATCGTCGCCGAGTTTCGCGACGACGAAAACAGAGAAGCTTCCCCCCTGTACCGGGACCCGTACGTCCGGCTTTTCCTCGACGAAGAAACAAGGAAGGCTGCGGATTGCATTTCCGCCTCCTTCCCGCCTGTCAGAAACAATGTGCGGCTGAGAACGCGTTACCTGGACGATCAGCTCGACATGCAGCTCAAGCGCGGATGCAGGCAAGTCGTCCTTCTCGGAGCGGGTCTCGACACCAGAGCCCAAAGGAAGGCTGCGCCGAATGTCGCCTATTTCGAAATCGACGATGGCGAGACCCTGGCCTTCAAGAAGGCGAAGCTCGAGGAGAGCGGAATCACTCCCGGCGCGACCTTCATCGCGGGAAACTATGTCGAGGCGGGGCTCGGAGACCTCCTGCGGCCGCAGGGGTTCGATTTCGATCGCCACGCTCACTTCATCTGGGAAGGAAACACCATGTATCTTTCACAGGAAGCGATCGTCCAGGTCCTGACACAGATGCGGCGAGAGATAAGAAGCTGCTCGGTGTCTTTCGATTATGTCGCCGAAGAGCTGATCGCGAAAAAAACCGGAGAGCCAGAGGTGACGGAGATCGCCGAGAGGTTCGCGGCCATCGGCGCCCCGTGGATCTCCGGTGTGAACGACCTCGGAGCCCTGGCCGCCACATGCGGGATGAGGGTCGCCGACAAGGCAAGGTTCGCCGATCTTTATCGCGCCTATTGGCCAGGCAGGAAAACGGACTCGGTCATGTACGATTATTATTCCATTTGCACGCTGGACTCTTCCGCGCAGGCGTGAGAAGCGCGCGTGTCGCGCTGCGCTGCGCCTCGCTTCCGGGAGGCAGGATGAAGGTCGCGGATCGCGCCTCGTCCTGTCTCAGATCTGGCGTCGGCTGATCGGTTCGCGCCGGATCGGCGCCGATCCTCACACGCCCTCCGGCCGCCCCACCATCGCCACGAGCAGCTTCCCGTCTCCGAGCAGCTTTCTGGCCGCGCGTTTGCAGTCTTCCAGGCCCACGGCGGCGATCCGGCCGTTCCTTTCGTCGAGATAGCTCGGCTCGAAGCCGTCCATCTGGAGGTGAACGAGCTGGCTCGCGATCTTGGTCGAGGTGTCGAAGCGCAGCGCATAGGAGCCGATGAGGAATTTCTTGGCCTTGTCGAGTTCGTCCTCGGTCGGCCCTTCTTCCGCAAAGCGGCGCGCCTCTTCCTCGATCACGCGCAAGGCTTCTCCCGCGCGCTCGTTTCTGGTCGCTGCGGCGCCGATCAGCATCGGGCACTGGTCATATTCGTTGAGCTGCGCGTAAACGCTGTAGGCCATGCCGCGCTTCTCGCGCACTTCCTTGAACAGCCGCGCCGTGAAGCTGCCGCCGCCGAAGATGTGATTGGCGACCACCACGGCGAAATAATCCGGATCGCGCTTGGTGACGCCGGTGCGGCCGAAGCGGATCGTCGTCTGCGGCACGTCGAGCGTGACGATGTGGCGCGAGCCCTCGCCGGCGATGGTCGTCGGCGCGATCTCGATCAGATCATTGACCATGGCGAAGGCGCCGAAGGTCGCATCGAGGCGATCCGAGAGCGTCTGCGCGTCGATCGCGCCAACCACGGCGATCTTGAGATCCTTGCGGGCGAAGAGGCGCTCGCGCATCGCGATGAGGTCGGTGCGCGACAGCGTCTCGATCGAGGAGAGGTCGCCGCGCACCGGGCGCCCATAGGGATGTCCGGGAAAGGCCGCCTCGCGGAAGGCCTTCGCGGCCATGGCGTCGGGATCGTTGGCGTCGCGCTTCAACTCGGCGACGAGCTGGCTGCGCACCCGCGCCACATCCGGCTCGGCGAGATGCGCCTCGGTGAGCGCCAGTTTCAGAAGTTCGAAGGCCTTGTCGGCGTTCTTCGACAGGGTTTGCAGATGGCCCGAGATCGAGTCGCGGTCGGCGCCGAAACCCAGGTGGATCGCAAGCTCGTCGATGGCGCGGTGAAAGCCGCGCGCGTCATAGGGGCCCGCGCCTTCGTCGAGCACAGAGGCGAGCAGCGTGGCGAGGCCCGGCTTGTCGGCCGGGTCCTGCGCGGCGCCGCCCCGCATCGAGAACTCGAGCGCGACGAGCGGCACCGCGTAGCTCTCGACCAGCCAGGCGGTGATCCCGCCGGGCGTGACGACCTTCTGCACATGCTCGGCGCGGGAGGCCATGGAAACGGCGGGGGCGTGGGCGGTCATGAGGCTTCCTGTGGCGTTCCTGGAAATAAATCGGGCCGGCGGCGGCGCCGGCCCCTTGGCGTTCGGGCGTCAGGCGTCGGCCGGCAGAAGAAAACCGGTCACGGCGCGGCGCTTGTCGAGCCATTTGCGCGCCGCGGCGGTCACGTCGGCGGCCGTCACCGCCTCCATGCGCGCGGGCCAGGCGGCCACATCCTCGATGGTGAGCCCTGTCGCCAGCGCCTCGCCATACCAGCGGGCGAGAGAGGCCTGGCTGTCCTGCGCGTAAATGGCGTCGGCGACGAGTCGCGTCCGGGCGCGCCGCAGGTGCTCCTCGTCGATCGGCTGCTCCATGAACCGCGCGAGCACGCGGTCGATCGCTTCGTCGAGCTCCTCGAGCGACACGCCCGACGCCGGCGTCGCATAGACCCAGAGCCGCGTGTCGTCGACGGCCGAGCCGAGATAATAGGCGCCCGCGCCCACGGCGTATTTCTCCTCGACGACCAGAGTCTCATAGAGCGCGCTGGTCGCGCCGCCGCCGAGCATGTGGGCGAGCGTCTCGAGCGCCTCGGCCTCGCCGGGCGCGGCGGTCTTGTAGGAGGGAACAAGGAAGACCCGCTCATGGGCGGGCTGCTCCACCTTCTCGTCGCAGAGCGAGACCAGGCGATGCGCGCGATGCGGCGGCTCCTTGGTCCGGTTGCGCCGCGGCGGCTCGGAGCGGGCCGGGATCCGGCCGTAGGTCTCCCGAGCGAGACGCGCGACCTCTTCGGCGTCGATGTCGCCCGCGACGATGAGGATTGCATTCTCCGGCGTGTAGAAGCGGTCGTAATAGGCGAGCGCGTCTTCGCGATTGAGGCTCTCGATCTCGTGATTCCAGCCGATGATGGGCGTGCCATAGGGGTGATGGGCGTAGAGCGCCGCCTGCACCGCCTCGTCGAGCTGGGCGGAGGGGTCGTTGTCGGTGCGCATGCGACGCTCTTCCAGCACCACGTCGCGCTCCGGCGCGACCACCTCGTCGGTCAGCACGAGATTGGTCATGCGGTCGGCCTCGAACTGCATCAGCGTGCCGAGGTGCTCCTTGCCGATCCGCTGGAAATAGGCCGTGTAGTCATAGCTCGTGAAGGCGTTTTCCTGGCCGCCCAGTTCCGCCACGAGATTGGAGAATTCGCCCTGCGGATGGCTCTTCGTGCCCTTGAACATCAGATGTTCGAGGAAATGGGCGATCCCGGACTTCCCGATCGGGTCGTCGGCCGAGCCGTTCTTGTACCAGATCATATGGGTGACGACGGGCGTACGGGCGTCAGGGATGACCACCACCTCGAGACCGTTGTCGAGCCTGAAATGCGAAACCTCGGCGCCGGCGTGCGCCGAACCGCCGGCCGCGCCCGGGGTGAGCGAGACGGTCGGCGGCAGGGTGGAAAACGACATGGACGGGCCTTTCTGGCGGCGCCCGGCCGCCCGAACCAAAAACCTCGTCACTATATAGGCCGAAATCCCCGCGGCCGGAACTCAATCCTTGTCCTTGTCCGGATCCTTGAGAACGAAGCGCGGCATGCGGAACCAGGAATCGGACTCGCCGCTCGACTGGCCGCCGGATTGCTTGGCCTGCTGCGCGGGGGTCGTCGCGCCCGGCTGCGCCACCGGATCCTTGTCGTCCTTATTGCCGAAATAGCCGAGAGGGTTCCACCAGCTCGACTTCTTCGCCTCCGCATCAGGAACCTTGTTGAGGTCCATCGACGGGCGGCGGTAGCCCGACGGCGGCTCCGTGAGCATGCGACGGCTCGGCTCTTCCGACGAAAGAGCGACGTCGGACCGCTTCTTGAGCAGCACGCGCTGGAAGAAGCCGGGTTCGTCGTCCGTGCCGGGCGCGGCGTCGGGCCGGGGGCCGCGCATGCGTTCGAGGAGCCCCGGCTTTTTCTCCGGCGGGGGCGCGTTGGGAACGCGCGCGTAACGGTCCGTGCTCCGGTTGCGATTGGTCGTCGTGTCGCTCGGCCAGTCGGCCGGGCGGTCGACCTTGTCGCGCGGCGCCGGCAACTCGCCGATCTTGGGCGGCAGCACGAGCTTCGGACGCTCGCGGTAATCGATGGAGGCGGCGGTCGGGTCCGACGAATAGCCGAAAAGCTCCATGACTGCGCTGACGGTGGATTTGTCGTCGGCCGCCCTGGCCGCCCCGCCGCAGACCGCCACGAGGCCAGCCAGCGCGAAAGCGGCGCGGCGCCGGGATCGTGCGAGCTTCATCATTCGAACTCCTTGGCCAAAACGAAGACATTGGGCGGACGCTGGGCGCGCGTTTGCCTGGCCGCCTGTCAAAAAAGCACCATGAGCGCGCCTTGGTGGCGATTTAGTGGCGAAACCCTTCAGGCTGCGCTTTCGGCCGGGGGCGGCGGCGGGAAAATGCTCTCGAAGAGAAGCAGCGCCACCCCGGCCGTAATGGCGACGTCCGCCACGTTGAAGACGTAGTTGGCGAGCGGCCCGACGGGAAGCGTCGTGTGCAGGTAGAAGAAATCGGCCACCGCTCCGCGCGCGACCCGATCGAGCGCATTGCCCAGCGCGCCTCCGACGACGAGCCCGAGCGCGAGCGCCGTCAGGCGGCTTCGGGCGCGCCACATCCAGGCGAGAAGGACGGCGACGATGACCGCCTGTCCGGCGAGCAGCAGCGCCCGGCCGGCGCCCTCGTGGGCGGGAAAGAGCGAATAGGAAACGCCGTAGTTCCAGGAGAGCGTCACGTCGAGAAAGGGCGCGAGCGTCACCGGCGGCCGGGACTCGATGCCGAAGACATGCAACATCCAGAACTTGTGGGTCTGATCGACGAGAGCGGCGATGAAGGCGGCGGCGAGGCCGGTGGCGCGGGGGGAAGCGGAAAAGGACAAGGGCTCATTCTCTGGCGCGGGCGTTGGCGGGCATTCTAGCCCCTGCCGGGCCCGCCGGGCTAGCCATCCGGAGCAGCTTCAATCTTGACATCGGGCCCCGCCCAACATATCTGCGTGTCGCTGCTGGCACTCGTCGAAAGAGAGTGCCAACAATTTCGCTTATGGCTTGCGACGGGCGGAGGCTTTCGTCCGAAGCGCAGAAAAGGAAGACATTGCAATGGCGTTCCGTCCCCTGCACGACCGGATCGTGGTCAAGCGCATTGAAGGCGAGGAAAAGACCAAGGGCGGGATCATCATCCCCGACACCGCCAAGGAAAAGCCCCAGGAGGGCAAAGTGGTTGCGGTTGGCCCTGGCGGCCGCGACGAGAGCGGCAAGCTCGTTCCCCTCGACGTCAAGGCCGGCGACCGCGTCCTGTTCGGCAAGTGGTCCGGCACCGAGGTCAAGATCGACGGCGAAGACCTGTTGATCATGAAGGAAAGCGACATCCTGGGCATCGTCGAATAACTCGGCCCCGCCCTCAACGCTTTCTAATCCCCCATTCAGGAGTTTCACATGGCTGCCAAAGACGTCCGTTTCTCCACCGACGCCCGTGACCGCATTCTGCGCGGCGTCGACATTCTCGCCAACGCCGTGAAGGTCACGCTGGGTCCCAAGGGCCGCAACGTCGTGATCGAGAAGAGCTTCGGCGCGCCGCGCATCACCAAGGACGGCGTGACCGTCGCCAAGGAGATCGAGCTCGCCGACAAGTTCGAGAACCTCGGCGCCCAGCTCGTCCGTGAGGTCGCCTCCAAGCAGAACGACACCGCCGGCGACGGCACCACGACCGCGACCGTTCTCGCCGCCGCGATCGCCAAGGAAGGCTCGAAGGCCGTCGCCGCCGGCCTCAACCCGATGGATCTGAAGCGCGGCATCGACCTCGCCGTCGACGCCATCGTCGCCGACCTCAAGACGCACTCGAAGAAGGTCACCTCCAACGACGAGATCGCCCAGGTCGGCACCATCTCGGCGAATGGCGACCGCTTCATCGGCGAAGAGATCGCCAAGGCGATGCAGAAGGTCGGCAATGAGGGTGTGATCACGGTCGAGGAGGCCAAGAGCCTCGAGACCGAGACCGACATCGTCGAGGGCATGCAGTTCGATCGCGGCTATCTCTCGCCCTACTTCATCACCAACGCCGAGAAGATGATCGCCGAGCTCGACGACGCTTACATTCTCATCCACGAGAAGAAGCTGTCGACGCTGCAGCCGCTGCTGCCGATCCTCGAGGCCGTCGTCCAGACCGGCAAGCCGCTCGTCATCGTCGCCGAGGACATCGAGGGCGAGGCGCTCGCCACGCTCGTCGTCAACAAGCTGCGCGGCGGTCTGAAGATCGCGGCCGTGAAGGCGCCGGGCTTCGGCGACCGCCGCAAGGCCATGCTCGAGGACATTGCGATCCTCACCGGCGGCCAGATGATCGCCGAGGACCTCGGCATCAAGCTCGAGAACGTGACGCTTCCCATGCTCGGCCGCGCCAAGCGCGTGCGCATCGAGAAGGAGAACACCACGATCATCGACGGCGCCGGCGACAAGAAGGACATCGAGGCCCGTATCTCCCAGATCAAGGGCCAGATCGAGGAGACGACCTCGGACTACGACCGTGAGAAGCTCCAGGAGCGTCTCGCCAAGCTCGCGGGCGGCGTCGCGGTGATCCGCGTCGGCGGCGCGACGGAAGTCGAGGTGAAGGAGAAGAAGGATCGCGTCGACGACGCCCTCAACGCCACCCGCGCGGCGGTCGAGGAAGGCGTGTCGCCGGGCGGCGGCGTCGCTCTGCTGCGCGCCATCTCGGTGCTCGACGGCGTCAAGGTCGCCAACTCCGACCAGAAGACCGGCGTCGAGATCGTGCGCAAGGCGATCCAGGCTCCGGCCCGCCAGATCGTCGACAACGCCGGCGGCGACGGCGCGGTCGTGGTCGGCAAGCTGCTCGAGTCGAAGGACTACGGCTTCGGCTTCGACGCCCAGAAGGGCGAGTATGGCGATCTGATCAAGCTCGGCATCATCGACCCGACCAAGGTCGTGCGCACCGCGCTGCAGGACGCCGCGTCGATCGCCGGCCTGATCGTCACCACCGAGGCGACGATCACCGAGGCGCCGAAGAAGGAAACCGCGCCGGCGATGCCGGCGGGCGGCATGGGCGGCATGGACTTCTAAGTCCAAAGCCTCTCCAAACGTTTCGAAGCCCCGGAGAAATCCGGGGCTTTTTTCGTGGGGCCGAGGCGCTCCCGGCGCCGTCCGCATCAGCGACGAAAACGCGCGGCGGCGGGCGTTGCGGGATGGGCGCCGCTCGGTTAGCATCGGCCCTGCGCGCGGCGGTTCTGTTCGCGCGTTCAAACCTCGAGATCGGGAGACCAAGAGATGGCGAGCACTCGCGGGTCGGCGTCCACGGACGCGGACTGGGCCGAACATATGAAAACCTATAACGGCTTCCTGTGGCTGCTGAAATTTTCCGCGGCGGCCTCGGCGGTGACATTGCTCGGCCTCTTCCTCCTCTTCGCGCGGTAAACGCCAATCGCCCCTCACGCCTAGCCGTCAGGGGCCACCATGACGGCGACGGTTTTCGTTTTCAAAACCGGAGTTCGTCATGCGCATCGCCGTATTGGCCGAAACGGACAAAGCAGAGCCGCGTGTCGCGGCGACGCCAGAAACCGTCAAGAAATTCATCAGTCTCGGCGCAGAGGTCGCAGTCCAGTCGGGGGCCGGCGCCGGGGCTGGCTTTTCCGATGAGGACTATGCCGCCGCCGGCGCGACCATCGCGCCGAACGCCGCCGCGGCGCTCGCGGGCGCCGATATCGTGCTGCGCGTGCGGCGTCCGGCCGCCGCCGAACTCGCCGGCGCCAAGCCCAATCTCGCCGTCATCTGCATCATGGATCCCTTCGGGAACGAGGCCGCGCTCGCCGATCTCGCCCGCGCCGGGGCCATTTCCTTCGCCATGGAGTTCATGCCGCGCATCACCCGCGCGCAATCCATGGACGTTCTCTCCTCCCAGGCCAATCTCGCGGGCTATCGCGCGGTGATCGACGCTGCGGCCGAATATGGCCGCTCCTTCCCCATGATGATGACGGCGGCCGGCACCGTGCCCGCCGCCAAGGTCTTCATCATGGGCGTCGGCGTCGCGGGCCTTCAGGCCATCGCCACGGCGCGCCGCCTCGGCGCCATCGTCACGGCGACCGACGTGCGCCCGGCGACGAAGGAGCAGGTCGAATCGCTCGGCGCGAAATTCCTCGCCGTCGAGAACGAGGAGTTCCAGCAGGCGCAGACGGCCGGCGGCTACGCCAAGGAAATGTCGAAGGAGTATCAGGCGGCGCAGGCGCAACTGACCGCGAGTCACATCGCCAAGCAGGATGTCGTCATCACCACGGCGCTCATTCCAGGGCGTCCGGCGCCGCGCCTCGTCTCCGCCGACATGGTCCGCTCCATGCGCGCAGGCTCGGTCATCGTCGATCTCGCCGCCGAGCGCGGCGGCAATTGCGAATTGACGCGCCCCGGCGAGACCGTCGTCGAAAATGGCGTGAAGATTGTCGGCGCGCTCAATCTGCCGGGCCGGATGGCCCCGACGGCCTCGAGCCTCTACGCGAGAAACCTCCTCGCTTTCGTCGAGACGCTGATCTCGAAGGAGACAAAGCAGCTCGCCATCAATTGGGACGACGAACTCGTGAAAGCGACCGCGCTCACGCGCGACGGCGTCGTCGCCGACGAACGTTTCAAGAAGGCCTGAACCTCGAAACATCCATAAATCACGAGAGGCGTCGAACCATGACCGACTCTACGCAGCAATTGCTCGAAAAGGCGCGGGCCGCGGCCGAGGCCGCGAAACAGCTCGCCGATCAGGCGCAGCATTATTCCGAGGAGATCGCGCAGACGGCCGCCGCCGCCGCCTCGCATGGGCTGGGCGGCGGCGCCATCGACCCGGTCGTCTTTCGCCTCGCCATCTTCGCCCTCGCCGTCTTCGTCGGCTATTACGTCGTCTGGTCCGTGACCCCGGCGCTGCATACGCCGCTGATGTCCGTCACCAACGCCATTTCCTCCGTCATCGTGGTCGGCGCGCTTCTCTCGGTGGGCGTCGAAGCGGCGAGCGTCACGGACAGCGGCTCCGACTGGGCGCGATGGCTCGGCTTCATCGCCCTCGTGCTCGCTTGCGTGAACATCTTCGGCGGCTTCCTCGTCACCGAACGCATGCTCGCCATGTACAAGAAGAAGGGCTGACCGCCATGAGCGCGAATATCGCAGCCCTTCTCTATCTCGTCGCCGGCGTGCTGTTCATTCTGGCGCTGCGCGGCCTCTCCTCGCCAGCGACCTCACGCGAGGGCAACCGCTATGGCATGATCGGCATGGCGGTCGCCGTGGCGACGACGCTGCTCCTGCATCTGCCGCCCTTCGCGGGGCTCGTGCTGATCCTGATCGGCGCGGGGGCGGGCGGCGGCGTCGGCGCCTATGTGGCGCAGCGCGTGCCGATGACGGCGATGCCGGAGCTCGTCGCCTTCTTCCATTCGCTCGTCGGCCTCGCCGCCGTGCTGGTGGCGGGCAGCGCCTTTTTCGCGCCGCACGCCTTCGGCATCGGCGCGCCGGGCCATATCGAGGGCGGAAGCCTCTTCGAGATGTCGCTTGGCGCCTCGATCGGCGCGATCACCTTCACCGGCTCGATCATCGCCTTTCTGAAGCTCTCCGAGCGCATGAGCGGCAAGCCGATCCTGCTTCCCGAGCGCCACACGATCAACATCCTGCTCGGCGTGAGCCTGCTGGCGCTGATCCTGCTCTTCGTGACGACGGAATCGGGCTTCTGGCTGCTGTTGCTGATCCTCGTCTCCTTCATGCTCGGCGTCACGCTCATCATTCCGATCGGCGGCGCCGACATGCCGGTCGTCGTCTCCATGCTCAACTCCTATTCGGGCTGGGCGGCGGCGGGCATCGGCTTCACGCTCGGCAATCTGGCGCTGATCATCACGGGCGCGCTGGTCGGCTCGTCGGGCGCGATCCTCTCCTACATCATGTGCAAGGGCATGAACCGCAGCTTCATTTCCGTCATCCTCGGCGGCTTCGGCGGAGAGACGGTTGTCGGAGGCGGCGCCAAGGAGACGCGCAACGTCAAGCAGGGCTCGGCAGAAGACGCCGCCTATATCATGCAGAACGCCGGCAAGATCATCATCGTGCCGGGTTACGGCATGGCGGTGGCGCAGGCGCAGCACGCGCTGCGCGAAATGGCCGACCTTCTCAAAAAGGAGGGCGTCGAGGTCAGCTATGCGATCCACCCTGTCGCGGGCCGCATGCCGGGCCACATGAACGTGCTGCTCGCCGAAGCCAATGTTCCTTATGACGAGGTCTTCGAACTCGAGGACATCAATTCGGAATTCGGCCAGGCGGACGTGGCCTTCGTCATCGGCGCCAATGACGTGACCAATCCGGCGGCGAAGACCGACAAATCCTCGGCGATCTACGGCATGCCGATTCTCGATGTGGAGAAGGCGAAGACTGTTCTCTTCCTCAAGCGCGGCATGGGCTCCGGCTATGCGGGCGTGGAGAACGAACTCTTCTTCCGCCCCAATACGATGATGCTCTTCGGCGACGCCAAGAAGACCGTCGAGGCCATCGTCAAGGCGCTGTCGCACTAGAGAAAGAACGTTCCGCGCAAAAACAAAGGCCCGGGAGTTTTGCTCCCGGGCCTTTTTTATCGAGCCTCGGCGGCTCAATCCCAGTTGAAGGCCACCGGTTGGAACCAGCTCGCAACATCCGGCAGGCCGGCCTCGTCGCCCGTGAAGAAGATGCCGGGGGCGCCCTTCTTGTCCCGTCCATATTCATATTTCGCGGCGAAATAATAGGTGCGCTGCGGGAAGGGATGGAACAGGAAATATTTGTAGTTGTTGACGTTGTCGATGCCGAAGTCGAAGGAGAACCGGTCGCTCCATTTGTAGTTGATCTTGGTGTCGACGACGAAGAAGGGATCGAAGGCGAAATAGATCCCATAGGCGCGGTCGTTGTTGGCCATGGTGCGCCACAGCTTGCTCTGATAGCGCCCCGCGACCGTGAAGGACCAGCGATCGTCCGGCCGATAGGTGAGCGCGAGCGTGCCGCGCCAGTTCGGCACGTTGGGCACGTTCTTGCCGGCGACCGAGGTCGCCCAGGGAAGTTCGGCGTTGGCGGCGGTCGGGATCCAGGTCGGATTGGCGATGATGCGCGAGTTCAGCCAGGTCGCGCTGCCCAGAACCTCGAGCCCACGCAGAAGGACATTGTCCTTCTGGAACGCCACCTCGACGCCGCTGTTGCGAATGCGCTGCACATTGGTCGGCGTGGTGGCCTGAATCGCCGTGCCAGGGACGAGCGTCACCTGGCTGATGATGGCGTCGCGGGTCTGCTCGTCGAACAGGGAGACGCGCGCCGTGCCGTCCTTGCCGATCTTGCGTTCGAAGGCGAGCTCGGAGCTGATCACGTTTTCGGGGCGCAGATTGGGATTGGGGTTGGTCACCTGTCCGGTGTTCGTGAGCGTCGTCAGATTATAAAGCTCACGAACGGTCGGGAAGCGGTTGGCCATGCCGATCGAGCCCCTGACGGTCCAGTGATCGTCGTAGAAATATTCGAGCGAGCCCTTGGGCGAGAAGCGCGTGCTGTACTGGTTGGGCTGATAGATTGGCAGCCTCGTGCTGACCGCGCCGGTCAAAGCGGTGCCGAAGGCGTTGGTGTTGGCGCCCTGATTATAGCCGTTTGAAGCCTGCCACACCTCGCCGCGGATGCCCGCCGTGAATTTGAGATTGTCGCGCAGCATCATCGCGTCCTGCGTCCAGAGCGCCTGCGTGCGCGTCGTGCCCTGCGCGATCGAGGCGGCGGTTCCCGTGTTAGCGGCGAGCCCCGACGCCCAATTGTAGGTCAGCCAAACCGGGTTGTTGAGATGAAACTGGTCGCCGTGGACGCCGAAGCTGATGTCGTGGCCCTGCAACGGACCTTCCGGGGGACGCGCGATGCCCTTGGCGTCGAAGAGGGTCCAATAAGTGCCGGTAAAGACCGAGTCGCGGCCGTTGAGCGTATAGCCGGCCGGCGGCGTCGCCGAGAAGGGCGAGACCTGGTCGGACTGTAGGTAGGTGAAGTTCGACGCCGAAATCTCGAAGTCGAAAGGTCCGCCGCTATTCGATTTGATCGCGGCGGCGTTGACCATGATCTTTTCCTGCACCCGGTAATAGGCGCTGGCGAAGTTCTGCAGCACGGACGTGCCCAGAAAATTGGTCGTCGGCCCCCAATTGGCGCCATAGCCCGGAACCAGGAAGTTTTCCGGATAGGAGGCGCCGTCATTGGACCAGAAGGCGAAGGTATAAGTGCCCCGGATCGTATTGGTGAAGTCGTAGGCAAGCTTGAGCTTGGCGTTGACCTGATCGTTGTTGAGATTGCCGCCAGAGCCCAGCACGTTCGCGAAGGTTGTGCCGTAGACATTGCTCATGATGTATGAGCCGGGGATCAGCGACGGCGTCGTCGTATAGGTCAGCGGCTGCTGCGAGCCGCGCTGCCAGTTGCCGGAGACCGTGTAGGAGAAATCGCCGATCCTGTTGCCGACGAACATGCTCGTCACATTGTTGACGAGGCTCTTGTTCGTGCCCCAGAGCGAGAAGTCCTGCACCGACACGGTGTCCTTGACGGAGACTTCGAGCTTCTCCGGCATGCGCGTCGTGATTTTCAGCACGCCGCCCATGGAGTTGCCGGGATATTGCGCGGCGAAGGGGCCGTAGAGGAAGTCGACGCGGTCGATTTCCTCGGGCGCGACGAGGCCCCAGCGCGGGGCGCCGATGGTGTTGTCGTTGCCGATGAGCGCCGTGAGCAGAAGATCGTCCGCATAGACGAGGCTGCGCGCCGAGGAGGCGACGCCCCAGGTGCGGGTCTGGAGCACCGCCTGGGTGTCGCCGTTGTTGCGTTTGCGCACGAAGAGGCTCGGCATGTAGCGCACGGCGTCTTCCGTATCGACGATATTGACCTGACGCTCGATCTGCTGGCGCGTGACGCTCGCGACCGTATTGGGAAGCTGCCATTTTTCGACGAAGGCGGGGCGGCCGTCGGGGAGCGTCGGCGACCAGCGCGAGACGACCGGCGAGGGCGCGACCGGCGCCGCCGGCTCCGGGCTGACGACGGCGGGCTGGGCGACGGCCGGGCCTGCCGGGCGCGCCGGTCCGCGATGAGCGGCGGCGCGGCGCTGGCCGCCGACGTCGATGGTCGGCAGGGTATGGGTCGCCATGGCGGGCGTGAGAACGACGAAAGACAATGCGCCGGCGGAAACGCCGCGCAACAGGAAATGACGGGACATTTTACTGGAATCCTTCCTCGGGCGTCGCCGGGCGACGCGTCTGATCCGGCGCTTTTGCGCCTTGTGTTTCGGGAGTCAGACCGTGGAAGGGGGCGCGCGCGCGGGCGCGTTCAGATTGAAGAGGAAGCGCGGCTCGGGAACATCCCGCTCGACGAAGGCGACGCGCCAGTGGAAACGGATCGCCTGGGCGGAGAAATGCGGCGGCTCGGCCCCGATGATGCTGAAGCTCAGCTGGCAGAGCGAGCAGGAGCCGTGATCATGCGCGAGCGGCGCGCCGGCGGGGGCGTTTTCGACTGGAAAGGTCGCCGCATCTTGCGTCTGCACGGCCACGATTTGCCGATTGCAGAAGACATGATCGTCGCGCGCCGCCGCCGCGCCCCAGAAGGACGCGCCGAGCTGCGTCAGCAAGGCGACGCAGACAATCAGCGATGCGAGCAATCTTCTCCGCATGAGACGCGCTCAATTCAGATCCAAGCATAAGCCACACACGTAACGGCGGGCATGGTAACTGTGGTCCTGGATCATCGAATGACTAATACAGGATTACGGTTACGCACAGCGTCAACCTCGCGTAAGGTTACAGTCGTTACAAGCCGCCCCGCGTTGTCAAAAATGAAAAAATCACTTAAGAGACTTTTATGTCACAGTTGCGCCACATCAGCCGGAGCGTCCGCGCCGTGATCGCGATCATCGCGGCCTTTGCGCTGATGTTCAGCGTGTCGGCGTCCGGGGCGGCGGCGGCCGACGCAACAGACATCGTCCTGAAAAACAACAGCTCCGCGAGCGCCGGACTTTTCGCCTGCTTCAAGCGGCACATGACGCAACGCGCGGATTCGGGCGCCGAGAAAACGACGCAGGAGCAGGGTCCGGCGAAGCATCATTGCCCCTGTTGCCTTGCCGCGCATTCGGCGGCGGCCGTTCTGCCGCCACGGCTCGCGACGCCGGCGGCGCCTCTTCGCGCGCCGATTCGTTTCTGCCTTCTCGCGGCGACGGCGCATGAGCCGGAAAGCGTCGCCTTTCACGCCGCCCACGGCGCGCGCGCGCCGCCCGTCTAATTTGGAAGCCTTCCGATCGGCGCGCTGTTGTGCTGGCCCAGCGGGCGCATACGGTTACAATGCCGGTCAGAGACGCCTTTCGCGTCCCGTTCATACTGAAAATCAAAGGAAGACGCCTGCTGTCGCATCCTAGCGCGCGCGTCTCGATAGAAGAACGAGTAAGTTCCATGGATCATACGTCGCTTTCCCCGCTCGCCATGTTTCTCAACGCCGGCCCTGTCGGCAAGGTCGTCATGGCGTCGCTGCTGCTCGCCTCGATCTGGACCTGGGTGCTGATCGTCGAGGCCACCACCGCCGTCCTGCGCATCGGAAAGGCGGCGCGTGAGGCGCGCGCCGGCCGGCCGATCGGCGTGCTCGAGCCGGTCGCCGAGGCGGGCCGCGAGGCTTTCGCCCTCGACATTCCCGACGAGACCGTGGGCGACAAGCGCGAACGCGTCGCCGAAAACATGAGCCGCGCGGCGCGCGAGTTTCTCACCAAGGCGGAAGGCGGCCTGCCCAATCTCGCCGTGATCTCTTCCGTCGCGCCCTTCGTCGGCCTCTTCGGAACGGTGTGGGGCATCATGACGAGCTTCGCGGGCATCGCCCAGTCGCAGGACACGAGCCTCGCGGTGGTCGCGCCCGGCATCGCGGAGGCGCTTGCCGCCACGGCCTATGGCCTCGCCGCCGCCATTCCGGCCTCGGTCGGCTACAACCGCATCGGCGCCTCCTTCGCCCGCGCCGGCCAGCAGGTCGCCCATTACATCGAGGACGAGGCGCTGCGCATGACGAGCATCGGCGCGGCCAATCGCGCCCGCTCGCAGAAGGAGGCCGCATAAATGGGCCTCCCCACGCGCTTCAAGAACAATAACGACCTCTATCAGCCGCTCGCCGACATCAACGTCACGCCGCTCGTCGACGTGATGCTGGTGCTACTCATCATCTTCATGGTGACGGCGCCGCTGCTCGCCAAGGGCGTGAAGGTCAATCTGCCGCAAGCCAGCGCGGCGCAGCCGATCAATCAGAAGGACCCGATCGTCGTCACCGTCGGCAAGGACGGCAAGGTCTCGCTCGGCGCCGATCCGGTCTCCGAGGACGCGCTGATCGACGGCATCCGCGCCATGATGGGCGACGACCACACGCGCGTCGTGCATGTGCGCGGCGACACCGAGGCGGTCTATGGCGAAGTCGTCGCGGTCATGGACAAGCTCGCGACCAATGGCATCACCCATATCGCGATCATGACCAACTCGCGCAGCAAGACCGGCCCGTCCGTCAAATCCGCCGCGCCGGCTGCGGCCCCTGCCCCTGCGGGAGGAGCGGCGAAATGACCGATTTCGCTCTGTCGCCCGGGCTTGCCGGCAAGCGGGATCAGGAGCCGGCGGGTCCTCCGCCGGTCAACCCGCCCTGGCTGCGCCCCGTCGCCACCACCGCGATCGTCGCGGTCCATCTCGCCGTCTTCGCCGCCTTCCTCTTCGCGCCCGCGCCGAAGTCGATCTCGCTCGACTCCCTCACAATGGACCTGGTGCAGGAAGGCGACTTCATCGAGCAGGAAGAGGTGAGCGCCGCCGAGGACACGCCGCCCCCTGTCGCGGTCGAGCAGCCAGAACTCGCACTGCCGCCGCCGGTGGTGATGGCCCCTGACGCCATTCCGCTCGCCATGAAGAAAGAGGACGTCGAAAAGACCGAGCGCAAGCAGGAAGAGCAGAAACAGGTCGAGCGCGCCGAACAGCGGCGCGAGGCGCAGGCGCGGCGCCGCGCCGGCGCGCCCGACGCCGGCGGCGGCTCGGGGGCCTCCCAGGCGTCCTGCCTCGCCCATGTGGCGGCCTCGCTGCGGCAGCACACGCCGGGCTCGACGAGCCTCGGCCCCGGCACCGCCCATGTGACCTTCCAGGTCAATGCGGGCGGCGGCATTTCGGGGGTCTCGGCCTCCGGCTCGACGCCGGCCCATGCGGCGCTGGCGCGGCGGATCGTCTCCTCGTCGCGCGGGCCCGGAAACTGCGGCTCGGCTTTCGTGAGCCAGGCTTTCGCCTTTCACTAGACGTTTCGGCGGCGGGCCTCGATGAGCCCGCCGTCGTTCTTTTCGACGGAAAGCAGAACCCATGAACGCCATCACCCGCTGGCGCGTCGCGCTTTTGTGCGCGCTCGCCTTTGGCGGCGTGGCGCGCGCCGAGCCACAAAAACCGGCGCCACCCGCGACCGCGCCCAAACCCGCCGCAGCCTCGGCGCCCGCCGCAGCCCCGGCCCCCACCTCGGCCCAGCCCCCCGCTCCCGCGCCGTCTGCGGCGCAAAAGCCCGCGCAGCCACCGCAGCCGCAGGCGGCGCCGGGCGGCATGTCGGAGAGCAAATATCTCAGCCTGCTCTATGCCGAGATCGCCCGGCATACGCCGGAGGACAACGCCGCCGGTCCGGGCGAAGTGGCGGCGAGCTTCATCGTGGGGCCTGCCGGCAGGGTCACCAAGGTGACGATCGACCGGACCTCGAGCCCCGCCCATGCCGAGATCGTGAAGAAAATTCTATCCCAGGTCGTGACCCCGCCGCCTCCCGGCGGCTCGATGGATGTGGGCCAGACTTTCAAATTCCGCTGAAAAAAGAATCTCAAGGGAGAACGCCAGTGTTTCTTTCCCGCCTCCTTCTCGCCCGCCTCCTTCTCGCCGGCGCGGCTGCGATCGGCGCCACGGGCCTCGCGCTTGCCGAAGAACCCGCCGCCGCGTCCGGCGCCGCCCCGGCTCCCGCGGCCGACGCCAAATCCGCGCCCGCCGCGGCGCCGATGAGCCATCACGCCGCGCCCGCCTGCAGCGAGCCGAAACCGGCCTGCGCCATGACCGCCAATCCCGCCTTCGACAAGAAGGGGACGCTCTGGGTCGCCTTCGCGGTCGGCAAATCGGTCTATGTCGCGAGCTCCACCGACGGCGGCAAGAGCTTTTCGGCGCCGGCGACCGTCGCGACGATCGGCGACGGCGTCGTCGACTCGCATGGCGACGCGCGCCCCAAGATCGTCCCGCTCGCGGACGGGTCGCTGCTCGCAAGTTACACGACACGGCCCGACAAGCAGATGATCGGCACGATCTTCACGGCGCGCTCGACAGACGGCGGCAAGAGCTTCTCCGCGCCGCAGCCGATGCTGACCGAAGGCGGCCAGCGCTTCGAGACCTTCGTCGTGACGCCGAAGGGCCGCATTTATGCGGGCTGGCTGGACAAGACCAATCTCCTCAAGGCCAAGGCCGAGGGCAAGGAATTCGAAGGCAGCGGCGTCGCCTTCGGCTGGTCGGATGACCAGGGCCAGACTTTCGAGGGCAAGAAGATCCTGCTCGATCACGCCTGCGAATGCTGCCGCATGTCCTCGGCGCTCGATCGCGACGGCCTGCCGGTGTTCATGTGGCGGCAGGTGTTCGAGGGCAATGTCCGCGATCATTACGCCGCGAAACTCTCCGCCGACGGTAAGACTCTGTCGGGCGGGCGCGTTTCCGACGACGATTGGGCGATCAATTCCTGCCCGCATCACGGACCCGGCCTCGCCATCGACGCCAATGGCGTCTGGCACGCCGTCTGGTTCACCAAGGGCAAGAAGCGCCAGGGCCTCTTCTACGCGCAAAGCGCCGACGGCGGCAAAAGCTTCTCGGCGCCCGAGAAATTCGGCGACGACGCCAAGGCGCCGGGCCATCCCGTCGCCATCGCCGTCAAGGGCCGCCTCTATCGCGTCTGGAAGGAGTTCGACGGAACCGCGACGACCATCGCGATGCAGATGTCGCGCGACGGCGGCAAGAGCTGGAGCGCGCCAAAAGTCATTGCCGAGACCGCCGACGCCTCGGATCATCCCGAGCTCGTCGCCGACAAAAAGACCGCCTATCTCTCCTGGGTCACGCACAAGGAGGGCTATCGTCTGCTGCCGCTCCCGCGCGACGAAAAGAGCGCCGCGAAATGAGGCGAGTCATCCACGGATTGGCGCTCGCCGTGACGGCGCTTCTTGCGCTCGGCGCGCCGGGGGCGTCGGCGCTCGACTTCAGGCCCTATGGCCGCGGCGCCTTTGCGCAAATCGCGAAGGCCCATGCGGGCCGGCCGCTCATCATCCATTTCTGGTCGGTGACCTGCCCGCCCTGCCTCGCCGAACTGCCGCAATGGGCCAGAATGCTCGAGGCGCAGAAGGGCGTCGACATCCTCTTCGTGAATACGGACGGCGAGGAGGACCGCGCCCGCGCCGAAGCCCGGCTGGAGAAGGCCGGGCTCGGCAAGGCGACGCATTACGGTTTCTCCGACGATTTCGTGGAGAAGCTCTATTTCGAAGCGGATTCGTCCTGGCGCGGCGAACTGCCCTTCACCGCGCTCGTCTCCCCCGACGGCAAGGTGACGGCGGTGACCGGCGCCGTCGACGACCCGCTCGTCGTCAGCTGGCTGGAGAAGCGCGCCAGATAGCGCGCTTTCCTCACCGCGTCGCGCCGGGCTTCCACAAAACGTCGCCCGTCTCTCGGTTCACGAAGCGCGAGGCGACGAAGAGGAAATCCGAGAGGCGGTTCACATAGGCCAGCGCGGTCGGCGACAGATCCTCGCCCTCCGTCTCCATCAGAGTCACCATCACGCGCTCGGCGCGGCGGCAGATGGTGCGCGCCATGTGCAGATGCGCGGCGGCCGCCGTGCCGCCGGGCAGCACGAAAGAGCGCAGCGGCGCGAGATCGCCGTTGAGCGCGTCGATCTCCTTTTCCAGACGCTCCACCTGGGTGGGCAGGATCGCAAGCCGCATGGCGGGGTCGAGCGGCTTTTCCGGATCGTTGGGCGTCGCGAGTTCGGCGCCGAGATCGAAGAGATCGTTCTGGATGCGCTCGAGCATCTGGTCGAGCGGGGCGTCGCGCGGTTCGATCGCGAGGCGCGCGACGCCGATCGCGGCGTTGGTCTCGTCGATCGCGCCATAGGCCTCGACGCGAATGTCGTCCTTGCGCCGGCGCGCGCCGGTCGCGAGTGAGGTCGCACCCTTGTCGCCGCCACGGGTGTAAATTCTGTCGAGCTTGACCACGTCGTCAATGTCCCCGGAAGTAAAGCACCGTCAGCGCGATGGCGAGCGCCAGAAATTGCAGGCCGACGCGCCAGCGCATGAGCGTCTGCGAACGTTGCGGCGCGCCCTCGCCGCCGCGAAACATGTTGAAGAAGCCCGCGAGCAGCACGAGAAACACAGCCGCCGCGGCGATGAACACCAAAAGATTGGACATTGCGCCCCCTTGACGAGCCGCTTGCGGCGCCGGGCTCCCCATTGTTGTTTGCCTGCTTCGCGCCCAGGCCGCCGGCGCCGGAAGACGCGCCCTTCGCCGCGCGGGTCCTTCTCAGGCAAGTAGAGAAGCGCCCGCGCGAGAGCAAGGCGCTTTATCGCGTCAGCAGCCTTTGCAGATAGTCGAGCTCCTCCGCCGGGCGCTCGGGCTGGCCGAGACGGCGGCGCAGCTCCTCCTGCACGCGGTGGGCGCGCTGGGCGGGCGGCAATCCGAGCGGGTCATATTTCGCCCGCGTGCTCGCCTGCCCTCCGGAGGAGCGGCCGAGCGGATCGCGGCCCTTGCCATGGCGGGCGCGGCGACCCTTGCCCTGTCCCTGCTGCCCGTCTTCGCCGGTCTCGCCGTCCTGCCCGCCCTGCATCTGCTGGGCGAGCTTGCCGGCCCCCTTGCGCAGCGCCTCGACGGCGCGGCCCTGCGCCTCGACCGCCTTGCCGCGTCCCTCGCCGCCGGGACCGAGCGCCTGCTCGGCCTGTTTCATCGCCTTGCGGGCCTCGTCGAGATCTTCCCCCGCCTCGCCGGCCTCGTCCTTGAGCGCATCCTGCTCGCGTTCGAGCTTCTGGCGCAAGGCTTCCTGGCGGCGGCGTTCGGCCTGCGCCCCGGCGGCGCCCTGTTTCTGTTCCCCGGCGAGCGGCGCGCGCTCGTCCTCGAGCGGGGTCTTGAGCCCCTGGAAGGTCTCGTCGCGCAGCTGCTGCTCCTCGCGTGAGAGCTGGTCGAGTTCGCCGAGCGCGCGCTGCATCTCGCGCCGGCGCGCCTTGCGGGCGGCGCTCGCCGCCTCGCTCGCCTCGCCGGTCTGGGCGTTCTCCATGATGTCCTGCAAATCGTCGAGGAGCTTTTGCGCCTGCGCCATGTCGCCGGATTTCGCCGCCTGTTCGATCTCGTCGAGCATGGATTGCAGATCGTCGGCCGTGACGCTGTCGGGATCGTCCGAGGCCTCCTGCGACTGGCCCGGCTGGGGCCGCGCGCCGACCTGCTCGAGAAACTTCTCGAGCGCCGCGCGCAACTCCTGCGTGCGCTTGGCGATCTCCGCCTCGCCGTCGCCGCGCGCCATGGCCTCGCGGAGCGCCTGCTCGGCCGCGCGCAATTCGCGCTCGGCGTCGGACGCGCCGCCGTCCTCGATCTCCAGCGCCATGGCCCAGAGCATGTCGGCGACGCCGCGCAGCTCGTCGTCGGTGCGCCGCCCTTCGAGGCTGCGACGCGCCGCGCGCAGGCCGAGATGAACGCCGGCCGGCGTCTCGAACGCTTCCGGCGCGAGGGACAGCGCCTCCAGCGCGGCGCGCACATTGGCGCGCGCCTCCGGATCGAGCGCGAGAATGCGCCGCTGCTCGACGAGCGCGCGCGCGAGCGGCTTGACGAAGCGCCGCTGCGGCAGAACGATTTCCACGGGGTCCGCGACGCCCTCGGCGCCCGCCGCGTCCTTCGCAACGAGCCGCATCGCGACCGCCGCGCCGGCATAGGGGCTGTCGGCGAGATCGAGCGTGGCGCGGCCGTCGCCGAGGCCGCCGGCGCCCGCCGGCAGATCGAGCGGCAGGCGCGGCGGCTCGTAGAGCGCGCGGGCCGCGCTCCTGCGGCTGAAGATCGCCTCGGCGCTTACGACGCCGTAATCGTCGTCGAGCCGATAGGCGAGCGTCATGGTGCCGCGCGCATTGTTGCGCGGCTCTCCGTCCAGCGCGATCCGCGGCGGAAGGTCGGGAATGGGCTCGACGTCGAAACGGCGGCCGTCGGGGAGATCGAGGCGCGCCGCGCCCTCGAGCCTGTAGGCGCGCTCCCCCGCGCCCTGCTCTTCCGACGCCGCGAGCGCGCCATCGACCGAAACGGCGGCGTCCGCGGGCCTCAGGCGCAGCAGGGAATTCACGGGCGCCGTGACGGCGCCGCTCTCCTGCGCCAGCACGATCGGCGGGCGCCCCGTATAGGCCGGCGGCTCGAACCAGGCGTCGACGCGCTGCGACGGCGCCAGCCGATGCGCCGCCCGCCAGTCGAAGGCGGCGGCAAGCCGTGCGCCCTTCTCGTCGGCGGCGACGAAGGCCGCGGCGACCGCCGCGACCAGGGCAAAGGCGCGCAGCGCGTAAGGATCGCGCTCGGGCAGGCGCGGGCGCGGGGCGAGAACCGGCGTTTCGGTGAGAGCCGCCTCCAGCCGCCTGCGATGCAGGGCCCAGAGCGCCGCCGTCGCCGGATCGGCCGCGCCGGCCGCGAGCGTGTCGTCGAGCGAGGCGGCGGGTTTGAGCGGGCCCGCCGCCGCGTCGTCGAGCCGGGCAGCCGCCGCGCGGCGGCGCGGCCAGCCGCGCCCGATCTCGCGCGCGACGAGGAACAGGGCGGCGAATCCAAAGAGCGTCACCCCCGCCATGCGCGCTTCGAGGGGAGCCGCCCGCCACAGGCCGAGCCAGGAGAGGGTCAGGAAAAACAGGGCGAGCGTCGCTAGCGCCGCGGCGAGCCTGAGCAACCGCTCGCCGAGGATCGCCAGCGCCGAGCGGCGCAGCGCCAGATCCAGCGCGCTCCTTGGCGGCCGCGACTTCTTATCGGGGGAATCGTCCATTCGCGCTCCGGCGAGACGGAAATTTCCGTCAGGTACGGTTTCATCTGATTATACAGGGGAAAGGACGCGTGCGAAGCGCCAAATCGTGGCCATTCGCCTTTTGCGGAGCGGCGGGCTTAAATACGGCATGACGCGCTCCCGCCCTTTGCCCGACATCGTCTCCGAACCCTCGACCGACGCCGCCGCGCTCCCCGCCCCGGTGCGGGCGATCCGCGACAAGATTCTCGCGGCGCTGGAGAAGAACGACGTCGAGGCGCTGCGCATCCCCATCGACTGGAACGAGGTGCGCCCGCTCTTCGCCAGGAGCGGCGCCTTTCCGGCCGGAACCGACCCGATCGCGATTCTGAAGACACTGTCCTTCGACGGGGTCGGGCGGGAGACGGTCGACATCGCCCGCGCCATTCTCGCTGAGCCCTATGTGAAGGTCACGCGCGGCCCGGTGACGCTCTACGAATGGCCCGCTTTCGCCCGAAGGTCCGCGCCGGCGGCGACGCAAGAGGAGGCGCGCGCCCGCTGGGCCTGCGTGCGGTTTCGCGATCTCGCGCGCAGCAATGCGGAAAAACGGCCCCGCGCGACGCGCATCGGCGTCGCGTCGGATGGCGTGTGGCATTACTTCTGGAGCGAGGATTAAATCTCGCGCGGCTGCTCGTGGGGCTTTGCGTGGGAGCGACCTTCCTCCTCGGCGCGCTTCAGGGCCTCGGCTTCTTCCGTTTCGAGCGCGTGTTCGGCGTCCTTCGCGGCGCGCTCGACCTTGCCGCTCTCGACGAATTTGCGCTGCGCCTCGTTGTATTGCTTCGCGGCGGTCCGATTGCCTTCGCCCTCGTTGCGCGGCGCGTCGTTGGGAGTGCTCATGACCTCTCTCCTTCCGGAAGACTGCCTCATCTAGGGCGATTGCGCCCGCTGGCGACTGCGGCCCGCAGCGCCTGCCTGCCGCAAAAACGAAAGGAACAAGCAAACCGGCCTCGCGTTGCAGGGGGTGGCGATGGGGCTTTGGCGGACAGGGACCCAGGAGATCGCAATGACGAATATGCGCAAAATGCTCACGGCCGCCGTGGCGGCCGCCATGCTTGCCGGCACGATGACCGTTTCGACGCCTGCCGACGCCTGGGTGCGCTACGGCCGCGGTTGGGGTCCTGGCTGGGGTCATTATGGCTGGGCCGGCGGATGGCGCCCGGGCTGGGGCTATGGCCGCTGGGGCTATGGCGGCCGCTGGGGCTATGGCGGCGGCTGGGGCTATGGCGGCGCGGCGACGGCCGGCCTGCTCGGCGGTCTGGCGCTCGGCACGATCGCCGGCGCGGCGACCTATCCCGGCTATGGTTATTGGGGCTATGGCGGCGGCTATCCTGGCTATTATGGCGCGGCCTATCCCTCCTATGGCTATGGCTGCAGCTGCTGACCGCCTGACATAGATTAGCCTCCAGGGCTCGCGATAGATCTGCGGCCGCAGTCAGCGGCCGCAGACGAAGGACAAAAGATGACGCTTCGCTGGGTGTTCTTGGCGCCGCTGGCGGCGTCTCCCGCATTGGCCGGGTCGGTCGCCTCTCCCAACTGGAACGTCCCCAACAAGGATGTCGCGCTCCACTGCGCGCCGCTCGCTTACGAGATCCACTGCTCCATTTCGCGCCTGGCCAATCCCGAATACAGCTCCTTTTGCTTCTATGTGGCGAACGACGGCCGCTCCTATCCCATGAAGCGCGACTATCGTTTCGGCTTCGCCAATCCCATCGTCGCCCTCAAGGTGAACAACGGCCTGCGCATCACCGCCGAGCTGACGGAACTGAGAACCGGCGCCCGCGCGCGCTGTTCCGAGTAATCAGCTTCCGCGAGAGATCACAGCGCCGCCTGGAAGCGCACCGGGCGGCCGGTCGCGGGCGTGACGAGCTCGCCCTCCCACATCACCTTGGCGCCGCGCACGAAGGTTCCCACTGGCCAGCCCGTGACCTCCATGCCGTCGAAGGGGGTCCAGCCGACGCGCGAGGCGATCCAGTCGTTGCGGATGGTCTGCCGGCGCTTCAGATCGACGATGGTTAGGTCGGCGTCATAGCCTTTCGCGACGCGGCCCTTGCCGGCCATGCCGAAGAGGCGCAAGGGGCCGGCGCTGGTCAGATCGACGAAACGGGCGAGCGTCAGCTTGCCGGCGTTCACCGCGTCGAGCAGCAGCGGCACGAGGGTCTGCACGCCCGTCATGCCGGAGGGGCTTTTGGGATAGGGCTGCGCCTTCTCCTCCAGCGTATGGGGCGCGTGGTCGGAGCCGATCACGTCGACGACGCCCTGCCGCAGGCCCTCCCACAGCGCGTCGCGATGGCGCGCCTCGCGAACCGGCGGGTTCATCTGCGCCAGCGTCCCCATGCGCTTATAAGCCTCGGCGTCGAGCACCAGGTGATTGGGGGTGACTTCGACGCTCGCCAGATCCTTGTGCGCGGCGAGCAGCTCGATCTCCTCGGCGGTCGTCACATGCAGCACATGGATGAGCGCGCGCTTTTCCCGCGCGATGGCGAGCAGGCGCCGCGTCGAGCGCAGCGCAGTCTCGACGTCGCGCCACACCGGATGGCTCGACGGATCGCCCTCGACGCGCAGGCTCTTGCGTTCGTTGAGCCGCGCCTCGTCCTCGCTGTGGAAGGCGGCGCGCCGTCTCGTATGGGACAGCACCTCTGCGACGCCCGCGTCGTCGGCGATGAGCAGCGAGCCGGTCGAGGAGCCCATGAAGACCTTGATGCCGACGGCCCCCGGCAGGCGCTCCAGCTCGGCGAGATCCTTGGCGTTCTCATGCGTGCCGCCGACCCAGAAGGCGAAGTCGCAATGCATCCGGCTGGTCCCGCGCGCCACCTTGTCGGCGAGCTCGGCCGCGCCGGCCGTGAGCGGATTGGTGTTCGGCATTTCGAAAACCGCCGTCACGCCGCCCATGACCGCGCTGCGCGAGCCCGATTCGAGATCTTCCTTGTGAGAAAGTCCCGGCTCGCGAAAATGCACCTGCGTGTCGACGACGCCGGGCAGAATGTGCAGGCCCGTGCAATCGATCGTCTCACCCGCCGACGCGCGGGAGAGGTCGCCGATCTCGGCGATCTTGCCGTCGCGCACGCCCAGGTCGCGCCGCCCTTCCCCGTCCTGGTTGACGAGCACGCCGCCGGAGAGGATGACATCGAAACTTTGCGGCATGAATGGCGCCTCGCTTTTCGGAATTCGATCTAGATAAGCACAAGTCGGCGGCGCGCCAAGCATGCGCGGCGCGCGTTCCTGGGAAAAGAAAGACATGACGACGGCGATAGTGCTGGCGGACCGCGGCGTGATCGAGGTCTCGGGCGAGGACGCGGCCAAGTTCCTCCACAATCTCGTGACGAACGACGTCACGGGGCTCGCGCCCGGCGAGGCGCGCTTCGCCGCCCTGCTTACCCCGCAGGGTAAGATCATTTGCGATTTTCTCGTTTTCTCGCTCGGCGGGGACCGCTTTCTGCTCGACTGTCCGCTCTCGCTTGCGGCCGATCTCCTGAAACGGCTGAACATGTACAAGCTGCGCGCCAAAGTGGCGCTCGCCGATCGAAGCGACAGCCTCGACTCGATCGCCTTTCCCGTTGCGACGGCGCGTCCGCCGATCGAGGCGCTGGCGCTCGCGCCCGATCCGCGCGCGGCGGCGCTCGGCTGGCGGGCGATCGCCGAAAAGGGGAAAATCGCCGCATCCGGCGCCCGCGCGGAATACGAGGCCCGCCGCATCGAGGCCGGCGCGCCCGAGGGCGGCGTCGACTTCTCCTACGGCGACGCGTTTCCGCACGAGGCCGACATGGATCTCTTCGCGGGCCTCGATTTCACCAAGGGCTGCTATGTCGGCCAGGAGGTGGTGTCACGCATGAAGCACCGCGCTCAGGTGCGAAAGCGCGTCGTCCCCTACCGCGCCGCCGGCCCCGCGCCGGCGCCCGGAGAAGCGATCCGCGCCGGCGATCTCGACATCGGGGTCACCGGCTCGGCCATTGGCGGCGCGGGCCTCGCCCTCATCCGCCTCGACCGCCTCGCCGACGCGAAGGAGAAAGGCGACGCGCCCATGGCCGGCGGCGTCGCCCTCGATTTCACCCCGCCCTAGCTAGACCGTGGCGACCGCGGGACGCGGCGCGGGCTGGGGTCTCGCCGGCGGACGTCCCTTGAAGACGAATGTCTCGCGCGCCCGGTGATAGGCCGGGTCCGGCCCGAAGAAATTCGCCTTCATGCGCGCGAGCTCCTCGGCCCGATAGGCGGCGAGCGGTTTCGCGCGCTCGTCGCGCACGCGCCTTTCATGCTTGTCGCGTAAGAGAGTCCAGAAATCGGGCCGCCGCGCGATGTCGACCGCCCGCGCCGTCGCCTCGCGCTGGAACCCGTCGGGGTCGCCCGCCACGACCTCGTCCACGAAGCCGATCGAAAGGGCTTCGCGCGCGCCCATCGGCCGGCACGCTTCGGTCAGCTCCCGCGCGCGGGCCGCGCCGACCCGCTGCGGCAGGACATAGGTCCAGTATTCCGAGCCGTAGAGCCCGCCCATGCTGCGATAATGGGGATTGAGCACGACGCCCTCACGCGCCACGACGCGATCCGCCGCCAGCGCCAGGATCGCCCCGCCGGCGCCGGCGTTGCCGCAGATCGCGGCGACGACGACATGGGACATGGTGTTGAGAATTTCATGCAGGAGATCGTCGATGGCGTTGATGTTGCGCCAGGATTCGAGCGCCGGATCGGCGGCCGCCTCGATGACATTGAGATGGATGCCGTTGGAGAAGAAATCCTTGCCGCCATGCAGGACGATCGCCCGCGTCGGCCGGCTGCGCGCGAAGAGAAAAGTGTCGCGCAGCCGGTAGCATTGCTGCGTGCACATCGCGCCATTGTAGAAGTCGAAATGGATGTGGCCGACGTCGTCGCGCTCGACGTAGCGAATTTCCCGATAGCTCCTGTGCTCGCTCGCATCCACGACCGGAAGCACCGACTCCGGGACGCCAGAGAGAAGCGGCCCGAGAATCTGCGTCGCCGGCAGCTTGACGCCCGAAACCGGGCAGAACGCCTCCGCGCAAAAGGCGCAGCCATGCGCCGGCGTGAAGAAGCGGCAATCGGTCTCGGGCGCGCCGCTCTTGAGTTTCAGATGGCTGATCCAGACGGCGCCGTCGACCGTCGCCCGGCAGATGGCGCCGTCGCGCCTGGCGACGACCTCGCCCGGCGCCCCTTTCAGCCGGTCTTCGCCATGCACGCCGTAAAGAAAGACCGGCAGGCCGAAGAGTTCGTCCAGCACGCCTGGAGCGCTGTCCGCCGCACGGATTTTGCGCAGGACCGTATCCGTGCGGTCGCGCGACCAGTCGATTGCGCGGTCCTTCTGAGTCATGGTCGGCCGCAGGCGCCCGCGCGTCTCGGGCCGGGAATAATCGAGAGGCTCGGGCCGGAACGCGCCGGAGCGAAATTTCTCGACCGCCTCCAGCACGGCGGCCGCGGCGGCTTCCGTCACGGCGTTGCGGTAAAGGCTGCCCTTGGCGTCGGCGACCGGCGGGAGGGGAAATTCGCGAGTCGCCCAGATCGGCCCCGCGTCCATTTCGGCGACCGCCTGCAGCACGGTGACGCCCCAGCGTTTTTCCCCTTCCATGATCGCCCAGTCGAGCGAGGACGGCCCGCGGTCGCCCACGATCCCCGGATGCACGATCAGACAGACGCGGCGCCGCCAGATCGCCTCCGGCACGGCCGCCTTGAGCATGGGCGCGACGATCAGATCGGGAGTTTCCCGCTTGGCCGCGTCGAGCATGGCCGCCTCGCTCTCCGCAAGGGCGACCGAAATGGCGTGCCCCCGGTCGGTCAGATCGATCAGCAGGCGCTGGCTCAGGCTGTTGTGCGCCGAAGTCAAAAATAAAATACGCATGGCTACCCCCATGGCTCGATGAAACTTGATTGAAAGCGATCGCGATATTCGAGCGGCCCCACGTCCAGGTGGCGCTTGAAGGCCCGCCGCAGGCGTTCCGGTGTGGCGAAACCGCAGGCCTGCGCAATGGCGCTCAAGGGGAGGTTCGACTGTTCGAGCCGGCAGCGCGCTGCTTCGACCCGCGCGCGCTCGACGAAGCGCGCCGGCGTCATTCCCGTCTCGGCGAGAAAGCGGCGCGCGAAATTGCGCGGGCTCATCGCCGCGTGGTCGGCCAGCCGCTCGACGGTGAGATCGAGGTGACAGTTGGCGACGACCCAGGCCTTGAGCTCTGCGATGTCCCGCCCGCCGGCGTTCGCGTCTTCCAGAAAGGGACTGAATTGCGCCTGTCCGCCGGGGCGGCGCAGGAACACCACCATCAGGCCCGCCACCTGACGGGGAATCTCGCGCCCGAGGTCTTCCTCGATCAGCGTCAGCGCCAGATCGATCCCCGCCGTGATGCCCCCCGAGGTGTAGACGCCGCCGTCGCGCACGAAGATGCGGTTGGGCTCGACGCGGAGCTTGGGATAGGCGCTCGCCAGCGCGTCGCAATACAGCCAGTGGGTCGTGACCTTGCGATGGTCGAGAAGTCCGGCGCTCGCGAGGAGGAAAGCGCCGGTGCAGATCGACGCCAGCCGCCGCGTGCGCGTCGCCATGCGCTTGATCCAGTCGATCAGTTCGTCGTCGGCGCTCGCCGCCATGGCGCCTTCGCCGCCGACGACGACAAGCGTATCCAGCCCCTCGACAATGTCGCCGCACGCCCATGGCGCCGCGACCTCGAGGCCGCATTTGGCGGCGACCATGCCTTTCGCCGCGGCGATGACGATCGTCTCATAGCCCGGTTCGCTTTCACGTCCCTTCAGGCACAGAACCCGGTCGGCGTAGTAAAAAGCGTCAAGAGGACCGGAAAGATCAAGAATTTCGAAGTCGGCGAAGATCAGGAAACCGATCTTGCGAACGCGCCTCGCGCTGTCTGGGCGCCTCTCTCTGGAAAGCAGATTTCGGTCGAATGGAATGTTATCAAAAGACATGCGCCCATCTTGTCGCCTGCGACAAATACGCACAATGACAAAAAAACGATGGTTTCTGCCAAGAAATCGAGCGTCTCTTTACGCGCGACTACGGCCGCAGTCAGAATTTGTATTTTATGCCTGATAGATAGGGGCAGTCTTCGCCGACTTACCGGTGGAGGACGTCGAGCGCGACGTCGAGCGCCCGCACGACGCCGACATTGGCGAAGACGATCGCCGCGACCGCGGCCAGAACCATCACGACGTCTCGCGAAGAGAGGCTCTTGGCCCCTGGGGCCGAAGCGCGGCGGTCAAAAGGATCGTCCATAACCATCCCCAAAAATCCAGGTCGCGGCGGCGCTAGAGCCCGTATCTGACACCCGTGTGACGGAGGTCTCAAATCTCCGTCTATAACGCCCCACGAGCCGCTTTCGTTTCGCGGCGAAGCCCGATAAGTTCCGCCCGCGCCGGCGGATTGACGCCTCCAGAAGTTAATGTGGCGAAAACAAGACCGGTAGAGCCACCGGGCGTTTCGAGGGAAGGACCACAAGTGAGCGCAAGCGAAAACTCAGGCCGCGTGACGGCCAGCGTGAACACTCTCGCGGGCGAGATCGTCGACCGGCTGGTCGCGGGCGCCGGGCGGTACCGCGTCGCCGTCTCGCACGGCAGCCTCGGGGAGTTGCTCATCGACGCGGGCGCCAAGGCGGCGGGCGGGATCGACGCCGGCCTGCTGCTCACCGAAATCTGCATGGGCGGGCTCGGCAAGGTCACGCTGTCGCCGGCGCCGGGCGCCTCGAAATGGCCGTTCTGGCTGACGGTTTCGAGCAATGATCCGGTCGTCGCCTGCCTCGCCAGCCAATATGCCGGCTGGAGCCTCCAGCACGAGAAGTTCTTTGCGCTCGGCTCCGGCCCCGGCCGCGCCCAGGCGCGCGTCGAGAAGCTCTTCGAGGAGCTCTCCTACAAGGACCGCGCCGACCGCGTGACCATCGTGCTCGAATCCGGCTCGCCGCCGCCGCGGGAAGTCGTCGAGAAGGTGGCGTCGAAATCCGACGTCTCGCCCGACAAGGTCGCCTTCGTCTATGCGCCGACGCAGTCGCTCGCGGGCAGCGTGCAGGTCGTCGGGCGGGTGCTGGAAGTCGCGCTGCACAAGGCGCATGAGCTGCACTTCCCGCTGGAGAACATCGTCGACGGCGTGGCGACCGCGCCGCTCTCTCCCCCGCATCCCGATTTCGTACAGGCGATGGGCCGCACCAATGACGCCATCATCTACGCCGGCCGCGCCCATCTCTTCGTGAAAGGTCCGGCCTCGGCGGCCAAGGAGCTCGCCGAAAAGCTGCCGAGCAGCAATTCTCGCGACTACGGCCAGCCTTTCGCGGAAATCTTCAAGGCCTACAAGGGCGACTTCTACAAGATCGACGGCAGCCTGTTTTCGCCCGCCGAGGCGCTGGTCACCGCGGTCGAGACCGGCGAGACCTTCCGCGCCGGCCGGATCGACGAGGCGCTGCTCGACAAGTCCTTCGGAGGCTGAGGCGCGCGCCGCCTCCACTTCAGCGTCATGGCCGGGCGCGTCCCGGCCATATTCGCGCCCATCTGGAATTGAGATGTCTCCAACAGGCCGCGCCGCCGCGGGCGCCCGGAAAACTTTCGCGGGAGCGCGGCGCGGACCCTTCCGGCGCGCAACGCCGGGACAAGCCCGGCCATGACCACGCGCGCGAGAGGCGCCGCGCGGGAAAAGCCGCGCGTCGCCATTTTCACCGACAAGCTCGACTGGCATGTCGAGCACACGCTTTCGGCCTTTCGCGCGCTGGGCGCGGCCCCTGTCGCCGTGCGGCTCGCCGCCTGCCGCATCGACACGACCCGCCCCCACGCCCTCGCCATCCCCGGCTTCCACGGTCTGCCCGACCTCGCCGTGGTGCGGGCCATCGGCGACGGCTCGCTCGAAGCCATCACCATGCGGCTCGGCGTGCTGCATGCGCTGGAGGCGCTCGGCGTCCCCCTCGTCAATGGCGCGCGCGCCATCGAGCGCTGCACCGACAAGAGCATGGCGAGCTTCCTGCTCGCGAAGGCCGGCGTCCCCGCGCCCGAGACCTTCGCCACCCAGTCGCTGGCGCAGGCGCGCGCGATCGCAAGACGCGAATGCGCGCGCGGCCCGCTGGTGATGAAGCCGCTGTTCGGCGCTCAGGGCTGGGGCCTGCGGCTCGTCGAAACGGAAGGCGACATCCCCTCCCTCGAAGAGGCGCGCGGCGTCTTCTACCTCCAGCGCTTCGTCGGTCCGGCGCGGCCGCCTTACGAGGACATGCGTCTTCTCGTCTCGGGCGGCGAGATCGTCGCCGCGATGAAACGGCGCTCCAGCCACTGGATCACCAATGTCCGGCAGGGCGCGAAGCCCGTCGCCGTCACGCCGACCCCGGCGGAGCGCGAGATGGCGCTCGCCGCCGCGCAGGCGATGGGAACCTTCGTCGCGGGCGTCGATCTCATCGCCGACGCGCAAGGGCGGCCCATGGCGCTCGAAGTCAACAGCATGCCCGGCTGGAGCGGGCTGCAACGGATCACGCCCTTTTCGATCGCCGAGCGGCTCGCCGCGGATGCGTTGTCCTGTTGCGCCTCGCGTCCGTCCACTCTCCCCGCAGGAACAGGGTAGGCCGTGATGGAGCAAACCGTCGCGCACGCCTTCATCGCCGCCTGCGAGGCGGAGCTCGCCGCGCCCAAGCCCGGCAATGTCCATCATTTTGCGCCGGGCCATGGCATGGAGGCGGAGGATTTCATTCGTAGCGCCCGCGCCGCCGCGCCGCACATCGCCGCCATAGGCGCAAGCGTCGGCGCGCGCATCCTGGGCGCGGTCGAAGCGACCTGGGCGGCCGTCGGCCAGAACACCAATCTCGGCATCGTGCTGCTCTGCGCGCCGCTCGCCGAAGCGGCGCTGACCGCAAGGAGCGCCGATCTCGCGCGCGAGACTGCCCGCGTGCTGGCCGCGCTCGACGTCGCCGACGCGCAAGCCGCGTTTCACGCCATCCTGCGCGCCAATCCGGCGGGGCTCGGCGAAGCGGAGGCGCACGACGTTTCCGGCCCGGCGCAAACCACTTTGCTCGAAGCGATGCGCGCCGCCGCGCCGCGCGACCGCATCGGCTATCAATACGCCCACGACTTCGCCGATGTTTTCGGCCTGGGCCTGGCCGCGCTCGAGCGCGCCCGCGCGCGCGGCCACGACGCGCCGCGCGCGACGCTCGAAGTTTATCTCGCCTTTCTCGCCGCCTTCCCAGACAGCCACATCGCGCGCAAATATGGGGACCAGACGGCCCGCGCCGTCTGCGCGGAGGCGGCGCGCAGACGGCGCGCCATCGAAGCGGCGGCGCCCGAAGAAGCCTTTGCACTGGCCCTGGATTTCGACCGCGAATTGAAGGAAAGTCGTTTCAATCCAGGCACGAGCGCGGACCTGACCGTCGCAGTGCTTTTTGCAGATTCTCTCCGGTCCATCTTGGCAAGCGCGCGCAAAAATGGTTGAGTCCGCGCCGCGCGGGGCAGTCTCGCGGCTATCTGGCCAACCGGTCGGGCGAATTTCAACGGAGCCCGACGCCGAAAACGAAGGATAGGAGCGTCGTGGCGGCGTGGCGCGCGGCGCTTTGGGGGAACTCGAAAGGAAACGCACATGGCTTTGATCAACAAGATGCTGGTCGGCGAGTCGCTCGTCGGCGAGGGCAACGAAGTCGCTCACATCGACCTCATCATGGGTCCGCGCGGCTCGGCCGCCGAGCTGGCTTTCGCCAATGCGCTCGTCAACAACAAGGACGGCTTCACGACGCTGCTCGCGGTCGTTGCGCCGAACCTGCTCTGCAAGCCGAACACGATCCTCTTCAACAAGGTCACCATCAAGGGCGCCAAGCAGGCCGTCCAGATGTTCGGCCCGGCCCAGCACGGCGTCGCCAAGGCCGTTGCGGATTCGGTCGCCGAGGGCGTGATCCCGGTTTCGGAAGCCGACGACCTGTTCATCTCGGTCGGCGTGTTCATCCACTGGGACGCCAACGACGACAAGAAGATCCAGGACTACAACTATCAGGCCACGAAGGAAGCCATCGCCCGCGCCGTTCGCGGCGAGCCGAAGGCCTCCGAAGTCGTCGCCAAGCGCAACGAAGCCAAGCACCCCTTCGCTCCGAACTGATTTCGGGCGTAATCGCCTCGTTTCGACACTATCGGGGAGCCCTCGCCGGCTCCCCGTTCAGCCGTACAGGACGCTTCGCTGAAACTCGGGCGTCCGCATAACAGGTGAGGCTCCGCGCGTGCGCTGACAAAAAACGCCGCTGGACGCGAACAGCACCGGGAGGGATGGAAAAAATGGCTTCTTTCTTCGAGAAGATTCTTGGCGCGCTGTTTCCCAAGCCGTCGAGCGGTTTCGGCGGCTCCTCGAGCGCCAAGACGGGTGTCGGCGAGTCGCTCGTCGGCGACGGCAATGAGGTCGCCCACATCGACCTGATCATGGGTCCCCGTGGGTCGGCGGCGGAAAAGGCCTTCGCCAACGGTCTCGTCAACAATAAGGACGGCTTCACGACGCTGCTCGCGGTCATCGCGCCGAACCTGCTCGTCAAGCCCTACACCATGATGTTCAACAAGGTGACCATCAAGAACGCCAAGCAGGCCGTTCAGATGTTCGGCCCGGCGCAGCATGGCGTCGCCAAGGCCGTCGCCGATTCGGTCGCCGAGGGCGTGATTCCGCTCGAGAAGGCCGAAGACCTGTTCATCTGCGTCGGCGTCTTCATCCATTGGGACGCGAATGACGATCAGAAGATTCAAGACTTCAACTATCAGGCCACGAAGGAAGCCATCGCGCGCGCGATGAAGGGCGACCCCAAGGCCCAGCGCGTCGTCCAGGAGCGCGTCACCGCCAAGCATCCTTTCGCCGCCAACTGATCCGGCGAAAATTCGAAAACGGCAAAAGGGGAGCCCGCGCGGCTCCCCTTTTATTTTGCGCCCATGCGCGCGAGGGTCGCGGCGCTCAGCCGGCCGTCGTGCAGCGCCGTCGCGACGAGCGCGCCGGCCACGCCCGCCTGCTCCAGGGCGCGCAGATCGTCCAGGCTCCGCACGCCGCCGGCGGCATAGACGCGCCGCCCCTGCGCCCGCATGGCGATGTCGCGCAGTCGCGGCAGATCCGGCCCCTTGCCGACGCCGACGCGCGCCAGCGTCATGACAACGACGCGCTCGGGCCAGAGCGAAACGTCCGAGAGAAGGCGCGGGTCGCCGAGGAAGCCCGTCTCTGTGAAGTCGAGCGACAGAATGAAACGGGACCGATCTTCTTGCAAAGCGGCGTCCTCGACGCGTGCGAGCGTCTCGCTTCCCAGCACGACATCGACATTGGCGGGCAAGGTCGCTCCCGACTGTCTTGCCTCGCGAAATCCGCCGTCGAGCCATACGCGCGCCGGCGCGATTGTTTCCGCAACCTCGGCGATTGCCGCAAGATTGTTTCCTCGCCCCTCGATCGCATCCAGATCGGCGATATAAAGCGCGCCGAAGGGGTGAAGCGCCATCAGGCCACGCGCCACATCCGGCGGGTCGCTCGTGGGCGAGAGCGGCGTCGCGAGCGGTCGATAATCGGCGCGACGGCCAGCGACCGCCCGCACGGCGGCGCCTTTGCGAATATCGATGACGGGGACGATCTCCATGAGGCATTATAGAACCATGCTCATGCCGAAAAAAATGGCCGCCCGCCTTTCTGTCCTTCTCGCCGCGGCTCTTTGGGTCGGCTCCACGGCTGCACAGACGCCGCCGGCCGACTGGCCCTGCAAGCAGGTGCGCGTGCCGGAGATTGCGCTCGGCGGCGTCTGGACTGGCCCGTCGCTCGACAAGGAGCGTCACGACTGGCGCAACGACCCGGCCGTCGTCGATCTCGTCGCGCGTATCGCGCCGCGCCGCACGCCGTTGGAGGACGCCGAGAACAGCATCGCGGATTTTGCGAAAGCGTCGGGCGGAGATCGCAAGGCGCGCCTCACGCTTCTCTTCGCCGGGCTCTATGAACGCATGAATGACGAGCGGCGCGAGGTGGTGAACGGTCTCGACCGCTTTGGCCGCCGCCTGAAGGACATGGCCGAGAAGACGCGCGAGGAGACGCAGGCGTTTTACGATCTGCAGAACCGCAAGCCGCCCGAGCCGGAGGCGATCAAAAAGGCCGCCGAGGCGCTGCAATGGCGGGTGCGCCTCTTCGAGGAGCAGCGCAAGATGGCGACCTATGTCTGCGAGAGTCCCGCGCTGATCGAGCAACGATTCGGCGCGTTGGCGCGCGCGATCATGACGGCGATGGAGTAAGCGGCGGCGCGGGCGTAATCAGTCCCGAGGCGCGGGGCGCGCCTCCTCGAGCGGATGTTGCGCCGCCGCCCAGCCGTCCGTTCCTTCCGGGTACCAGAAGACGCGAGTGTAGCCGAGCGTCAGGGCGCGCCTGGCGGCGTTCCACGACATCCAGCAATCCGCGAGGCAATAAAACACGAGCCGCCGCGCTTTGTCGCCCCCGCTCGCCTTGGCGAGGCCTTTCTCGAGATAAGCCGCCGTGGCCTCGGAGAGGGCGCCATAGCCCGTGTCCGGCAGCCAGATGCTTCCGGGAATATCGAATCGCGGCTGCTCGCGCCAGACGACGTTTTTCGGAAGACCTTCGGGCTTGGGCGCCCGCGGCAGGGCGTCGACGAACGCCGCCGTCCTGGCGCGCCACAGATCGAAAGCTTTCGCCGTGTCGATGACTGTCGCGCCCGTGAGCGTCGCCGGCACGGGCGCGCGATAGGCCTCCATCCGGTAGCCTTCGGGCTCAGCCGGCCGCGCCGTTTGCGCCTCCGCCGACGCGGCGAGGAGCAGCGCGCCGGCCGCGAGCGGCGCGCGGATCACGGCGTCGGCCGGACCGGCTGGCCGGCCTCGTCGATCACGGGCACGCCATAATCGGCCAGAATCTTGTCGATCTCGGCCTTGTTCTGCGCGATCAGCGTATTGAGTTCGCGCTTCCAGTTCTGGTCGGAATGGCGCACGCCGAAGGCGATGCGGAACGCCATGCGCGCGCCGGGCGTTTCCGGGATCGGCGTCACGATGAGCTTGCCGCCTGACTTTTTGGCGTAATAGCCCGCGATCGGGCCCCAGAGCAGAGCGATGTCGATGTCGCCCTTTTCGAGATCCTGTGTCATCTGCGCCGTCGAGGATTCGACCCGCGTATCGACCATCAACGCATAGGGCTTCACCAGGCCGATCATCCCGTTCCTGGCCAGAATATTGCCGGGCGGCGTATTGGCGATGAGGCCGATGCGGCCTTTCTTGTCCTTCAGGCGCGGATCGTCGAGGTTCTGGACGCCGTCGAGGTCGGAGCCCGCGCGCGTCGCCATCACATAGGTAGTGCGATAATAGGGGTTCGTCGGCTGGACGAGATCATTGCCCTGTGGGATGCCGAGGATCACGTCGCAGAGATGCGCATTGAGCGTATTGCGCACGAAGCCCGTCGCCCCGGGATAAAAGGCGTAAGCCAGATCCTTCCCGAGCTTGCGGGCCAGCAGTTCGGCGATCTTGTTCTCGAAACCCTCGCCCTTTTCATTGGAGAACGGCAGGTTGTTCGGGTCGGCGCACACCCGCAGCACTTTCGGGTCGATGAGCTCGATACCCCCGGAGTTGTCGGCGCCCTTTGCGCCGGCGTCGGGGCCCATATGCTGCGCAAAGCCCGACGCCGCCGCGAAAAGGATCGCGGCGGCGCCGACTGAAGACAAGAGCGCGGCAAGCCCGCGCCGATGTTTCCGGGAGACGATCATGCGATCGGCCTCTTTGCATTTCCCCATGAGAGCGCCCCTTGTGGGCGCTCGGGCTGATTGCCGTTGATGCTTATACTTGGGCGGCCGGTTACTTGGCGGCCGGTTACTTGGCGGCCATGCAGTCGGCTTCGGCCTTCTTGAAGGCTTCCGGAGCCGGCTCCTTCTTCTCCGGGCGGCCCGGCTGGACGGCGCCGGTCGACAGCGCGCGCAGATACACATAAAGGTCGTCGATGTAGCAGACGGCGTTCTTGTTGTCGGCGAAGGCCGGCATGACGCTGTTGCCGTTCTGACGGCCGCCGATGACGATGCCGGCGAATTCGGCGTAGTTGAAGCGCTTGACCGATTCCTTCAGCGCCGGAGCGTAGGTCGAGCCGCCGCCGTTCGGGCCGTGGCAGACGTGGCATTCGGCGTGATAACGGCGATAGCCGGAGAAGGTGTACCAGTCCACCGCGCCGTCGGCCGAGATATTATAGGTGGGGTCGCCCTTGGCGTCGAAATACTTGCCGTCGACCGATTTGACGGCCTTGGGGTCGCCGGGCGCCTCGGCCAGGGCGGAAGTGCCCACAAAACTCATGACGCCCAGGGCCAGCGCCCCGAAAAGCGACGATCTCATCACTCTCTCCCTGTGTTCTTTTTCAGCTTCTAAAAGACAGCGCCCGGCGACGCCCTTCAAGTCGAGGGTTCGCCGAGCGCCATTTTTGTCGAGATGCCGACCCTGCGCTCTGCTTAGTTCGGCAGCGCGAAGACGGTCAGCACGCCGCCGAGCGCCGTGTAATTGGCGAGCGAGGCGTAGTTGCCGACGGCGCCGAGGCCCTCGTTCGACTTGGAGAGGCCGGCCGCAAGGCCGATGCCCGCCCAGCCGCCGACGCCCGACAGCACCGCCACATACTGCTTGCCGCCCGCCTCATAGGTGATCACATTGCCGATGATGCCCGACGGGGTCTTATACTTGTAGAGCTCCTTGCCGGTCTTGGTGTCGACCGCCTTCAGATACCCCTCGAGCGTCCCGTAGAAGGTCACGCCGCCGTCCGTCGACGTCGCGCCGCCCCAAACCGAGAACTGCTCCTTGTTCGACCACACGATCTTGCCGACCTTGGCGTCCCAGGCAATGAAATTGCCCGTGTTGTTCGTGCCGTCGCCCAGCACCTTGCCCGCCGGATACATCTCCAGCGTCGCGCCGACATAGGGCTGGCCCGCCGTGTAGCTCACGCGGAACGGCTCATAGTCCATGCAGACATGGTTCGTCGGCACCAGGAACAGGCCCGTCGCCGCGTCATAGGACGCCGGCTGCTGGTCCTTCGAACCCAGAGCCGCCGGGCAGACGTTCTGCGTGTTCGTGTCCTCGCCATTGTGCTGGGTCGAATATTTGTCCACGACCAGCGGACGGCCGTAGGTCTTCGACGACTTGTCCATGTCGACCTTGGTCGCCCAGTTCACCGCCGGATCATACTTCTCGGCGACGAGCAGGTCGCCGTTGGTGCGGTCGAGCGTATAGGCGAAGCCGTTGCGGTCGAAGTGGACGAGCGTCTTGACCGTCTTGCCGCCGATCGGCTGGTCGGCCAAAACCATCTCGTTGATGCCGTCATAGTCCCACTCGTCGTGGGGCGTCATCTGATAGAGCCACTTGGTCTTGCCGGTGTCGAGGTCGCGCGCCCAGATGGTCATCGACCAGCGATTGTCGCCGGGACGCTGCACCGGGTTCCAGGTCGAGGGATTGCCCGAGCCGTAGTAGACGAGGTTCAGCTCCGGATCGTAGCTGTACCAGCCCCAGGTGGTGCCGCCGCCCGTCTGCCACTGGTCGCCCTGCCACGTGCTGATGCCCGAGTCCTTGCCGACCGGCTGGCCGAGATGGGTGGTCTTGTCGGGGTCGATCAGCGTGTCGGCGTCGGGGCCCATGGAGTAGCCGCGCCACACCTGCTTGCCGTCCTTCACCGAATAGGCGGTGATGTGGCCGCGCACGCCGAACTCGCCGCCGGCGATGCCGACGAGCACCTTGTCCTTGAAGACATGCGGCGCGGCGGTGGAGGTCTGGCCCTTCGACGGATCGCCGTTCTTCACCGACCAGACGAGCTTGCCGGTCTTGGCGTCGAGCGCGACGAGGGTGGTGTCGGCCTGGGCGAGGAAGATCTTGCCGTCGCCATAGGCGAGGCCGCGGTTGACCGTGTCGCAGCACATGACCGGCACGACCGACGGGTCCTGCTTGGGCTCATACTTCCACAGGATCTTGTGGTCCGGGTCCTTCAGGTCGAGGGCGTAGACGATATTCGGGAAGGGCGTGTGCAGGAACATCACGTCGCCCACGACCAGCGGCGCGCCTTCGTGGCCGCGCAGCACGCCGGTCGAAAACTGCCAGGCGGGAGCCAGCTTGCCGACGTTCTCCGCGGTGATCTGCTTGAGGCCCGAGTGGCGGACGTTAGCGTAGTCGCCCGTCGGCGAGACCCACTGCTTCGCGTCTTTCTGGAGCGTCAGCAGCTCGTCGTCGGCGTTCGCGGCGCCGGCTGCAAACAGCGCAAGAATACCGACTGAACTCGACAACAACAGCTTATGCATGAGCTTTTCCTCCTGACGACGCCGCGGGGCGCTTTTTCTTCTTTGCGCCGCCTCCGACGTCGCGCCTCTCAAGGGCGCCTCGACATTGGGAAGGCGTTTTCCGTTTCGGTCCCGCGCCGCGCGTGCAAATATCACCCTGCGGCGGCGAGCTGCTCCCGGTTCCCTTCCGGAAGACATTTTTAACTCGGAAACGGCGGGATAATATGTCTTGACCGGAGGAATCGCAATCCAAAAAACGGAGGCGTCGGCGTAGAGCCGGACTGCCCGGAACACCCCATGAGAAACAATCTCTTGCGTCTTTTGGGCGTTATCGCCCCGCTGCTCTTGGCCGCTCCGCTCGCGGCGCAGGGGAGCGCGTTTCATCTCGGCGAGATCGCGCCGGGCGTCTATGCGCATCAGGGCGAAACGGCGCTCATGACGCAGGGCAATCTCGGCGGCATCGCCAATCTCGGGGCGATCGTCGGCGACGAGGCGGTCGCGGTGATCGACACCGGCGGCAGCCTGCTGGAAGGCAAGGATTTCCTCGCGGCGTTGCGTGAAAAGACGCAAAAGCCCATCCGCTACGTCATCAATACCCACGCCCACCCCGACCATGTCTTCGGCAATGGCGCCTTCGAGGGCGGGGGCGCGATCTTCGTCGGCCACAAGAACCTGCCGCGCGCCCTCGCCGCGCGGGGGCCGCATTATCTCTCGTCGTTCCGCGATGCGATGGGGGACGCGCTCGACGGCGTCACCATCGTCGCGCCGTCGCTCACCGTCGCGGACACATTGACCCTCGATCTGGGGAGCCGCCCGATCGAGCTCAGCGCCTGGCGCACCGCGCATAGCGAGGCGGACCTCACGGTTCTGGACAAGAAGACGGGCACGCTCTTCGCCGGCGATCTGCTCTTCCTTCAGCATGTGCCTGTGGTCGACGGGAGCCTGCTCGGTTTTCTCGAGGTCGCGGACAGGCTCGCGGCCATACCGGCCGAACGCGTCGTGCCGGGACACGGGCCCATGGTCGCGCCCTGGCCCAAGGCGCTCGACGACGAGAGGGCCTATCTGTCGCGCCTCACCGCCGATCTGCGGGCGGCGATCAAGAAGGGCGAAACGGTCAAGGACGCCGCCGCCGAGGCCGCCGCGGGAGAGAAGACGAAGTGGCGGCTCTTCGAGGATTACAACGCCCGCAACGCAACGGCCGGCTTTGCGGAGCTCGAATGGGAGTGACTTTGTCGCTCCATCGCGCGCCGCGCCGCGCTAATGTCGCGAAAAACGACCGGAGGAACTCATGACACGGACAGTTCGGTTGGCGCTCGGCGCCGCCTGCCTCGCGGCCGCGCTCGTTTCTTCGGCGCGCGCCGAAAACGCGCCCGATCCCTGGCCGGGGCTGGTCACGGACCTCTTCCAGGGCCGCGAGATCGTGAAAGCCGACGGGACGCTTTCGCTCGACGCGCCCACGCGCGCCGAGGACGCCGCGATCGTGCCCATGACCCTGCGTTTCGCCGACCCGGCGAAGGTGAGGATCGCCACGCTGGTCATCGACCAGAATCCCATGCCCATGGCGGCGAGCTTCACGCTCGGCGACGCGGCCGGCGTCGATTTCATCGAGACGCGGGTCAGGGTGAATTCCTACACCAATGTCCACGCCGTGGCGGAGACGCGCGACGGCGCGCTGCATTCCGAGGTCAAATTCGTCAAGGCCTCGGGCGGCTGCTCGGCGCCCGCCGGCAAGGACCCCGACGAAGCGCGCGCCAATATGGGCAAGATGAAATATCGTGAGTTCAAAAGCGCCGTCGCCGGCAAGCGCGAGGCGCAGATCCTGATCCGCCACCCCAATAATTCGGGCCTGCAAATGGATCAGATCACCCGCACGTACACGCCGGCCCATTATGTGGACGCGGTCGAGGTCTGGCAGGGAGACGCGCTGATTTTCAAGATGGAGGGCGGCATTTCGCTGTCCGAAGACCCGAGCTTCCGTTTCACCTATGCGCCCAATGGCGCGAAGATCCTTCGGGTCGTCGCCCGGGACAATCAGGGCGGATCCTTCAAGGCCGAATGGCCGATCGCCGACGCCTCATGACCAAGCCGTGAAAAAGGGGGCTGCCGCCCCCTTTTTTCGTTTCGCCCCACCCGAGACTTATCACCCGAGAATTGTGACCGCCGCGCAAAAGGCCAGCGGCAGCGAGGCGAGGGCGCAAATCGCCGTTACGCACGCAACTCTTTCCAACGCAGGCGCCTCGTGGCGCATTTTCCTGACCAACGCCATTTGACCAACTCCCCAAGCAAACGCTTCCCTTTTCGGCGCGCTCGTTCACGATGGCGCGCATCCGTTAACGCGCGACGGGGAATTTGGTTTCAATTTTAAAAGCCCGCCCGTTTTTCCAGGCTACGCTTGTCGGAGCCTGTGAGCGCCCTAAGCGCGGGCCAGGGCGCGCGCCGGCTGGCGGCTCATCGGGAGCGACGGGGGAGCGGGACGGCCGGTCTCGCTGAAGAGCTCCGCGAGTTTCTCGGTCATGGCGCCGCCGAGCTCCTCGGCGTCCACGATGGTGACGGCGCGGCGGTAGTAACGCGTCACGTCATGGCCGATGCCGATGGCGATGAGCTCCACGGGCGACCTCGTCTCGATGTCGTGGATCACCTGCCGCAGATGGCGCTCGAGATAATTGCCGGGATTGACCGAAAGCGTCGAATCGTCGACCGGCGCGCCATCGGAAATCATCATCAGGATACGCCGCTGTTCGCCGCGCGCGAGCAGGCGCCGGTGCGCCCAGTCGAGCGCCTCGCCGTCGATGTTCTCCTTGAGGAGCCCTTCGCGCATCATCAGCCCCAGATTGCGGCGCGCGCGCCGCCAGGGGGCGTCGGCCGCCTTGTAGATGATGTGGCGGATGTCGTTCAGGCGGCCGGGATTGGGCTTCTTGCCCTCGTTGATCCAGAGCTCGCGGGACTGGCCCCCCTTCCAGGCGCGGGTCGTGAAGCCCAGGATCTCGACCTTCACGCCGCAGCGCTCCAGCGTGCGGGCGAGAATGTCGGCGCAGGTCGCGGCCACGGTGATCGGGCGCCCGCGCATGGAGCCCGAATTGTCGAGCAGCAGCGTCACCACCGTATCGCGGAAATCGGTGTCCTTCTCCCGCTTGAAGGAGAGCGGCTGCTGGGGATCGATGATGATGCGCGGCAGGCGCGCCGGATCGAGCATGCCCTCTTCGAGGTCGAACTCCCAGGAGCGGCTCTGCTGCGCCATCAGGCGCCGCTGGAGCCGGTTCGCCAGGCGGCCGACGACCGAGGACAGATGCAGAAGCTGCTTGTCCAGATAGGCGCGAAGGCGGTCGAGCTCCTCCGCGTCGCACAGCTCCTCGGCCCGGACGGTCTCATCGAAGCGGGTGGTGTAGGCGTGATAATCGGAGCCCGAGCGGTCGGCCGCCGTCGTCGAGGGCCGGCGCGCGTCAGAGGCCTCCTCGAGATCGCTCGTATCCGCCTCCTCGGCGGATTCGCCATAGGGCGCCTCGGCCGATTCGCTTTCCCCTTCCTGGTCGGAATCCTCGGCGGCGAGAGAGGTCTCCATCTCGGCCTGCGTCTTGGCCTGGTCCTCTTCCTGCTTCTGCTCCTCGCTCTCGTCCGGGTTTTGCGGGGGCTCCTCCAGATTGTCCTCGGCCTCGGTCTCTTCCGGCGCCTCGGCCCCGGCCATGTCCAGATGAGACAGCAATTCGCGCACGATCTGGGCGAAATGCTTCTGGTTTTCGACGGCCCCGACGAGCCGGTCGAGATCGGCGCCGGCGCGCTCCTCGATCACGCCGCGCCAGAAATCCACGATCTTCGCGCCATGGGGCGGGGGCTCGAGTCCGGTGAGGCGCTCGCGCGCCATCAGCGCCAGCGCGTCTTCGAGCGGCGCGTCGGCGCGGCTCGCGATCTTTTCGGAATGGCTGCGCGTGTAGCGGTCCTCGAGCATCGCGCCGATATTGGCGGCGACGCCGGCCATGCGTCTGGCTCCGACCGATTCGACGCGGGCCTGCTCCAGGGCGTCGAAGGCGGAGCGCGCCTCCATCGTCTCGGGCGCATAGCGGCGATGCAGCGCATCATCGTGGCAGGCGAGGCGCAGAGCAATCGAATCGGCCTGCCCGCGCACGATCGCGGCCTCCTTCGGCGTGAGCTTGCGCGGCGGCTCCGTGAGCCGCGCCTTGGCGCCCTCCTCGCCCGTGACGAGCGAAGGGCGCTCGGACGCATAGGACACGTCGAGCTTGGGCGTTCTGGCCATGGCGCGCATGGCGCCGGCGACGGCCCGCTTGAAGGGCTCCTGCGGGGCTTCCTTGGGTGAGGCGGGGCGGCGGTTCGTCGGGGCGGGAGGCATTCGGCACTATATGCGCAAGCGCGGGTGAAGGAGCAAGTCGGAGGAAAGCCGGCCGCCGGGGCCGGCTTTCGGGATCGGAAGGCTTTAAAGCTTCTCGAGCGTCGATTCGGCGCTTGAGACCGTCGCGAGGCTCGAATTCTCCTCGACGTTGATCCATTGCACGACCCCGTCATTGACGACGGCCGAGAAACGCTTGCCGCGCACGCCGAGGCCGAATTCCATCAGATCGAGTTCGAGGCCCAGCGCCCGGGCGAAAACGCCGGAGCCGTCGGCGAGCCCGTCGATCTTGCCCGCGGCGCCACGGTCCTTCAGCCAGGCGTCGAGGGTGAAAACGTCATTGACCGCCGTCACGGCGACGGCGTCGACGCCCTTCGACTTGATCTCGTCGTATCTCTCGACGAAGCCGGGGAGGTGCTTGGCGTGGCAGGTGGGCGTGAAGGCGCCCGGAACCGAGAACAGCGCGATTTTGCGGCCCTTGAAATACTCTGCGGTCTTGACCGGCTCGGGGCCGTTCTTGCCCATGATGGTGACGGTGACGTCGGGAATTCTGTCGCCAGCTTTAATGGTCATGCCTGTCTCGCTTCTTTAGTGAGGGCGGAAAAATCTTTTCTTACTTAGCGCGTTTCGGGTCCTTGTCGCCTGGCAAAGTTGCAGCCTTGCGAACGTGGCCTTTGCCGCCGACGCTTACCCTGACGACTCATGCTGCTTGTGGCCCGTGCGGATGCAATGCAACATGGGGCCTGGCGGCTCGAAACGCGAGCCTGCGCTTCTTGGAGATTTCTGAAATGGCCAATACCGAAGGACCGGGAGGGCAGCCGCCCGCGGCTTGGGTCTGGAGCGAGTATCGCGGCGTCCTACCGGCGGGGACCGAATCGACCGCCCCCGCGAAAGCCGCCGCCTCGACGCCGGCGGTCGCCGGCGCGGCGCCCGCCGCTGGGAAACACGGCCTGATCGGCCTCGGCCTTGCCGTCGCCGTGATCGTCATCGCCGGGCTGACCTGGCTCTTCACGACAAGGACGGCCTCTGACCCCGCCCCCGAGGCCGCGCCGCCCGCCGCGACCGAGAGCGCGCCGCAAAAGAGCGAGGCTGCGCCGCCTGCGGCCGAGCCCACGCCCGCCGCCGCGGAAGCGCCTGCCCCGGCTGCCCCGGCGCCCGCCGCGGAAGCGCCCAAGGCCGCGCCGCCCGCCGCCGCGCATCCGGGCGCCGATCACGGCAAGAAAAAGAAGAAGCATCAGGGCTGAAGCGGCCCTTCCTCTCTCCCTCCCCCCTCTCGGGGAGGGATGAGCCGCCTCACGCGGCCATCGGGGCGCGGGTCAGCGCCCCGCCGCCTCGATGGCCTTCGTCACCAGCGCGCGGCCGTCGGCCGAATGCCAGGCCGCCGGGCCGTTCATCAGCCCGATCTGGCAGCCCTCGGGGTCGATCAGCATGGTGACGGGCAGGCCCAGCGCCTTGCCCGACTGCTTGAGTTCGAAAAAGAGATTGGCCTTCGGGTCGGCGTAGAGCGTGAGCGCCTTCACGCCCGTCTCCTCGAAGAATTTCTTCGGGCGGTCGAGGCGCGACGTGTCGATGTTCACCGTCACGACCTGGAATTTGTCCGACCCCAGCTCCGCCTGAAGCTTGTCGAGCTCCGGCATTTCCGCGCGGCAGGGCACGCACCATGTCGCCCAGGCGTTGAAGAGGAGCGTCTTGCCCCGGAAGGAGGCCAGCGTCACGGGCTTGCCCTCGGGATCGTTGAAGGAATAATCGGCAAGCTTTTCGGGCGTCTTCGCGATCGTCATGGCGGCGACCTCGCCCCTGGCGAGATCCTTCACGGCGTCGGCGACCTTGGCTGCGGCCGCGCAATCGGCGGCGCGGGCTTCCTTGCCGCTCGGCCCGCCCGCGTATAGAAACCCGGCGCCGGCCGCGGCAAATATGAAAGTCGCGAGGCGAGAGGCGGCGGGCTTTTTCATCAGGCGCAGGCTCCGGGGTAAAAATGACGAGCAAGATATGGGGCGGTCGCTTTCAGAGCGCAACCGACGCGGTTCTGGAGGCCATCAACGTCTCCATCGATTTCGACAAGCGTCTCGGCCCCCAGGACATACAGGGTTCGCTCGCCCATGTCGCCATGCTCGCCGAGCAGGGAATCGTCTCCAGGGAAGACGCCGCGAAGATCGCGCAGGGCCTGACGCAGATCGCGGGCGAGATCGAGCGGGGCGAATTCCGGTTCTCCCGCGCGCTCGAAGACATTCACATGAACGCCGAGTCGCGGCTCGCCGAACTCATCGGCCCGGCGGCCGGGCGCCTGCATACGGCGCGCTCGCGCAACGATCAGGTCGCGACGGACTTCCGTCTCTACATCCGTGACGAGATCGACGCGCTCGACGCCGGGCTCGCCGATCTCCAGCGCGCCCTCGCCGAACGCGCCCTCGCGGAAGCCGCGACCGTCATGCCGGGCTTCACCCATCTGCAAAGCGCCCAGCCGGTGACCTTCGGCCATCATCTTCTCGCCTATGTCGAGATGATCGGTCGCGATCGCGGGCGCTTCCGCGACGCGCGCGCGCGGCTCAACGAATGTCCGCTCGGCGCCGCGGCGCTCGCCGGCACCTCCTTCCCCATCGACCGCGCGATGACGGCGAAGGCGCTGCGTTTCGACCGGCCGACGGCCAATTCCCTCGACAGCGTCTCCGACCGCGACTTCGTGCTGGAAACCCTCTCGGCGGCGGCGATCTGCGCGACGCATCTCTCCCGCTTCGCCGAAGAGATCGTCCTGTGGTCGACGCCACAATTCGCCTTCATCTCGCTCTCCGACAAATTCACCACCGGCTCGTCGATCATGCCGCAGAAGCGCAATCCGGACGCGGCGGAGCTGGTGCGCGGCAAGTCGGGGCGCATCATCGGGGCGCTGCAGGCGCTGCTCATCGTCATGAAGGGCCTGCCGCTCGCTTATTCGAAGGACATGCAGGAAGACAAGGAAGGCGCGTTCGACGCGATCGATTCGCTCGCCCTCTGCGTCGCCGCCATGGCCGGCATGGTCCGCGACATGACGGTCGACCGCGCCCGCATGAAGGCGGCCGCCGGCGCCGGCTTCGCCACCGCGACCGACCTCGCCGACTGGCTCGTGCGCCGGCTGAACCTGCCCTTCCGCGAGGCCCATCACGTCACGGGCCGCGTCGTGGCGCTCGCCGAAGGACGCGGCGCGGGCCTCGAAGAGCTGACGCTCGCCGATCTCCAGAGCGTCGAGCCGCGCATCACGCAGGAGGTGTTCGAGGTGCTGGGCGTCGAGAAATCCGTCGAGAGCCGCGTGAGCTATGGCGGCACGGCGCCCGAGAATGTGCGCCGGCAGGCGCAGGGCTGGCTCGACCGTCTGACGGAGGAGAAATGAGCGAGGACGGACCGCGCCTCTCTCTCGCGACGCCGCCGCTCGCGGACGCGCGCGACTTTCTCCCCGCGCTCGAAAGCGCCCTTTCGGCCGGGGACGTGGCCTCGCTCCTCGTCCGCTTCGCCTCCGACGATCCGCGCCGGAACGAAGAAATCTTGCGCGCGCTGGCGGCGCCGGCGCAGGAAAAGGGCGTTGCGGTTCTGGCCGAAGGCGCCCCCACGGTCGCGCTGCGCGCCAAGGCGGACGGCGCGCAAATCCTCGGCGCCGGCGCGGCGCTCGCGGAGGCGGTCGAGAAGCTCTCGCCCAAACATATCGTCGGCGCGGGCGGTCTCGCGCTGCGCGACGACGCCATGCGCGCGGGCGAATTGGGCGTGGATTACGTTCTCTTCGACGACGCTGATCTCGCGGCGCTCCTCGAGCGCGTGACCTGGTGGGCGGAGCTGTTCAACACGCCCTGCGTCGCCCGCGCGGAAACGCTCGCCGCGGTCGCGCCGCTCGCCGAAGCAGGCGCCGATTTCGTGCTGCTCGACGACGCCGTCTGGACCGACAGTCGCGGCCCCGCGGCCGCGGTCGCCGAGGCGCTGGCCGCGCTGCGACAGGGAGAGCCGGACGCATGAGCGGGAACATGAAGCGCGCCGCCGCGACGGCGCTGGCGATCATGGGCCTTCTTGGCCCCGCGCAGGCGAAGGAAGCGGCGTCGCAGGCGCCCGCCGCCGCGGCCGGGGCGCGCGACCTCGCCTTCGGCGCCTATCAGCGCGGCGATTACAAGGCCGCCATGACCGAAGCGAAGAAGCGCGTCGACGCCAATCCGAAGGACGCCGCCGCCTTGACCCTGATCGGCCGGCTCTATCTCGAAGGCGCGGGCGTCAAGCGCGACATGAAGCAGGCGATGGACTGGTTCCGGCGCGGGGGCGACGCCGGCGACGCCGAGGCCGCCTATCTCTATGGCGTCGCGACGCTCGAAGGAATCGACGTCCCCAAGGACCGCGCCCGCGCGCGCCTCTATCTCGATAAGGCGGGCGCGCATGAACATGCGGCGGCGCTGCATCTTCTCGGCGAGATGTCGCTGGAAAACGACGGCAAGGATCCGGACTTCAAACAGGCCATGGATTTCTTCCGCCGCGCCTCGGCGGCGGGCAGCGCCGACGCCGATTATGCGCTCGGCGTGCTCTACAAGACCGGCAAGGGCGTCGAGAAGGACGATCACGAGGCCGCGATCTGGTTCCGGCGCGCGTCAGACGTGGGCCTCGCGCCGGCGATGGTCGAATACGCCATCATGCAGTTCAACGGGACAGGCGCGCCCCGCGACAAGGTCGCCGCGGTCGATCTCCTGCGCAAGGCGGCGCTGAAGGGCAACGCCGTGGCGCAGAACCGGCTGGCGCATCTTTACGCGGAAGGGATCGGCGTTCCGGTCGACCTCGCGCAGGCGAAGGAATGGCGCGACCGGGCAAAGGAGGCCGGACTTTCCGACCCCTCGCTCGATTTCCTCTCCAACGCCGCGCCGCAAAAACCCGCCGAACCGAAAGCCCCGCCGGCGCCCGCCACGACGAAATGACGAGGCCGAGAGGAAGCGCTGCGGCCCGGCGCATGGCGGCCTTTTTGCGCCGCTTCGTCAAGCCGCGTCTGGAAACGCTCATCCGGCGGGCGCAGCGCGTGCAGAGATTCTCGACGCGCGCTCTCCCGCCGCGGCGGGCGCCCTTCGCGCCGCATGTCGTCGGCGACTGGATCGAGGCCGACGGCGCGCCGCGCGCGACGCTCGTCTATCTTCACGGCGGCGGCTTCCTCGTCGGCTCGCCACGCGCCTTCCGCTACGTGTCGAAGAGCTTCGCCCGCGCGGGCTTCGATGTTTTCGCCCCCGCCTATCGCCTCGCCCCCGCCCATGTCTTCCCGGCCGCGCTCGACGATGTTTTCGAAGCCTATCGGGCGCTTGTCGGCGCGCGGCCGGGGCCAGTCGTTCTCGTCGGCGATTCGGCCGGCGGCGGGCTCGCGGTCGCGCTGATGCTGAAGGCGCGCGACGCCGGCCTGCCCCTGCCGAAGGCGGCGGCGCTGTTCTCGCCCTGGGTCGATCTCGCCGTAACCGGCGCCTCGATCCGGGAGAACGAGGACAAGGACGCGCTGTTCACGCGGCGCCTGATCCAGCTCGGCGCGCGCATGGCGCTCGGCCGGACGAGCGCGAAAAACCCGCTGGCCTCGCCGCTCTACGCCGATCTCTCCGGCCTGCCGCCGCTCCGCGTGCACGCCGCCGCCGACGAGGCGCTTCGGGACGACGCCGTCCGCCTCGTCGCCCGCGCCCGCGCGGCCGGGGTCGAGGCGGAGCTCGAGCTCTGGCCCGACGCGCCCCACGGCTTCGAGCTGATGAGCTTCCTCCCCGAGGCGCGAGACTCACGCCAGAAGGCAATCAATTTTCTGAAGCGGCGGCTCGGCGGGGCCTGATCAGCCCCAGGGGCCTTGCGGATCGAGCGGATGGCGGCCGTCGCGCGGCAGAAAGGCGTTTTCGGGCGCGCTCCCGTCCGGCGGCGGGAACTCCCCCGCCGCCTGGTCCTCCTCGACGGGGAACGCCTCGGCGGAAGGCTCGATCGCCACGTCCCGCCCGCCGGCGAAATCGACGAGGGCGCGCACGCGCTCGTCGACGGTCGGATGGGTGGAGAACCAGCCGGATTCCTGGACCCGCGCCGGGCTTTCGATGAAGAAGGCGTGCATCCGCGACGGCATGGCGGGCATGACGGCGTGGGCCTCGATCTTGCGCAGCGCCGAGATCATCGCGTCGGGGTTCTTGGTGAGCTCCACCGAGCCGGCGTCGGCGAGAAATTCGCGCGAGCGCGACAGGGCGAAGCGGATCAGCACGGAGGCGCCCCAGCTCAGCGCGATGATCAGCAGGGCGATCAACACCGCGAGCCCGGCGCCGCTCTCGCGCCGGTTGTCTTCGCGCTCGGGCGGCCGGTGCGGCGAGAAGCCGAAGGGGAAGTCCCAGCGCCGGATCGTCAGATCGGCCACGAAGGCGAAGATGCCCGCAAAGATCACCGCGACCACCATGAGCTGCACGTCGCGGTTGCGGATATGCGTCAGCTCATGGGCCAGCACCGCCTCGATCTCGGCGTCGGTGAGCGCGACGACGAGGCCGCGCGTCACCGCGATCCGATATTCGCCTTCCTTGAGCCCCGAGGCGTAGGCGTTGAGCGCGTCGCTTTCGAGGATCTGGAGGGCTGGAATCGGCACGCCGCGCGAGATGCAGAGATTTTCGAGAAGATTGTAGAGGCGCGGATTTTCCGCCCGCGACGCCGCGCGGGCGCCCGTGGCGAAATCGATCATGCGCTGGTGGAAGAGATAGGCGATGGCGAACCAGGCGCCCGCCGCGGCGATCCCGACCGGCCAGTTGTGGAGAAAGTCGTTTTCCGCCCGCGCCAGAATGACGTCGAAAGGCTCCTCCCCGGAGGCGACGGCCTCGTAGAGCAGCGAGAAGGAAAACATCAGCGCGAGCAGCAGCGCGACGAAACCCGCCAGCAGGAAAAGAGACCGCAGCCGGTTGGCGCGGATATGGGAGTAGAGGCCATAGGCTTTGAACATTGGCGCGCGTTTCCGCTTGGCGGGAGGGCTTAGATGGGCGTGGCGCGGCGTTCTTCACGCCCCTGCCCCGCGCCGGCGCGGGAAAGGGGCAAGGCCGCGGTCAGAACTGCACCTTCGGCGCCGCTTCGATCGCCTTCTGCTCGCCGGCGTCGAGGTTGAAATAGTCCATCGGCTCGAAGCCGAAACGCCCGGCGATCAGGAAACCGGGGAAGCCCTCGCGGGTCGCGTTGTATTCGGCCACCGTATTGTTGAGGAAGCGCCGCGCCGCCGCGATCTTGTTCTCGATGTCGGCGAGCTCGCTCTGGAGCTGCTGGAAATTCTGGTTGGCCTTGAGGTCCGGATAGGCTTCCGAGAGCGCGATGAGACGGGAGAGCGCGCCGGTCAGCGCCCCCTCGGCCGCGCCTTTCGCGTCCGGGCCGGCGGCCGCGACCGCGGCGTTTCTGGCGCGGACCACGTCGTCGAGCGTGGTTTTCTCGTGGGTGGCGTAGCCCTTCACCGTCTCCACCAGATTGGGGACGAGGTCGTGGCGCTGTTTCAACTGGACATTGATGTCGGAGAAGGCCTGCCGGGACCGCTGCCGCAGATTGACGAGCCCGTTGTAGACGCCGACGAGCCACAAGCCGACGGCCGCCGCGAGACCCAGAAACACCAGTAACGCCATCGATCGACCCTCCCCTCGGCCCGCCCCGCGCAACCGCCTGCGGACGAACGCGCCCATGTTAGCCGTCCCGGCCTCTCCGGCAAAGACGATCCATTTGACGGAAAGGCCGACCGCGCCTATCTCTTGGCGTAACGCGCCGCGCCCAATGAGCCGGCTTTTTCGCAAAATCCCGCGACGAACACTCGAAGAAACGACAATGGCCGTTTTGCCGATCATCACCCTCCCCGATCCGCGCCTGCGCAAGATCTCCGAGCTTGTCGAGCGCGTGGACGCCGAAATCGTGAAGCTTCTCGACGACATGCTCGAGACCATGTACGCGGCTCCCGGCATCGGGCTCGCCGCCATTCAGGTCGCGGTGGCGAAGCGCATCGTCGTCGTCGACATCGGCAAATCGGAGGAGGAGCGCGACCCGCTCTGCCTCGTCAATCCGGAGATCGTCTGGGCCTCGGAGGAGCTTTCCTCCTACAATGAGGGCTGCCTGTCGGTGCCGGATTATTTCGACGACGTGAAGCGCCCCGCCATGGTGCGCGTCCGCCATCTCGACCGCGAGGGAAAGACGCGGGAATTCGACGCGGTCGGCCTGCTGGCGACGGTCGTGCAGCATGAGCTCGAACACCTCGAGGGCGGGCTTTTCATCGACAATCTCTCGCGGCTCAAGCGCGAGCGCGTGGTGAAGAAATTCACCAAGGCCGCCCGCCTGGACGAGATCGTGGCGCAGCGCCGCGCCGAGGCCGCCCGCGAGACGGAAGAAGCCGGGGCCTGACGGTTGCGCCTGATTTTCATGGGCACGCCGGACTTTGCGACGGCGCTGCTGAAAGAGTTGTGCGCCCGCGGCCATGAGGTCGCGGCCGTCTATTCCCAGCCGCCGCGTCCGGCCGGCCGGGGCATGTCGGAAAAGAAATCCAGCGTCCACCAGTTCGCCGAGAGCCGGGGCTTTCCCGTGCGCACGCCGAAAAGCCTGCGCGGGACCGAGGAACAGGAGGCGTTCCGGGCGCTCGGCGCCGATGTGGCGGTGGTCGCGGCCTATGGGCTTTTGCTGCCGCAGGCGATCCTGGACGCGCCGAAGCATGGCTGCCTCAATCTGCATGGCTCACTGCTGCCGCGCTGGCGCGGCGCGGCGCCGATCCAGCGCGCCATCATGGCGGGCGACACGGAAACCGGCGTCGAGGTGATGAAGATGGACGCCGGGCTCGACACCGGCCCGGTGGCGCTGTCCGCGAAGACGCCCATCGGCCCCGACACGACCGCCGGAGAGCTTCACGACCGGCTCGCCGCGCTGGGCGCGCCGCTGATGGCGGAGGCGCTCGATCTGCTTTCGAAAGGCGAGCTGCGCTTCACGCCGCAACGCGAGGACGGCGCCTGTTACGCGCAGAAGATCGACAAGGCGGAGGCGCGCATCGACTGGCGCCGGCCGGCCTCCGAGCTGCACGACCACGTGCGCGGCCTCGCGCCCTTTCCGGGCGCCTTTTTCGAGGCCGATCTCGGCCATGGCGTCGAGCGGGTGAAAGTGCTGCGCACCAGGATCGAAGACGGCCGGGGCGCGCCGGGAACGGCGCTCGACGACGAAGGGCTCATCGCCTGCGGCGTCGGCGCGCTGCGCCTGCTGCGCGTCCAGCGCGCCGGCAAGGGCGAGATGGGCATGGAGGAATTCCTGCGCGGGCGCAGGCTCGCAAGGGGCGCCGTGCTGGCATGAGAGAGACGCCGCCCGCTCGCGCGTCGCGCCCGAAACGGCTGGCTCATCGCCGCTGATGCCGCGCTACGCCCTCACCATCGAATATGACGGCCTGCCTTTCGTCGGCTGGCAGCGGCAGGCCAATGGCCTTTCCGTGCAGCAGCGGCTGGAGGAGGCGGTCCTCGCCATCAATGGGGGGCGCGCGGTCATTCACGGCGCCGGCCGCACCGACGCCGGCGTCCATGCGCTGGGCCAGGTCGCCCATGTCGATCTCGTCCGCGCCTGGCGGGAGGATCGGCTGCGCGACGCGCTCAATGCGCATTTGAAGCCCGATCCCGTCGCCGTGCTCGCCGCGCGGGCGGTCGACGAGACCTTCCAGGCGCGCTTTTCCGCGATCCGCCGCCATTACCGCTATGTGATCGACAATCGCCGCGCGCCGCTGACCGTGACGCTCGGCCGCGCCTGGCACGTCAAGCGCCCGCTCGACGCCGAGGCCATGCACGACGCTGCGCAACGACTCGTCGGCCGCTTCGATTTCACGACCTTCCGCGCGTCGGAATGTCAGGCCAATTCGCCGATCCGCACGCTGGAACGCCTCGACGTGCGCCGCGAGGGCGACCGCATCGAAATCCTCACCTGCGCGCGATCCTTCCTGCACAATCAGGTGCGCTCCATGGCCGGTTCGCTCGAGCACGTCGGGACCGGCAAATGGACCGCCGACGATCTCGCGGAGGCTCTCGCGGCGAAAGACCGTGCGCGCTGCGGACAGGTCGCGCCGCCGCACGGTCTCTATCTCGTCGCCGTCGATTATTGAGCGGCGTCGCCAGCTGCCGGAGGCGTCGTTGCGGCGTCCTTCACGACGTCGTGCCTGGCGTATTTCGCTGCAATGGGCTTGGCGATCGCCCTCTGAAGCCTTGCCGATTTTTCTTTCGCCAGCGCGCCATGCAATGGAATGACGCTCGCTGACAGGACCGCGGCAAGGATTCCATTAACGCAAGGTTCATTGTGGATCATTAAAATCCCCTCTCGTAATCGCCCCCGCGCGCCGGCGAATCGATCCGGCTTGGCCCAGACCCATGACGCCGCGGAACGTAGGAGATGTTACGCCAAGCGATTGACCTCGCGGCGTTTTTATTGCGGCGGCTTTCCGGCGGGCGCCCATCCTGGGTTGAAATTCACGCCATGAAGTACTGAATAGTTGAACGCCGTCTCACTCCGGCTCGGCCCGGCCGGTGACCATCGGGCGCAGCAGGCCCTTGACGCGCACGGCCTGCGCGACATGCATGACGATGAAAAGAACCAGCGCCGCCATGGCGAAGAAATGCAGGCGCCGCGCGCCCTCATAGCCGCCCATGACCGCGGCGAGCTCCTGAAGCTGCACCGGCTTCCAGACGGCGAGGCCGGAGACGATGGCGGCGAGGACGGCGAGGATCGCGAACACATAGGCGATGCGCTGCATGGCGTTGTAGCGCCCCGGGGCGCGCGGGGCCGGGGCGCCGCGCATATCGCGCCAGGCGCCTGACGGCGAGAGCGGCAGCAGGCGGCGGCGGAAATGGCCGGTGAGCAGACCATAAAGCAGATAGGCGAGGAGATTGGCGCCGAGCAGCCACATGGCGGCGAAATGCCAGGCGAGCGCACCGGCGAGCCAGCCCCCGAGCGTCAGGCCTCTGGGGAATTCGAAGTCCCAGATCGGCGCGGCGTCGTAGATGCGCCAACCGCTCAGGATCATGACGATCACGGCGACCGCATTGATCCAGTGCAGGACCCGCAAGGCGAGCGGGTGGATGACGCTATCCTCTTTTTCGTTCACGGGCGGCTCCGCTTGCCCCGTCGTTGACAGCCCGGCGACGATCGCCCAAGACGGGCCGGGGATCGCCCAAGACGGGCCGGGGATCGGCCCGCCCTTGAGTTGTAAGGCGACGCATGCGCGTTTTCATCACCGGCACGGCCGGATTCATCGGCTTTCATCTCGCGCGGCGGCTGCTGGCGGCGGGTCATACGGTCGACGGATTCGACGGCCTGACGCCCTATTACGATCCGCGGCTCAAGGACGCGCGGCGCGAAATTCTTCTCCAGCACGAGAACTACCACGACAATATCGCCGTGCTGGAGGACATGGCCGCGCTCACCGACGCCGCCGAGCAGAGCGCCCCGGACGTGATCATTCACCTCGCCGCCCAGGCCGGCGTGCGCTACAGCCTCGAAAATCCGCGCGCCTATGTCGAGTCCAATCTCGTCGGAACGTTCAACGTCATGGAGATCGCGCGCCTTCTGAAGCCGCGCCACCTGCTCATCGCCTCGACGAGCTCCGTCTATGGCGCCAATCCGACGGTCCCCTTCTACGAGGACGACCGCACCGACCATCCGCTGACCCTCTACGCCGCGAGCAAAAAGGCGGGCGAAGCCATGGCGCATTCCTATGCGCATCTGTGGTCCATCCCGACCACCATGTTTCGTTTCTTCACGGTCTATGGCCCCTGGGGCCGGCCGGACATGGCGCCCTTGAAATTCCTCGACGCCATCGAGAGCGGGCGCGCAATCGACATCTACAATCACGGAAACATGTCGCGCGACTTCACCTATGTCGGCGATCTGGTCGAGGCCGTCTCGCGGCTGATCGACTGCGTTCCGCAGCGCGACGCGGGCGACGACTCGGTTTCGCCCGTCGCGCCCTGGCGCGTCGTGAACATCGGCGGCGGCGCGCCCGTCAAGCTTCTCGATTTCATCGACACGCTCGAAAAGGTCGTCGGCAGGACGGCGATCCGCAATTATCTCGACATGCAGAAAGGCGACGTGCCGCGCACCTTCGCCTCGGCCGATCTGCTCGAAAGGCTCACGGGCTACCGGCCTTGCACCCCGGTCGAAGAAGGCGTGACGGCGCTCGTCGAATGGTACCGGGATTATCGCGCGCGTTACGGACCGCTCCAGATGTGAGTTGCGAGCCTCGCTCCGGGGCGCTTTCCCCGCCCGGGGAAGGGAGCCCCGCCACGGCGAAGCCCGTCAAACCCACTCCGGCACATGGTCCATCGCGATCAGCTCCGACACGCTCGGACGCGGGCGGATGATCGCGAAACGGTCGCCATCGACCAGAACCTCCGGGATCAGCGGGCGGGTGTTGTAGGTCCCCGCCTGCACCGCGCCATAGGCGCCGGAGGTGAGGATGGCGAGAAGCTCGCCCGGAAGCGCCTCGGGCAATCTGCGGTCGAGCGCCAAATAGTCCCCCGTCTCGCAGACCGGGCCAACCACATCGGCGACGATCTCCTTTCGGCCGACCGGCTCACGCACCGGGATGATGTCGTGCCAGGCGTCGTAAAGCGTCGGTCGGACGAGATCGTTCATACCCGTATCGACGATGAGAAAGGTCTTGGCCTCGCCCTGCTTCACATAGATGACGCGCGTGACCAGCACGCCGGCGTTGCCGACGATGAGGCGGCCCGGCTCGAAGACGAGCTTGCAGCCGAGGCCCCCGAAACGCCGGCGCACGATCTCCGCGTAGCGCTCGGGATGATAGGACTGGGGATCGTCGCCCTCGTGATAGGGAATGCCGAGCCCGCCGCCGAGATCGACATGGGAAATGTCGTGGCCGTCGGCGCGGAGATCCGTCACCAGTTCGGCGAGAAGCGAAAAGGCTTCGTCGAAAGGCTCCAGATCCGTGAGCTGCGAGCCGATATGCATGTCGGCGCCGCAGATCCTGATCCCGGAAAGCCTGGCGGCGCGGGCATAGACCTCACGGGCGCGCGAGAGCGGGACGCCGAATTTGTTCTCCGCCTTGCCCGTCGAAATCTTCTTGTGGGTGCGCGCGTCGACATCCGGATTGACGCGTAAAGACACGGGCGCCGCCACGCCCCGCGCGCCGGCGATGCGTGAGATCGCCTCGAGCTCGGGCTCGGACTCGACATTGAAGCAGAAGATGTTGGCGTCGAGCGCTGCGGCGATCTCCTCATCCGTCTTGCCGACGCCGGAGAAGGTGATCTTCGAGCCCGGGACGCCGGCGGCGATCGCGCGGGCGAGTTCGCCGCCCGAGACCACGTCCATGCCCGCCCCCTCCTTCGCGAGGAGGCGCAGCACGGCCTGATTCGAATTGGCCTTCATCGCATAGCAGACGAGCGCCTCGAGCCCCTGAAAGGCCTCCGCGAAGACGCGGAAGTGCCGGCGGATCGTCGCCGCCGAATAGACATAGAAGGGCGTGCCCGCGGCCGCGGCGATGTCGGACACGGCGACGTCCTCGGCGTAGAGCGCGCCGCCGCGGTAATCGAAATGGCGCATGTGTTCAGAGCAGCGGATCGAGAGGGAAGGGATAGTCCGCAGGCGGGCGATTGCCGATCGTGCCGGGGATGGGCGGCGGCGGCGGGGCGGGAACGGCCTGCCCCGGCGCGGGCTTCGGACCGGTCCTGGCCTGCGCGGCCTCCTGCTGCGCCCGCAGCGCCGCGCCGCGCGCCTGAACGTCGGGCGGTAGCTCCAGCGGCCCGCGACGACCGCAGGCGGAAAGGCCGGCCGTGGCGGCGGCGAGCAGCAAGATCAGGCGAAGGCGAGGAGGCGTCACGGCGAGGTCCGGCTAACGATTGAAACGGCGGCACTATAGCGATCCGTCCGCAAAAGGCGAGAGCGGCGCCTCAGCTCGGCTTTCGCTCGAGAACTCGGAGGGCGACGCGCTTGGCGAATTCCCTGATCCGCCGCCGCGTCCTTTCGCGTCGCAGCGCGGAGCCGAAGCCCTTGTCGTCGAGCGACACGGCGAGGTCGGCGATGGCGATGCGCTCGGGCCACAGCCGGTCGATCATCGGGTGGTTCGCGATGGCGCAGGAGTCCGTCAAGTCGATCTCCGGCCGCGCCAGCTGAAGCTCGGTCAGCGCGAAGGCGAGTTGAACGCCCGGCGCCTGCGCCCGCAACGCCTCGTCATATGCGATCTTCCAGAAATAGCTGCGGTTCTGGCTTTCCAGCAGAATCCCCATGGCGACCGCCCGCCCGTCGAGACGCAGCGCCGCGACCCGGCACAGGCCCTCGGCCGACAGGAGGCGCGTCGCGCTGCGCAGGAAGGTCGCGAGCGACGGCTCGGAAAGAAAGGCGCCCCGCCCGGCCTTCCAGCCCGAGGCCTCCAGCGCCAGAAACTCCTCGACGGCGGCCCGGACTGCCCGAGGCGCGGCGACGATCTCGACCTCCACCCGCCCGGACTCGGCCAGGCGGCGCCGCATCCTGCCGATCTCGTTCAGCCGCTTGCGCCCCCCGGCCTGCGCGCATTTCTCCTCCGCCGAGCCGCCCGACAGCAGCGCCGCGCGGGCGTAGCTCTCCAGAGTTTCGACGCGCCGGCCCCCAAGTCGCGCGGCTTCAATCAGCGCCGCGTGAAACGCGCCGCCCGGCATGATGCGTGGAAAGAGCGCGGCCGCGGCCGGGCTCGACCGGGCGGCCCAATCCAGAAAGGCGGCGAGCGCCTCCGGCGCCTGCGCGCGATCGACGAGCGGCGTCGCCAGCGCGGCGAGTTCGCCGCGCCACAGACGAAGCAGCCCGCCTTCGCCGGCAACGCCCGATGGCGCGAGCGGAAAGACTGCGGCAAGCGCCCCCTGCCGATTTCGAACCGCGATGAAGCGAGGCCGGTCGTCGGCCGGCGAATGCTGCGCCACGGCGAGCGCGAAGCCCGGCTCGAAAAAGGGGTTGGGCTCGAGCGCGCGGGCGGCGAGGGCGGCCCATTCCGCCCGCGCCGCGTCCATCGTCTCGAATGGAAGCTCGACCACATGCAACGCAGGCGTTTCCGGCAAGGACCATGCTCCCGTGGGACGAAGAGAGGCGCGGGCGTCCCCGCCGCTCCCTCCAGGGAGCGCGCGGACAAGGCGTTTCGCGTGCGGATGTGGCGCGAAGGTCTTCGAAAATGCGCGGCCCTGTCCCATCTTGACCCCTTGGAGGCTCGAAATCGGGACGCCCCCCCAGCGGCGCGCCCGATTCTCTCCTCGGGTTCAAGGCGGGCGCCACCGGCTTTACCGCGCGCCGGCCGCATGTTTTGGTCGCTTACATGAAAAAAACTGCGCTTGTGCTCATCGCCAGCCTGCTCGCCGCCAGCTCGAGCGAGGCGGCGATGCGCATTTCCATCGACCTTTCGCGGCAGCGCCTGACCGCCATGCGCGACGGAGCCGAGACGGTCGTCTGGAAGATATCGAGCGGCCGCACCGGATATGAGACGCCGACGGGCCGTTACTCCGTCATGCGGATGGAGGCGGATCACTATTCGGATGAATATGATCAGGCGCCCATGCCCTATGCGATCTTCTTCTCTCCCCGCGGTCTCGCGATCCACGGCAGCTTCGAGCGCGGCCTCGGTCGTCCGCGCTCCCATGGCTGCGTCCGCCTTGCGGTCAACAACGCCCAGAAGCTCTTCGAATGGGTCGAGGCCCATGGCGGCGCGACGATCGAGATCACGGGCGAGACGCCGGCCGCCGCCAGCCGCCGCGCCTCTGTCCGGCGGCGCGCGCCGCAGCTCCAGCCGGAAGTTGAGGTGGATCAACTCTATCGCTACTGAACGGGCGCCAGCGTTGCGCGCCGGCCACAGTCCAACGGGAATCCGCCAACCTCCGGGGCTAAGCGTTTGCCGCGCGGGGAGCGAGCGGATATGCCTAGAATTTATGTAATTTGCGGACAGACGAGAGTAAGCCTTTGACGACATCGAAGACCCCCCTTCTCGATCGGCTTCCGACGCCCGAGGAGCTTCGCAAGCTTCAGCCGAACCAGCTCAAGCAGGTCGCAGAGGAACTGCGCCGCGAGACGATCGACGCCGTCTCGGTGACGGGCGGCCATCTGGGCGCGGGGCTCGGCGTGGTCGAGCTGACGGTCGCGCTGCATTATGTCTTCGATACGCCGCGCGACCGCATCATCTGGGACGTCGGCCATCAGACCTATCCGCACAAAATTCTGACCGGGCGGCGGGACCGCATCCGCACGCTGCGCATGGGCGGGGGCCTCTCGGGCTTCACCAAGCGCGCCGAAAGCGAATATGACGCCTTCGGCGCCGGCCATTCCTCGACCTCCATCTCGGCCGGCCTCGGCATGGCCGTGGCGCGCGATCTCGCGCACGGCGACAATCACGTCGTCGCCGTCATCGGCGACAGCTCCATGTCCGCCGGCATGGCCTATGAGGCGATGAACAACGCTGGCGCGCTGGATTCGCGCCTCATCGTCATCCTCAACGACAATGACATGTCGATTGCGCCGCCGACCGGCGCCATGTCCGCCTATCTGGCCCGCCTCGTCTCGGGCGGCGCCTATCGCTCGATCCGCGACGCCGCGAAGCAGCTCGCCTCGCATCTGCCGCGTTTTATCTACGACAAGGCGCGCAAGGCCGAGGAATTCTCGCGGAGCTTCATCACCGGCGGGACGATGTTCGAGGAGCTCGGCTTCTATTATGTCGGGCCGATCGACGGGCACAATCTCGACCATCTGCTGCCCGTGCTGACGAATGTCCGCGACAAGGACGACGGCCCGGTGCTGGTTCACGTCGTGACGCAGAAGGGCAAGGGCTACGCGCCGGCCGAAGCGGCCGACGACAAATATCACGGCGTCGTCAAATTCGACGTGGAGACGGGCAAGCAGTTCAAGCCCAAGGCCAACGCCCCGTCCTATACGGGCGTCTTCGCCAAGGCGCTGGTGGCCGAGGCCGAGCACGACGACAAGATCGTCGCCATCACGGCCGCCATGCCGTCGGGCACCGGCCTCGACGCTTTCGGCAAGCACTTCCCGCAGCGCACCTTCGACGTCGCCATCGCCGAACAGCACGCCGTGACCTTCGCGGCCGGCCTCGCCTGCGAGGGCTACAAGCCCTTCTGCGCGCTTTATTCCACCTTCCTGCAGCGCGGCTACGATCAGGTCGTGCACGATGTCGCGATCCAGCATCTGCCGGTCCGCTTCGCCATCGACCGCGCCGGTCTCGTCGGCGCGGACGGGCCGACCCACGCCGGCGCCTTCGACATCGCCTATCTCGGCTGCCTGCCGGGCATGGTGGTGATGGCCTGCGCCGACGAGGCGGAGCTCATGCATATGGTCGCGACCGCGGTCGCCTATGACGAAGGCCCGATCGCCTTCCGCTATCCGCGCGGCGAAGGCGTGGGCGTCGAGCTTCCCGAGCGGGGCGAGGTTCTCGAGATCGGCAAGGGCCGCATTCTGCGCGAGGGCTCGAAAGTGGCGCTGCTCTCGCTCGGGACCCGTCTCGCCGAGGCGCTCAAGGCCGCCGAGGAGCTCGAAAATTACGGGGTCTCGACGACGGTCGCCGACGCGCGCTTCGCCAAGCCCGTGGACCGCGAGCTGATCCGCCGCCTCGCCGCCAATCACGAAGTGCTGATCGCCATCGAGGAAGGCTCGATCGGCGGCTTCGGCGCGCAGGTCTTCCAGGCGCTCTCCGACGACGGCCTGCTCGACGGCGCGCGCGGCGCCTTCAAGTTCCGCAGCATGACCCTGCCCGACGCCTATATCGACCATGACAAGCACGAGATCATGATTGCCAGGGCGATGCTGGACGGCAAGGCGATGGTCGCCAAGGCGCTGGAGCTGCTCGGCGACGAGAAGGGCGCGGCGCGCGTGATGATCGCTTAAAAAGCGCGGTCACTCCACCTCGTTGCCGTCGATCCTCACCCGCGGATAGCGTTTCGCGCCGGGCCTGGCGAGATCGCCGGGCAGGAAATCCATGCCCGCCGCGGCGATCGCCGCCGCCTTGCGGGCATGGATGCGGTTGCGCAAGATGGCCGCCTCGCCGGCGCCCTCGCCAGTGGTGAAGACCACGCCGTAATCGACGCCCGAGATCTCATTGTCCTCCGCGCGCAGATTCTCGCGCCAGCCGCCAAGCGCGACGCCGATCCAGCCGGGCCCCACGATCCGGTTGCCCGCGACGACGGCGTTTTTCTCCACGAGGACGCCGGTCAGCCAGAGCATCTGCGGGCCGAAGGCCGGGTCCGGCCTGGTCGGGCGCATGCCCAGAATGACGTTTCCCGAAACCAGCGCGCCGTCGGTTCCGTGGTCGGCGTTGGCGACGGCGATGCCCGCGCCGGCGTTTTCGATCCGGTTGTCCCGGAAGGTCGCATTCTTCGCGCCATATTCGGCGTACATCGCCTTTTCGCCGAAATCCCGGCAGTCATTGCCGATCACCTCCACGAAGCGGCCCGCGTTGTTACGGACGGCGCTATAGGCGCAGCGGCTGATCCGGTTGCGCTCGATGCGCGCCGAGCCCACGCCCCAGACCAGAACGCCATTGCCATAGGGGCCATCGCCGCCCGAGCGGTTGTGAATGTCCTCGATCACATTGTCGCGCACCCGCGCGCCGTCGGTGCGGCCCGCGACCGTCGCATGCAAGACGACCCCATTGTCGCCGCAGGGGCCGATCCGGTTGCCGTCGATCACCATGCCGAGCCCGTCCGACGCGTAGAAACCGGCGCCCTTCGCGCGCAGGATGTGGTTCTGCGCGAAAACCCCGCCGCAGCGCGCCAGGCTGACGCCGCGCGCGGCGCTGTCCCGGATGACGCAGCCCCGGATGGCGAGTTCGACCACATCCGCAAAATCGAAAAGCCCGGTCTCGCGCGCGAGGGAGCCGCCCGCCCCGTCGAGAACGAGGCCCTCGAGCGTGATGCGCCGCGCCATCCGGCCCGAGAGCAGCGGACCGAGGCCCGACAGCGCGAGAATGGTGCGGCCGGGGACGCCCGTGAGAATCGCCCCGTCCGGCAGATCGAGCCCCATGAGGTCGATCCTCCCCGCCGGCAAGGCGACCGCCGCCCCCTTGCGCGCCGCCTCCCGCAGGCGCAGGGCGAGATCGGCGGTCCGCGCTTGCGCGACGGGGTCGGGACGGCCGAGCGCGGCGCCCGCCGCGCCGCAGAAGAGCAGGGTCCGGCGGGAGAGGGACGGAGCGCGGCGCAGCATGGCTGGAGCATGGCCATTGCCGCGCGCTGCGTCGAGGCCGGCCTCCCTTGAAGGTTAATCTCCGATCCGCCCCCCGGCGACGCTTCCTTCGGCATGGGAAAATGCTAGGAAGACGGCCGAATCCCGCCTCCTGCGAGAGAGGCGCAGCGGAATGAGTTCGATGTCCAAAGACGAAATGAAAACCAAGGTCGAAGCGCGCGCGCCGCGCGGGCTCGCGGACCGCGAGGCCGGCGAGCTCGCCGCCACGGGCCGGATGCTCGACGTAATCCGCTCGGTTTACGAGCTTTACGGCTTCGAGGCGCTGGAGACGCCGGCCATCGAATATACGGACGCGCTCGGCAAGTTCCTTCCCGATCAGGACCGGCCGAACGAGGGGGTCTTTTCCTTCCAGGACGACGACGAGCAATGGCTGTCGCTGCGCTATGACCTGACCGCGCCGCTCGCCCGGTTCGTCGCGCAGAATTACGACCGCATCCCGAAACCCTACCGCTCCTATCGCTGCGGCCATGTCTATCGCAACGAGAAGCCGGGGCCGGGCCGTTTTCGCCAGTTCATGCAGTTCGACGCCGATACGGTGGGGTCGGCCTCTCCTGCCGCCGACGCCGAAATCTGCATGATGGCGGCCGACGCGCTGGAGCGGCTCGGCATTGCGCGCGGCGACTATGTCATCAAGATCAACAGCCGCAAGGTGCTCGACGGCGTGATGCAGGCCGTCGGCCTCGCGGGCGAGGAAAACGCCGGGCGGCGTCTCGTCGTGCTGCGCGCCATCGACAAGCTCGACCGGCTCGGCCCCGACGGCGTGCGCCAACTCCTCGGCGAGGGCCGCAAGGACGAAAGCGGCGACTTCACGAAAGGCGCCGGGCTTTCGCTGCCGGCGATCGACACGATCATGTCCTTCAGCCTCGGCGGCCAATACAAGGACGGCGCGCCGGCCTTCGATCTCTTCGGCCTGCTCGGCAAGAGCGAGATCGGCGCGCAGGGGGCGGAGGAGCTTCTCGAAATCGAGGATCTCGCGCGCGACGCGGGCTTCGGGCCGGACCGCATCCGCATCGATCCTTCCGTGGTGCGCGGGCTCGAATATTACACCGGCCCGGTGTTCGAGGCCGACCTCACCTTCGAGACGCGCGACGAGAAGGGGCGCCCCGTGCGCTTTGGTTCGGTCGGCGGCGGCGGGCGCTATGACGGGCTCGTCGGACGCTTCCGCTCGGAGAATACGCCCGCGACAGGCTTCTCCATCGGGGTCTCGCGCCTCTTCGCCGCCCTGAAGCTCGTCGGCAGCCCGATCGTCACGGCGCGGCCGCATGTCGGACCCGTGGTCGTGCTCGTGCTCGACCGCGACCGTCTCGCCGATTACCAGCGCATGGTTGCGCAATTGCGCGGCGCGGGCGTCGCCGCCGAGCTTTATCTCGGCGGAGCCGGCATGAAGGCGCAGATGAAATACGCCGACCGCCGCAACGCCCCGCTCGTCGTGATCCAGGGCTCGGACGAGAAGGCGAACGGCGAGGTCCAGATCAAGGATCTCGTGGCCGGCGCGAGGGCCGCCGCCGCCATTTCGACCAATGAGGAATGGAAGGCGGCGCGGCCCGCGCAGATTTCCATTCCTGAAAGCGCGCTCGTCGAAGAGGTGGCGAAGGCGCTGGCGGCGCAGGGGGAAGAGGCTTAAAGCCTTCGCGGCTCCAGCTTCTTCTTGCGTCGCGCTTTCTACCGCCAAACCGGCTCCCACTTCGGCGGAAAGCGCTCTAAATGACGCCTGCCGGGGCGGCTGCGACAAAGCTGCGCGCTAGGCGCGGCGCGCCCTTCGCGATAGGTTCAGGAAAAGGACCTGTGAAAGGAAACGCGACATGCTCGGCGAGCCGCCCAAATCCATCGTCCACCCGACCGACCTTTCCTTTGCGAGTCAGGACGCCTTCGCCCATGCGCTGCGCATCGTCGTCGCGACGCAGGGCGTTTTGCACATGCTGCATATCGAGGACGCCGAGGAAGACGATCCCGACAACTGGAATCGCTTTCCCCATGTGCGCGAAACGCTGGCGCGCTGGCGGATGATCGAGCCCGGCGCCTCGCGCCGGGAGGCCGCCGAAAAGCTCGGCGTCAAATTCATCAAGGCGGCGGTCGAATCCGAATCGCCCGTGCATGGCGTCGCGGCCTATGTGCACCGCCATCTGTGCGACCTCATGGTGCTGATGACGCACAATCGCACCGGGCTCGAACGCTGGCTCGAGGAGTCGGTCGCCGAGGAGGCCGCGCGCGAGACCCGCATTCCGGCGCTGTTCCTGCGGGACGATCACAAGGGCTTCGTCGATCGGGAGACGGGCGCGATTTCGCTCAATACGGTGCTGATGCCGGTCGAGGCGAGCGTGCCGCCGCTCGACGCCTTCCGCCATATTGCGGATTTCGCCCATGCGCTGAATCCGGCCGCCGATGTGATGCTGCTGCATGTCGGCGAGGACCTGCCGATCTTCGACGGGCTGCTGCCGCACATCGAACTGCGGCAGGGGCCGGTGATCGAGACGATCCTCTCCTATGCCGGGGAAATCGGCGCCGACATGATCGCCATGCCGACGCAGGGCCGCCGCGGCCTGCTCGACGCGCTGCGCGGCTCGACGACCGAGCGCATCCTGCGCGACGCGCCCTGCCCGGTCTATGCCGTGCCGGCGACGTAAGGGACAGCCCCCCGCAGCACGGCTCCGCGAGGCGGGGCCGTCACGAGGGGGAACGGCGCTCTCACAGCGAGCGCTGGAATTTCAGCACGCCGCCCTTGAAGCCCTTGAGGATGAGATCGTCGCCCTTGACGTCCCAATAGGGGCCGGAGAGCAGAACGCCCCAAAGGTCGCGCTCGATCCCGGCGAGCGAGCCGTCGCACTGGCGCTCGTTGACCGCTGGCATGGCCCTGGGACCGAGGCGGTCGGGGCCGATGATGAAGACGCCCGACCAGGTCTTGCAGCCGGAAAAGCCATTGGCGCGGCCGGTCGAGTCGATGTTGATCCAGATCTCGACGGGCGGCGTCTTGCCGTTGATTTCCTTGAGGACGAAGTTGCGGTTGTGCGGAAAGGGCACATAGCGGGGAATGCCCCCCGTCTCCTTGCTCCCCTCCTCCTGTTGCGGCTGCTCCTGCGTCTGGCTCTGGTCGGCGGCGGGCTTGGCGGCCTTCTTCGCCTGCGCCGGCGCGATCGTCGCGGCGCCGAGCGCGAGGGCGAGAGCGAGGATCGAAAACGGCTTGTTCATTCTTCAGGTCTCCCCCTGCGCGCCTTTTTTCCCGCAATTCCCCGGCGGCGAGCGCGCGTGATCGATTAGTGCATAGAACCGCTTTTTGGCGTCAATTGGCCGCAAAAGCGGGCGGCGCGGCCGCGTCACAACATGCTGGGCAGCACGCGGTCGGGCGGGCGGTGCCCGTCCATGAAGGTCTTGATGTTGATGATCACCTTTTCGCCCATGTCGACGCGGCCCTCGATCGTGGCCGAGCCCATATGCGGCAGGAGCGTGACCTTGCCCGACTGTGCGAGCTTCAGGAGCTTGGGCGAGACCGCCGGCTCGTGCTCGAAGACGTCGAGACCCGCCCCCGCCATCTCATTGGCCTCGAGCATGCGCACGAGCGCGTTTTCATCGACGATCTCGCCGCGCGCGGTGTTCACGAGAATGGCGTGCGAGCGCAGATGCTTGAGGCGGCGCGCCGACAGGAGGTGATAGGTCGCGGGCGTGTGCGGGCAGTGGATCGACACGATGTCGACGCGCGCCAGCATCTGGTCGAGCGACTCCCAATAGGTCGCCTCGAGCTGCTCCTCGATCTCGGCCGCCGCGCGGCGGCGGTTGTGGTAGTGGATCGACAGGCCGAAGGCCTTGGCGCGGCGCGCCAGCGCCTGGCCGATGCGGCCCATGCCGACGATGCCGAGGCGCTTGCCGGTGATGCGATGGCCGAGCATCCAGGTCGGCGACCAGCCGGACCAGGAGCCCTCTGGAATGGCGCGCGCGCCCTCGACGAGGCGGCGCGCCACCGAGAGAATGAGCGCCATCGTCATGTCGGCGGTGTCTTCGGTCAGAACGCCCGGCGTATTGGTCACGGTGATGGAGCGGCCGAGCGCCGACGCCACGTCGATATTGTCGACGCCATTGCCGAAATTGGCGATCAGCTTCATCTGCTCGCCGGCCTGGGCGATCAGGCTCGAATCGATTCGGTCGGTGATGGTCGGCACCAGCACTTCCGCTGTGCGCATCGCCTCGGCGAGTTCGTCGTGGGTGAGCGGCCGGTCGCTCTCGTTGAGCCGCGTGTCGAACAATTCGCACATGCGGGTCTCGATCACTTCGGGCAGTCGGCGCGTCACCACGACGAGCGGCTTTTTCTTAGGCATGTTGCGCCTCGTCCCTTCGGCTCGCACTTTTTTGGCGAAAATCCATAAACTTCGCTACAAGCTGACCATCGCCCCGGGCCGGCGTCGGTCGGGAAAGCTTTCCCTCAACCCGGTCTTAACGACGATGGGCGACAAAACCAATACGCCGCCCGGCGCTGCGTTTTTCGTTTCCTAGCAGATGGCGGGCCAAAGACAAGACGAGCGGCACCTTCCACCATGCGGCAATCCGACAGCAAGATTTCGACCGGCCCCGGCGCGGCTCTGGGGCTCTTTTTGCTCATTTTCATGGCGTCGGCTCAGGCGCAGGAGCCGCAGAAGGGGCCGGTGAGCAATCTGCCCATTCCGCGCTACGTCAGCCTCAAATCCGACCGCGTGAATGTGCGCGAAGGGCCGAGCAAGGAGCATCCCACCGTCTGGATCTATCAGCGGGCCGGCCTGCCGGTGGAAATCACCGCGGAATTCGAGACCTGGCGCAAGATCCGCGATTCGGAAGGCTCGGAGGGCTGGGTGCTGCACTCGCTGCTGTCGGGCCGGCGCACCGCGCTGGTCGCGCCCTGGAAAAAGGAGCCGCAGACGCTCTTCGCCGCCGACCATGCAACGCCCGTCGCGAAGCTCGCTCCAAATGTCGTCGGCTCGCTGCGCGGCTGCGACGGCAAATGGTGCCGGCTCGCGAGCAAGGAGTTCGACGGCTACATGCAGCAGGAAAATCTCTGGGGCGTCTATCCGGGCGAGAAGGTGGAGTAGGGGCTCTCACCCCTCCTCCCGCCGCAGTCTCACCACCACGTCAACCCTGTCGATGCGCAGGCCCTTTGGCGGCGTCGGCAGATTGGCGACAGTGACAGTCGAGCCGGGGATGTCACGGAGCTCGCCGTCTTCCTCGATGAGGAAATGGTGATGGTCCCTGACATTGGTGTCGAAATAGACGCGCGCCCCGTCGACCGCGATCTCGCGCAACAGGCCCGCGTCGGTGAACTGGTGCAGCGTATTGTAGACGGTGGCGAGAGAGACCGAGAGATTGGCGGCCACGGCCTCGTCGAAGAGGCGCTCGGCCGTCACATGCCGGTCGCAGCCGCGAAAGAGAAGTTCCCCCAGGGCGAGGCGCTGGCGGGTTGGGCGCAGGCCGGCCGCGACGAGCGTCTCGTGGACGGATTTCTGGCGCTCCGGCACATCTTGCGGGAGCGGTCGATTGGCGAAGGCGTCCATGGTCGGGCGGCTCATATGCCTTATGATTTATTTGACCTATACCAAAAAGCCGCGCACATCTCAACTTGCTGCGGCTTTCGGCGCCAAGGCCTCGGCTCGGGGAAGCGGGCGCTTCCGGCGCGCCGCGGGCTATGTTACGGATCGTCGGCCCGTCGCGCCGCCTGCCGATCAGTTGGACAGCCGGACGCGAACGACAAGCGGGCGTCGCGCCCTCCAGTCAAAAGAGAGCGGCGCGGGGGGATGGAAGAGGGCTTCGTAGAAAGCTCCAGCGGAGGCGGTGAGACCATGAGCGAACGGCGCTCGTCATTCGGCTATGAGGATTTGTTGGCCTGCGGGCGCGAAGAGCTGTTCGGCCCCGGCAATGCGCAACTGCCGCTGCCGCCGATGCTGATGTTCGACCGCATCACGGAAATCTTCGAGGAGGGCGGCGAGCACGGCAAGGGCTATATGCGCGCCGAATTCGACATCAAGCCGAGCCTCTGGTTCTTCGATTGCCATTTCAAGGGCAATCCGGTCATGCCCGGCTGCCTCGGCCTCGACGCGGTGTGGCAGATGCTCGGCTTCTACCTCGCCTGGCTCGGCAATCCCGGCCGCGGCATGGCGCTCGGAGTCGGCGAGGTGAAATTCTCCGGCCAGGTGCGTCCGACGGCGAAGCTCGTCACCTATGGCGTCGATCTCAAGCGGGTTCGCACCGGCAAGCTCGTGCTCGGTCTCGCGGACGGCTGGGTCGCCGTGGACGGCGAGCGCATCTATGAGGCCAAGGATCTCAAGGTCGGCCTCGCCAACGCGGCCGCCTGAGAAGCGGCTTCGTCCTGCGAGACGCCGCCCTCTGGCGGCTCCCGAGGATGAGGCTGCAACAATTTCGACGGCGCTCGCGTCCTCGAAACGGGGACACAGCCGAGCCGCCGTCTCGACGGGCTCGGGAAACGCCCGACGCAGAAAGAGCGGCGCGCGGCCGCCGACAGGGGAGAGAAGGATGAGACGGGTCGTCGTCACCGGCATGGGCATCGTATCGTCGATCGGCAATACGACGCAGGAAGTGGTCGCCTCCCTGCGCGAGGCGAAGTCGGGCATCGTGCGCGCCGAGAAATACGCCGAACTCGGCTTCCGCTCGCAGGTGCACGGCATGCCGACCCTCGATCCCTCGACGGTCGTGGACCGCCGCGCCATGCGCTTCCACGCCACCGGCACGGCCTGGAACCATGTCGCCATGGACCAGGCGATCCGCGACGCGGGCCTCTCCGAGGCCGACATCTCCAATGAGCGCACCGGCATCATCATGGGCTCGGGCGGCCCCTCGACCAAGACGATCGTCGAGGCCGCGGACACCACCCGCACCAAGGGCCCCAAGCGCGTCGGCCCCTTCGCCGTGCCGAAATGCATGTCCTCGACCGCGTCGGCGACGCTGGCCGTGTGGTTCAAGATCAAGGGCGTGAACTATTCCATCTCCTCGGCCTGCGCGACCTCGAACCACTGCATCGGCAACGCCTATGAGATGATCCAATACGGCAAGCAGGACATGATCTTCGCGGGGGGCTGCGAGGAACTGGAATGGGAGCTTTCCGTGCTCTTCGACGCCATGGGCGCCATGTCCTCGGCCTATAACGACCGTCCGGCGACGGCCTCCCGCGCCTATGACAAGAACCGCGACGGCTTCGTGATCGCGGGCGGCGCGGGCGTGCTGGTGCTCGAGGAATATGAACACGCCAAGGCCCGCGGCGCGAAGATCTACGCCGAGATCGCCGGCTATGGCGCAACATCCGACGGCTTCGACATGGTCGCGCCCTCGGGCGAGGGCGCCGTGCGCTGCATGCGCCAGGCGCTCTCGACCGTCAAATGCCCGATCGACTACATCAACCCGCATGCGACGGCGACGCCGGTGGGCGACGCCAAGGAGATCGAGGCGCTGCGCGAGGTCTTCGGCCGCGGGGACAAATGCCCGCCAATCGCGGCGACCAAGTCCCTGACCGGCCATTCGCTCGGCGCGACTGGCGTGCAGGAGGCGATCTATTCGCTTCTGATGATGCAGAACGGCTTCATCTGCGAGAGCGCCAATATCGAGGAGCTCGATCCCGAGTTCGCCGACATGCCGATTCTGCGCCAGCGCCGCGACAATGTGAAACTCGGCGCCGTTCTCTCGAACTCCTTCGGCTTCGGCGGCACCAACGCCACGCTGGTCTTCAAGCATCCCGACGCCTGACGAAAAGCATGGCGCCGCGCCCTCACGAGGGCGCGCGCCTTTTCGTGTTGCGAAAATACCGACGCATTTGATGGGGGCGTCCTACGGAAGGATCGGGGCGCCCGCCCGATAGAGAAAGCTTGTGATGACGGTTGCGACTGGTTTGATGCAGGGAAAGCGCGGGCTCGTGATGGGCGTCGCCAATGATCACTCGATCGCCTATGGAATCGCCCGCGTGCTGGCGCGCCATGGCGCGACGCTCGCCTTCACCTATCAGGGCGAGGCGCTCGGCAAGCGCGTGAAGCCGCTCGCCGCCGAACTGGGCTCCGAGCTCGTCCTGCCTTGCGACGTCGAGGACTTATCGACGGTCGATGCGGTTTTTTCGAGGCTCGAACAGGAATGGGGCGAGATGGACTTCCTCGTCCATTCCATCGCCTATTCCGACAAGAGCGAATTGAAGGGCCTCTACGCCGACACCTCGCGCGAGAATTTCGTCCGCACCATGGTCATTTCCTGCTTCTCCTTCACGGAGGCGGCGAAGCGCGCCGCGGCGATGATGAAGAACGGCGGCTCCATGGTGACGGTGAGCTTCGGCGGCGGCACCCATGTCATGCCGAATTACAATGTGATGGGCGTCGCCAAGGCCGCGCTCGATTCCTCGGTGCGTTATCTCGCGGCCGATTACGGCTGGCGCGGCATTCGGGTCAACGCCATCTCGCCGGGGCCGGTCCGCACCATGGCGGGCGCGGGCATCACCGGCGCGCGCGCCATGGGCGCCTTCCAGAAGCAGCATTGCCCGCTGCGGCGAATGATCACGCTCGATGAAATCGGCGGCTCGGCGCTTTATTTCCTGTCCGAACTCTCCGGCGGCGTCACGGGCGAGATTCACATGGTCGACGCCGGCTACAACGTCATGCTGCAGCCGCGCCCGGAGGATTTGAACGGGGCGGACTGATTTTTGAGAGGTGCGATCGGATGAGACTGGCTTTTCTGTCGATACTGGCGCTTCTCCCCTGCGCGCTGACGCCCGGCCTTTCCTCGGCCATGGCCCAGAGCGCCGACCCAGCCGCCGGCGCGCGCCTCTCCGAAGCAGACTGCGCCGCCTGCCACGCCGTCGGCGCCGATCCTCACGCCAAGAGCCCCGATCCGAGGGCGCCGCGTTTTCTCGACGTCGCCAGAATGCCCTCGACGACGGAACTGTCGATCAAGGTCTTCCTGCGCTCATCGCACCGGAACATGCCGAATTTCCTCCTGTCGCCGGAGGAGATCGATTCGGTCGCGTCCTATATCCTCTCGCTGAAGAAGAAGTAGGCGCCAGATTGGACCTCTGCGCGCGCCGCAGTTGGATCAAGGGATCGTGAAATGAAGACTGTCGCAATGGCCGCCGCTGGTCTCTCCCTGCTTGCGACGCCGGTCCCCGCGCGAGAAAATCCTGACGCTTTTTTCGACTCGCGTGTGAAGCCGCATCTTGCGGCCTACACGTCCTGCGCCAGACAGCACCTCGTTCAGAGCGCTCGAAAAGATCCGGCGAATTCCTTCGACCGCATCGAGGAATCCTTGCGCCCGGCTTGCGGCGCAAACATCGATCGGGCTCGGGCCGCGCTTTTTGAAGCTGGCCTGAGCCGAAGCCACGCCAATCGCGTTATCCGGACGGCGTATGACGCCCTTCAGCCCGAGTTGCGCTCGCTCTACGAAAAGACCGCCGCGTCTGAGCGGGAGCGGCGCCTGCCGGCAAGGGGAGAAGCCCTGCGGCAGGAATCGAAAGACGCCAATGTCGCTGAGAGGCAGCAAGTCCTGGAGGTGGAGAAAGAGCGAGAAAAACTGCTCAAGGAGGCGGCGAGCCAGCATGACGAATGCATATCGGCTCAAATGAAGGAGATTGTCCCTTTCTCGAATGAAAACGCCGAGACGCTTGCGCAAGTCATCATCGGCAAGTGCGAACAGGCCGAGAAAAGGTCTATCAGCCTCGGGGTCGCATTTTACGGCGCGTCGCAACCCGACATGTCAAAGGGCGTCAAGGACGCAATCGAAGAGCGCAAGAAGCGTATCGTTTCCGACATCGTCACGTTCCGGGCGCATGCCGCAAAAGAGCTGATGAACCAGAAAGGCGCGCCGGAAGAAAGGAAATCCGGCAACGGCATTTGATTGCCGCTGGAGAGAGCGCCGCCGCTCGCCAGGGTATCGCCAATGTGATCGCCAAGGCGGTCTGGCGCTTTTGGCCCGCAAGTTCCGGAATCGAACTCTTGCCATCAAGTCCCGGCTTGACTCTTTCCGTCATGAGAACAAATATCGAACGTCTCCGGCGACAACGTCCGGGGCCGCTCTCCAATTTGGAAATTTCGAGGGACCGATGTCGCACGGCGGCGTTTCGGAACGCATCGGCTTTTTGCGCCGCCGCATCGCCGCCATCGAGGCGCGCGACGGCGCCGCGTCCGCGCTCCCTGCCGGGCGCCTTGCCGACCTGAGCGCCGACCTGAGCGCGATGGGCGGCGGCGGAGCGTCGCTCGACGCGCTGCTTTCGGCCGGTCATGGAAATTTGAGCGAAGCCCTCCCCGCCCGGGCGCCGGATGCGCCGGCGGCGGCGGCCTTCGCCCTCGCCATGGCGCTTCGGGCGCGCGCCGCGCGCGGAGGGGGCGCGCTGGTCTTCATTCTGGAGGATCTCGGCGCGCGGGAATTCGGCCTGCCCTATGGGCGCGGCCTGGCGCAGGCGGGGCTGGACCTTTCCGGCTTCGCCCTGATCCGGACGCGCCGGCCGCGCGACACCCTCTGGGCGATGGAGGAGGCGCTGATAAGCCCGGCCTGCGCGGCCGTCGTCGCCGAGACCTTCCTGACCCCGAAGCTCTACGACCTTTCCGCCTCGCGTCGGCTGCTGCTGGCCGCGCGGCGCGGCGGCGCCCTCGGCCTTCTGGCGCCGCTCGCGCCGGCGCAGGGGGCGCGTTTTTCCAGCGCCGCCGGCCTGCGCGTGGAAATCGCCGCGGCGCCCCCGCCGGTCCTTCCCGCGCGCCCGCCGCTCTCTCCCGCCGCGCCCTTCTCCTGGCGGCTGCGCCTCATCAAGGCGCGCGCCGGCCCCTGGGGCGCGATCGATCCGGCGCAATGGCGCGACATCGTCTACGACCCTGAAAGAGCAGCGTTCCATCATGCGTTTCCTGAGCGTTTTCCTTCCCCGGCTTTCGACCGACCGGCTGCTGCGCCGGCGCGCCGCCGCGCCTGAGGCCTTCGCCCTCTATGCGCGGGCGAAGGGCGCGGAGCGGCTGACCGCCGTCGACGCCGGGGCGCGGCGGCTCGGACTGCTGCCGGGCATGGCGGTCGCCGACGCCCGCGCCCGCTGCCCCGCGCTGGAACTGGCCGAGGCGGACCCCAAGGCCGACGCCGCGCTTCTCGACGCGCTCGCCGACTGGAGCCGCCGCTTCACCCCGCTCGCCGCGCCGGACGCGCCCGACGGCCTGCTGCTCGACGTGACGGGCGCCGCCCATCTCTTCGGCGGCGAGGCGGCGCTTCTCGACGAGACCGAGGCCCGGCTCGGGGCGCAGGGTTTTTGCGCGCGCGCGGCGATCGCGCCGGGGCCGGCGCTGGCCCGGGCGCTCGCGCGTTTCTCTAGTCTGCGGCGCGTCGACGACGCCGCCCCGCAGGACGAGATCGACCGCCTCGCCGCGGCGCTTCCCGTCGAGGCGCTGGGCCTCGGGACGGAAGCCGTCGCCGGGCTGCGTCGCGCCGGGCTGCGCCGGATCGGCGATCTGCTCGACCGCCCCCGCGCGCCGCTCGCGGCGCGGTTCGGGCAAGCGGCGCTGACGCGGCTCGACGCCCTGACCTGCCGCCTGCGCGATCCCATCCGCCCGCGCTTCGAGGCGCCCGCCTTCATCGCCGAGCGCCGCTTTCCCGATGGGCTGACGCGGCGCGAGGACATCGAGGCGACCTTGAAGCGCCTCGCCGCCGATCTGGCTCCGCTGCTCGAGCGCGCAGGCGTGGGGGCGCGGCGGCTCGAGGCGGTCTTCTACCGGGTCGACGGCGCGGTGAAGCGCCTCGTCGCCGGGACGAGCCGCCCGCTGCGCGATCCGCCCCGCCTCGCCGCCCTTCTCGCCGAGCGCCTCGCGGCGGCGGCGGAGGAAGACGGGCTCGACGCGGGCTATGGCTTCGACGTGCTGCGCCTCTGCGCCACGGAAGTGGAGGAGACGACGCCGCCGCAGACCGCCTTCGTCGCGCGGCGGGAGGAGACGGCGGACGCCGATCTCGGCGACCTCCTCGACCGATTGGGGGCGCGGCTCGGCCTGCGCCGGGTGCTGCGCCTGCACGCGGAGGCCGCGCATCTGCCGGAATTCGCGGTCGCCGCCCTGCCGGCCGCGCAGGGAGCGCCGGCCGCCTTCCCGCCGCAGGAGGCGCCGCGGCCGCTGCGGCTCTTCGAGCGTCCGGAGTCGATCGAGGCGGTCGCGCTGTTCCCCGACGGCCCGCCGCTCAAGTTCCGCTGGCGGCGCGTGCTGCATGAAGTCGTCGCCTTCGAGGGACCGGAGCGCATCGCCCCGCCCTGGTGGACCCTTGCCGACGCTGGCCCGACGCGCGACTATTTCCACGCGCAGGATCGGGAGGGCCATCTGTTCTGGCTGTTTCGGGAAGGGCTCTACGGGCGCGAGACGGAGCGTCCGCGCTGGTTCGTGCACGGCCTGTCGTGAGCGCGGCTTGACTCTGCCGGTTTCCCTTCCAAGCTAGAAGGGACTAATCGTCATGCCGGCGTCATCTTCGATGCGGATGGAGTTTTGGCGCGCCCGCCCGTCCGGCGGCCGTGCGAGTGAGCGTCAATGCAGGAAGAAGAGGATTTAGCGATTTCTTCCCGGTCCCGCCTGCCTGTCGTCGTACGGCGCAAGAGCTTCTTCGAGGCGCTTCAGGAGCGTCTGCCGCATGGCGCGACCCATGTTCTGGGCGCGCTCGCAAGCGTCGCCCTCTTCGCCGTCGCGGCCTATATCCTCGCCAATGTTCTGTCCAACATCCGCCTCGTCGACGTCCTCGACGCCGTGAAGAGCACCAGCGCCGGCCAGATTTTCGCCGCGCTCTTCTTCACCGCCCTCTCCTATGTCGCCCTCACCGGCTACGACGTCGCCGCCCTGCGCCAGATCCGCCACCGGGCCCCCTATCGCGTCACGGCGCTCGCCTCCTTCGCGAGCTACGCCATCGCCTTCAATCTGGGCTTTCCGATCGTCACCGGCGCGGCCGTCCGCTACTGGATCTATTCGCGGGTGCAGATGACGGCGCTGCAGGTCGCCAACATCACGGTCATCACCGGCGTGACCTTCTGGCTCGGCATGACCGCCGTGATCGGCTTCACCCTCGTCAGGGCCGCCGAGCCGCTCTCGGCCCTCGACCATCTGCCCGCCCCCCTGCATGTGGTGGTGGGCGTCCTGGTGCTGGCGGGGGTCGCGGGCTACTGCGCCTGGGTCGCGCTCGAGCCGCGCCGCATCCGCCTGCGCGGCCATGTGCTGGAATTGCCCGGCCCCGGCTCGACGCTGGCGCAGCTCGTCGTCGGCGCCGCCGATCTCTGCGCCGCCGCCGCCGCGCTCTATGTCCTGCTGCCGCAGGGCGTCGATCTGCAATTCGAAGCTTTTCTCGCCGTCTATGTGCTGGCCTGCATCCTCGGCGTCGTCAGCCATGCGCCGGGCGGCATCGGCGTTTTCGAGGCGACGATGCTGCACGCCTTGCCCGGCCCGTCGCAAGGCAGCGTGCTCGCCTCGCTGCTGCTGTTCCGCATCGTCTATTATTTCGTCCCTTTCATCGCGGCGCTGGCCGTGCTCGGCGCCGACGAGGGGCGGCGGCGCTGGGGCTCGCTGCGCGAGGCCGTGGCGCGCATCATCGAAGAACGCGCGCCCTGAAGCCCTGGGAGAACCGACCGCCCCATGCCGCAGCCCAAATGGCCCGCCGAGGACATGCTCGGCCCGGTGATCGACGCTTTGCCCGAGCCCGTCTTCGTCATCGACGCCGAGACGCACGCCCTCGCCTTCAACGCCGCGGCCCAGGCGCTGGCGCCGGCGCTGCGCGTCGGCGAGCCCCTGTCGCGCAGCCTGCGCTCGCCCGACATGCTGGACGCGGCGATGCGCGTCGCCGCGGGGGGCGAGGCCGAGAAAGCCGCCTGGACCGAGCGCCTGCCGGTCGAACGCTGGTTCGAGGCCCATATCGCGCCGGTGCGCTTCGAGGGCTTTCGCACGGCGGCGATGATCAGCCTGCGCGACCTCACGGAAGCGCATCGCGTCGAACGAATGCGCGTCGATTTCGTGGCCAACGCCAGCCATGAGCTGCGCACGCCGCTCGCCTCGCTGCTGGGCTTCGTGGAAACCTTGCAGGGGCCGGCGAAAAACGACGCCGCGGCGCGCGAGCGTTTTCTGGGCATCATGCGCGAACAGGCGCAGCGCATGGCCCGCCTCATCGACGATCTGCTCTCCCTCTCGCGCATCGAGCAGCACATGCATGTGCGCCCGGTGGAGGCGGTCGATTTCACCGTGCTCGTCGCCCATATCGTCGACACGCTCACCCCCATGGCGGAGGAAAACGGCGTTCCGCTCGCCCTCGATCTGGAGCAGAACGTGATCGCGCCCGGCGACCGGGACGAACTGGCGCGGATCGTCGAGAATCTGATCGAGAACGCGCTGAAATACGGGGCCTGCGAGAACGAGCCCCGGCCCGTTGAAATCTCGCTTGCGCGGCAGGGGGGGAGCGTCGTTTTTTCCGTGCGCGACCACGGGCCGGGCATCGCGCCCGAGCATCTGCCGCGCCTCACCGAACGCTTTTACCGGGTCGACGCCGGCAAGAGCCGCGCCAAGGGCGGCACGGGGCTCGGGCTCGCCATCGTCAAACATATCGTGCTGCGCCATCGCGGGCGGCTGTCCGTCGAGTCCACGCCAGGGGCGGGGGCGCTTTTCCGCGTCACCCTGCCGGCGTCCGAGAGCCCGACGGCGAGAACCCAATCAAGACACTGATTTTTATAAGAATCGATTGTCATATTTCTGAGATGCGAGTGTCACAAAACTCTCTTGCCCGGCCGTTAGAACCGCGGCCGTGACGGGCGCAGGTCAAGCGCCTCTCCTCTTTTTTCTCGAGCTGAAAGCGATCTCGAATGATCTCGACGTTTTTCACGCGCGCCGCCGCCGCGGCGACCGCGCTCGCGGCGATGGCGGGCGCGGCCCTTGCGCTGGACATTTCCGGCGCCGGCGCGACCTTCCCCTATCCGATCTACGCCAAATGGGCGGACACGTACAAGAATGAGACCGGCAACGGCCTGAATTATCAGTCGATCGGCTCCGGCGGCGGCATCAAGCAGATCAAGGCCCGCACCGTGACCTTCGGCGCCTCCGACCAGCCGCTCAAGCCCGAGGATCTCCAGGCCGCCAATCTCATCCAGTGGCCGCAGGTCATCGGCGGCATCGTGCCGGTCGTCAATCTGGAAGGCGTCCAGCCGGGCGAGCTCGTGCTCGACGGTCCGACCCTCGCCAAGATCTTCATGGGCGAAATCGCGAGCTGGGACGACGCGTCGATCAAGAAGCTCAATCCGAAGGCGAAGCTCGCCGCGACCCCGATCGTCGTGGTGCATCGCTCGGACGGCTCGGGCACGACCTTCAACTTCACCAACTATCTTTCCAAGGTCTCGCAGGACTGGAAGACCAAGGTCGGCGAGAATTCGGCCGTGGAATGGCCGGTCGGCGTCGGCGCCAAGGGCAATGAGGGCGTCGCCAACAATGTCGCCAACACCAAGGGCGCCGTCGGCTATGTCGAATACGCCTACGCCAAGCAGAACAAGCTGACCCACGCCAAGATGGTCAACGCCGCCGGCAAGGTGGTCGCGCCGGGCCTCGAGAGCTTCCAGTCCGCCGCCGCGAGCGCCGACTGGGCGAAGTCGCCGGGCTTCTACCAGATCATCACCAATGAGCCGGGCGCGAAGTCCTGGCCGATCTCGGCCGCGACCTTCATCCTGCTGCCCAAGGACCCCAAGGACGAGGCGGCCGCCGCAGAGGCCCTGAAGTTCTTCGGCTGGGCCTTCGCCCATGGCGGCAAGGCCGCCGAGGAGCTGGATTACATCCCGATGCCCAAGACCGTCGTCGAGCTCGTCAAGAAGAGCTGGGCCGAGGTGAAGGGCGCCGACGGCAAGCCGCTCGCGCACTGACGAGCCGCGCGCCGGAAGCGTTGCGGCCGGCGCGCAGGCGGTCCAAAACGAAGACCGCCTCGAAAAAAAGACGCCGGTTCGAACCGGAGCCGGCGTCGGGAGCATCTCATGACGACGACCGGGCCGACGGGAAACGAATCTGGAGCGGCAGACATGACGGAGATCGCAATCGAAACCCGCGTGACGCGCGTCGCGGACCGCGCCAGGGCGCTTTCCGCCATCGCCGTCGCCGATCGCCTGTTTCATCTGACGACCCGCACGGCCGCGATCGTCGTGCTGATCATTCTGGGCGGCGTGATCGTCTCCCTCATCCATGGCTCCTTGCCCGCCTTGCGGGCCTTTGGCCTCGGCTTCCTCACCTCCCAGGCCTGGAACCCCGTCACCGATAATTTCGGCGCCCTCCCCGCGATCTACGGCACGGTCGTCACCTCGCTCATCGCCATGCTGATCGCCGTGCCGGTCGGTCTCGGGATCGCGACCTTCCTCACAGAGCTCTGCCCGCATCCGCTGCGACGCCCGATCAGCGTCGCCATCGAGCTTCTCGCCGGCATTCCCTCGATCATCTACGGCATCTGGGGCCTCTTCGTCCTCGCGCCCTTCGTGCAGGCGCATGTGCAGCCGGGGCTGATCTCGCTGTTCAAGGACATTCCCGTCCTCTCCACCCTCTTCGCCGGCCCGCCCTATGGCATCGGCGTGCTGACGGCGGGCGTCATTCTCGCGGTGATGGTGCTGCCCTTCATCGCCTCCATTTCCCGCGACGTCTTCGCGACCGTCCCGCCCGTCCTCAAGGAGGCCGCGACCGGGATCGGCTGCACGACATCGGAAATGATGCGCCATGTGGTGCTGCCCTATACGCGCGTCGGCGTGATCGGCGGCGTGATGCTCGCGCTCGGCCGCGCGCTCGGCGAGACGATGGCGGTCACTTTCGTCATCGGCAACGCCCACAAGGTGTCGCCCTCCCTGCTCGCGCCGGGCACGACGATCTCCGCGACCATCGCCAATGAATTCACCGAGGCGGTGGGCGACGTCTATACCTCCGCCCTGATCGGGCTCGGCCTCATCCTCTTCATCATCACCTTCGTGGTGCTCGCCATCGCGCGTTACATGCTGATGCGCATCGAGCAGAAATCGGCCTGAAAGGAGCGCTCACGTCATGTCGCTTTACGCCAAGCGCCGCCGACGCAACGCCATGGCGACGAGTCTCGCCTGGGCGGCGGCGCTGTTCGGGCTCTCCTGGCTCTTTCTCATTCTCGGCGCCCTTCTCTATGAAGGTCTGCGCGGCCTCTCGCCCGCCGTCTTCACGCAGATGACCCCGCCGCCCGGCAGCCGGGGCGGCCTCATGAACGCGATCGGCGGTTCGCTGTCGATGACGGCGATCGGCGTCGCCATCGGCGCGCCGCTCGGAATGCTCGCGGGAACCTACATGGCCGAATATGGCCGCAAGACGAAGCTCGCGACGGTGGTGCGCTTCGTCAACGACATTCTGCTCAGCGCGCCGTCGATCGTCATCGGCCTCTTCGTCTATACGATCATCGTCGCGCCGATGGGGCATTTCTCGGGAATTGCAGGCGCCGTGGCGCTGTCGCTCATCGTCATTCCGGTCGTGCTGCGCACCACGGAAGACATGCTGCTGCTCGTCCCCGGCTCGCTGCGCGAGGCGGCGGCCGCCCTCGGCGCGCCGCGCGCCGTGATCATCTCGCGCGTCTCCTATCGCGCCGCCAAGGCGGGCATCGTGACGGGCGTGCTGCTCGCGGTCGCCCGCGTCTCCGGCGAAACGGCGCCGCTGCTCTTCACCGCGCTCAACAATCAGTTCTGGTCGAGCGACCTCAACGCCCCGATGGCGAGCCTGCCGGTCGTCATCTTCCAGTTCGCGCTCTCACCCTACAAGGACTGGCAGCAGCTCGCCTGGACAGGCGCGCTGCTCATCACCGCCGCCGTTCTCACCCTTTCGATCATCGCCCGCGCGCTGAGCGCCGGCCGCAGGAAGTCCTGACATGAACGCCGCCGCTCAAACGCACGCCCCGGCCCCGAAGGTTTCGGTCAAGGGCCTCGATTTCTTCTACGGCAAGACCCGCGCGCTCAAAGACATCTCGCTCACGCTCACGACGAACCGGGTCACCGCCTTCATCGGTCCCTCGGGCTGCGGCAAGTCCACGCTGCTGCGCGTCCTGAACCGCATGTACGATCTCTACCCCGGCCAGCGCGCCGAGGGCGAGGTGCTGCTCGACGGCGAGAACATCCTCGATCCGGCGGTGGACGTGAACGCGCTGCGCGCGCGCGTCGGCATGGTGTTCCAGAAGCCGACGCCCTTTCCGATGACGATCTACGAAAACATCGCCTTCGGCATCCGCCTCTACGAAAAGCTGCCGCGCGCCGAGATGGACGATCGCGTCGAGGCGGCGTTGCGCGGCGCGGCGCTCTGGGACGAGGTGAAGGACAAGCTGCACACGAGCGGCCTCGGCCTCTCGGGCGGCCAGCAGCAGCGCCTCTGCATCGCGCGCAGCGTCGCGGTGCAGCCCGAGGTAATCCTCTTCGACGAGCCCTGCTCGGCGCTCGATCCAATCTCCACCGCGAAAGTCGAGGAGCTGATCGAGGAGCTCGCCGCCGATTACACGATCGCCATCGTCACCCACAACATGCAGCAGGCGGTGCGCGTTTCGGATTATACGGCCTTCATGTATCTCGGCGAGCTTGTCGAATTCGGCGACACCGACGAGGTCTTCAACAAGCCGCGCGAGAAGCGCACGCAGGATTACATCACCGGCCGGTTCGGTTGAGGAAGGGAACGCGATGAGCGAACATATCGTCAAGTCCTACGACCGCGACCTCGAGGCGCTCGGCCGCCGGATTTCGGAAATGGGCGGCGTCGCCGAGAAGATGCTGGCCGAGGCCATGGACGCCTTGTCCATGCTCGACGTGGAGCTCGCCCGGCGCGTCGTCGCCAGCGACGCGCGTCTCGACATTCTCCAGCGCGAGATCGAGGAGAACGCCGTGCTCACCATCGCGCGGCGCCAGCCGCTGGCGATCGACCTGCGCGAATGCATCGCGGCGATCCGCATCTCCGGCGACATTGAGCGGATCGGCGACCTCGCCAAGAACATCGCCAAGCGCACGCTGAAAATTGCGACTGAGGCGCGGCTGCCGCGCGCCATCGTCGGCCTGCGGTCGATGCACGAAGTCGCCGCGACGCAGCTCAAGGACGCGCTCGACGCCTATGCGCTGCGCGACGTGGAGCGCGCCCGCGCGGTCTGGGAGAACGACGCCGATCTCGACGCGCTCGAGGACAGCGTGTTTCGCGACCTCCTGACCTTCATGATGGAAGACCCGCGCAACATTTCCTTCTGCACGCATCTTCTCTTCTGCTCGAAGAACCTCGAGCGCATCGGAGACCACACGACGAATATCTCCGAGACGGTCGTCTATCTCGTCACCGGCGAAGCCATGCCGATGGAGCGTCCGAAATCCCGCAGCGGCTCCCTCGACGCCTCCCTGGCCGGCCCGGAGCAAGACATTCCGCAATGAACGACGCCGCCAGCCAGACCATCGCCCGCGAGGCCCGCGGCGACCGCCCGCCGCGCATTCTCGTCGTCGAGGACGAGATCCCGCTCGCGACGCTCCTCGTCTACAATCTCGAAGCCGAAGGCTATCAGGTCGAGCATGTCGACAATGGCGACGAGGCGGAGCTTCGCATCGCGGAGTCGCCGCCCGATCTCCTGTTGCTCGACTGGATGCTGCCGGGCGTCTCGGGTCTCGAAATCTGCCGGCGCCTGCGCGCGCGGGACGTCGCGCGCGACATGCCGATCATCATGCTGACGGCGCGCGGCGAAGAAGGCGAACGCGTGCGCGGCCTGTCCGTCGGCGCCGACGACTATGTCGTAAAGCCCTTCTCCACGCCCGAGCTGATGGCCCGCGTGCGCGCGCTGCTGCGTCGCGCCCGCCCCGAGCGCGTCGCCTCGAAACTGACGGCCGGCGACATCGACCTCGACCGCGAGACGCGGCGCGTGCGCCGCTCCGGCCGCGAGATCCATCTCGGTCCCACCGAGTTCCGGCTGCTCGAATATCTCATGGAGAAGCCGGGCCGGGTCTTCACCCGCGCGCAGCTTCTCGACAGCGTCTGGGGCATGTCGGCCGAAATCGACGAGCGCACTGTCGACGTTCATGTGGGACGCCTGCGCAAGGCGCTCATCCGCGGACGCGAGAAAGATCCGATCCGCACGGTGCGCGGCTCGGGCTATTCCTTCGACGAGACCTTCGGACGGGAATGAGGGACGGCGCCGCCTGTCCCTCGCAAAGGCTCACGCGAAGCGCGGCGCCCTGATCTGGGCGCGACGGCGATCCTGCGCCGGCTGATAGGCGACGCGGGAGTGATGCGCGCAATAGGGACCGGCGCCGATCGGCGACTTCGCGCCGCAGAAGCGGAATTCCGGCGTCGTCGGATCGCCCATTGGCCAGCGACACATCGATTCCCGCAGCTCCATGAGCGTCACGCGCTCCGACAGGGGAATGACGACATCTTCAGGGGCGACGCGCGCGACGACCATGGCCTGCGGCGCATAGGCGAGAGCCACATTGCCGTGAACGGCATGGCCGCCGGCGCGGGGCGCCGCAGCGGCGACGATCTGCGCGGGCGCCGGTTGACGAGCAGCGGCTCCCTTCACCGCCGAGCGGGGACGCGGGGCGGCCGCCGTCTTGGCGCGCTCCGCGAGGCCGAGCCGATGAATCTTGCCGATGACCGCGTTGCGTGTGATGCCGGGTCCAAGCTCCGCCGCCACCTGGCTCGCGCTCAGGCCGTCGCCCCAAAGCTTGCGCAACAGCTCGACCCGTTCCTCGGTCCAAGACATTTTTGACCTCCAAGCGGTCTGTTCGAAGCGGCCGTCAACGGAATCGACTATCCGTCGCTGCGCCGGGACAACCGGCGTCGATGAGACCCGCGTCGAAAACTCGAGAAGCGCCATGCGGGCGAAAAACGCGTCCCGCATCGGCAAAAACTGACGGTCCTTTTGAATCACGGGCGCGAGTCGCTGGCAAGCAGATGGGGGCGTTCTCAACAGGGTTTCGTGCGCTTTCCGGCGCGGGTGAGTCGCTGGAGCCACACCTGCAAGGCGTTTTTCACAAAGAGTTCGCCTGTGAAAGTCTACAGCGCGGCCGATCCAGGCGGCCTCGCGCCCCCGTGGCGGGATTTGACCGAAGGCGCTTGCGCGCATAGAATAAAGACTACAGTTTGCCGCCCTCAAAAAGGGCGGCGCTTTGTTTTTGGGGTCCGGCCGCGGGCCGCTCCCGTGGGCTTGGAGCTTGGTTTTGACTTCTGCGCTCTATCCGACCTATGCGCGGGCCGACATCGCCTTCACGCGGGGCGAAGGCGCCTGGCTTTTCGCCGAGAATGGCGACCGTTACCTGGATTTCGCCTCCGGCGTCGCGGTGCTCTCGCTTGGGCACGAGCATCCGCATCTCGTCGCGACGCTGAAGGCCGCGGCCGAAAAGCCCTGGCACGTCTCCAATCTCTTTCGCATTCCGCAGGCCGAGCGCCTCGCCGAGCGCCTCGTCGCGGCGACCTTCGCGGATGTGGTCTTCTTCGCCAATTCCGGCGCCGAGGCCGTCGAATGCGCGATCAAGACGGCGCGCAAATTTCACGCCGCCAATGGTGCGCCGGAACGCTACCGGCTCATTACCTTCGAGGGCGCCTTTCACGGCCGCACGCTCGCAACCATCGCCGCCGGCGGCAATCCGAAATATCTCGAAGGATTCGGCCCGCCGGTCGAGGGCTTCGACCAGCTTCCCTTCGCCGATCTCGACGCGGTCGAGGCCGCGATTACGGAAGAGACCGCCGGCGTGCTGCTCGAACCCATCCAGGGCGAGGGCGGGCTGCGCGTCTTCCCCGCCGAATTCCTGCGCGGCCTGCGCAGGCTGTGCGATGCGCGCGGCCTGCTTCTGGTTCTCGACGAGGTCCAGTGCGGCGTCGGCCGCACCGGCAAATTCCTCGCCTGCGAACATGCGGGCGTGACGCCGGATGTCGTTGCGCTCGCCAAGGGGCTCGGCGGCGGCTTCCCGCTCGGCGCCTGTCTCGCCACGCGCGACGCCGCCAAGGGCATGACGCTCGGCTCCCATGGCTCGACCTTCGGCGGCAATCCGCTGGCGGCGGCCGTCGGCGGCGCCGTGCTCGACGTGGTGCTGGCCGAGGGATTCCTTGAGCGCGTCGCGCGCCTCGGCGGGCTGCTGCGCCAGCGCCTCGCCGAACTCCACGACCGCCACCCCGACATCATCGAGACCGTGCGCGGCGAGGGGCTGATGTTCGGCCTCAAGACGCGCGGCCCCAATGGGGATTTCGCCGCCGCCGCCCGCGCGGAAGGGCTTCTCACCGTGCTTGCAGGCGACAATGTCGTGCGGCTCCTGCCGCCGCTGATCATCGACGAGAACGACATCCTCGAGGCGGCGGCGCGCCTCGACCGCGCCTGCGCGCGCCTTTCGGCGCCCGCCAAGCAGCTGGGAGCGGCCTGATGACCGCGCATATGAACGCGTCCGCCAAAAAGGCGCCGGCGAAGAACGCACAAACGGACACCGCGCCGAGCGGGACGCGGCCGCGCCATTTTCTCGACATCTGCGATTTCACCCGGGAGGAGCTGCGCAGCATCCTCGATCTCGCCCGTTCGCTGAAGGCGAAGCGCGTCAAGGGCGCGCCGCCCGCCGAGCGCCCGCTCGCCGGCAAATATCTGGCGATGATCTTCGACAAGCCCTCGACGCGGACCCGCGTCTCCTTCGACATCGCCATGCGCGACCTCGGCGGCGAGTCGATCATGCTGACGGGCGGCGAGATGCAGCTCGGCCGCGGCGAGAGCATCGCCGACACGGCGCGGGTGCTGTCGCGTTTCGCCGATGCGGTCATGATCCGCATTCTCTCGCACGACGATCTCGAGGAGCTCGCGCGCTTCGCCGCCATTCCCGTCATCAACGGCCTGACCAAGCGCTCGCATCCCTGCCAGATCATGGCGGACCTCCTGACCTTCGAGGAGCGGCTCGGGCCGATCGAGGGGCGCAGCGTGGCCTGGGTCGGCGACTCCAACAATGTGCTGGCGAGCTGGGTGCACGCCGCGGCGCGCTTCGGCTTTTCCATCAATGTGGCGACGCCCGCCGAACTCGCGCCGCCGCAGAGCCTCATCGACTGGGCGAAGGCCGAAGGCGCGGCGCTCACTGTGATGCGCGACCCGCGCGACGCCGTCGACGGCGCGCAGGCGGTCGTCACCGACTGCTGGGTCTCCATGGGCGACGCCGACGAGGACTTCCGCCGCCGCGTTCTCGCGCCATATCAGGTGAACGCCAAACTCATGCGCGCCGCCGCCAAGGACGCTGTCTTCATGCATTGCCTGCCCGCCCATCGCGGCGAGGAAGTCACCGACGAGGTGATGGACGGCCCGCAATCCGTCGTCTTCGACGAGGCCGAAAACCGCCTGCACGCGCAAAAGGGCGTGCTCGCCTGGTGTCTCGCGCCGGGTCTCGCCTGATGCAGGAGACGCCGAGCCGGCTGGTGTCCAAGGAGGCGCGGGACGACCGCGTCACGCCATTTGCCGTCGAGGCGCTGGATCTGCGCGGTCGCCTCGTGCGGCTCGGCCCGACGGCGGACGCCATCCTCTCCCATTACGACTATCCCCCGCAGGTCGCGCGGCTGCTGGGCGAGGCGCTGGCGCTCGCGGCGCTGCTCGGCTCGATCCTGGAGTCGCATGGCCGCTTCCAGCTCCAGACCCGCAGCGACGGCCCGGTCGACATGCTCGTCGTCGACTATGACGCGCCGGGGAAGCTGCGCGGCTTCGCCCGCTTCGACGCCGCGCGCCTCGCCGAGGTCCAGGATCCCGCGCCCGCGGCGCTGCTCGGGCGCGGCCATCTGGCGCTCACGATCGAGCGCGAGGAGGACGCCGCCCGCTATCAGGGCGTGGTCCCGCTCGAAGGCGAGAGCCTCGCGGAGGCGGCGCATATGTATTTCCGCCAGTCTGAGCAGATCCCCTCTTTCGTGCGCCTGGCCGTGGGCGAGGTCGTGACGCCGCAGGGCCGGAGCTGGCGCGCCGGCGGGCTCCTGCTGCAATATCTGCCGGTCGCCGGCGCCCGCCGCCCGGACCTGCCGGCAGGGGATGCGCCCGAAAGCAATGCCCCGGAGAGCGACGGGCAGGCCGATGAGGAAGACGACGCCTGGCTCGAGGGTCAGGCGCTCGCCGCCACCCTCGAAGACCATGAGCTGGTGGACCCCTCGCTCTCGGGCGAGCGGCTGCTGTTCCGCCTCTTTCACGAGCGCGGCGTCAAGGTTTTCACGGAGCGGCCGGTGGAGGAGTTCTGCCGCTGCTCCACTGAGCGCATCGAGCGTCTCCTGAAGAGCTTCACCGACGAGGAGCGGGCCGACATGGTCGGCGACGACGGCCGCATCGGCGTCACCTGCGAATTCTGCGCGACCTTCCGCAGCTTCGATCCCATAGAGCTCGACTGACGCCTGAAGGTCTCGCTTTCCACCGCTGAACCGGTACCCGCTTCGGCGGACAGCGAGCGCTCTAAGCGCCGCCCTCCCCAGGCGGAATGCTCTTGCATGTGCAGGCGCCGGCGCCCCGGCACGGAGAAAGCGGCGGCGGTCCGTCGAGGGCCTGCGCGCCGCGCGCCGCCGCCGCCTTCAGGCCGCAATCGCCGCAGCGGCATTGCGCGATCGAGGCGAGCGCCGTCGCGACGCCCGCGCGGATGACCGCGCGCCCCTTGTCGTCACGCACGTGGATGAAGGCGCCGGGACGGGCGCCGAAGCGCAGCGCCAGCGCTTCGACATGACACCAGAGCGCCGAGGCGAAGGGCACGTCGATGCGCTCGGAAAGAACCGGCGCCTCGCCGGGAACGGAATATTCAAAAGTGAAAAAAGTCATTCATAACCTTCGCAAATCACTGAGCCGCATATAGAGCACAGAACGGGCCGGATGTAATTCTGCAACGCAGCAAAGGAGTTTTGCGCCCGCGCCCTCACGGCCTTCGCGCGCTGTCCGCCGAAGCGGGAACCGGTTCGGCGGTAGAAAGCGACCGAACAATAAGCTGACGCATCCATCCGATTCCATCGGATCGGAAAAGGCTCTAGAAGCTGAGCCGACGCGACCAGGGCGCAGGCGCGCGCCCCGAGAGGAGGGTCAGACCCCATGCAGCCGCCCGAATTCGTCTTCCCGCCCCCGCCCCGCGCCGCCGTGGCCGTCGCCGGGGACGCCCGTCTCTTTCCGGTGCGCCGCATCTTCTGCGTGGCGCTGAACTATGCCGAGCACGCGCGCGAGATGGGCAAGGAGCCGGGGGCCGAACCGCCCTTCTTCTTCTCCAAGCCCGCCGACGCCGTCGTGGCGGACGGCGCGACGATCCCCTTCCCCAGCCTGACGCGCAATCTCCACCACGAAATCGAGCTGGTGGCGGCCCTGTGCGCGGGCGGCGCCGACATCCCCGCCGAGCGCGCGCTCGATTGCGTCTATGGCTACGCCGCCGGGATCGACCTCACGCGCCGCGACCTGCAAAGCGCGGCGCGCAACGCCGGCCGGCCCTGGGACATGTCCAAGGGCTTCGACAATTCCGCCCCCATCGGCGCGATCCGGCCGGCCTCGGCGATCGGCCATCCGACACGCGGGCGCATCGCGCTCTCGGTGAACGGCGCGCCCCGCCAGCAGGGCGATCTCTCGGACATGATCTTGAGCGTGCCGCACATCATCGCCGCGCTGTCCCGCGAGGTCGCGCTCGCGGCGGGCGATCTCATCTTCACCGGCACGCCGCCGGGCGTCGGCGCGCTCGCGCCCGGCGACGCGGCCGAGGGGGAGATCGAGGGCGTCGGCGCCGTCCGCGTCACGCTGGCGCGTTGACCGAGGTTGCGCGCCGAGGGCAAAGGCGGCTATTGGCAGTCCCGTTGAACCCGCCGGGAGACGCGCGGCGCATGCCCCACATCACCGCCTTTGCGCCGCCGCCCCGGCGCGCGAGCGCCGCGACATGACCGAACCGGTCGATCTCGACCCCGAAGACTGGGAGGCGTTTCGCGCCGAGAGCCATCGCGCGCTCGATTCCATGATCGATTATCTGCGCGGCCTGCGCAGCCGCCCGGTCTGGACGGCGCCGACCGAGGAGGCGAAGGCGCGCTTCAACCGCGAACTCCCGGCCGAGGGTCGCGCCTTTCCCGCCGTGCTCGAGGATTTCGACCGCTACATCAAGCCCTTCGCCACCGGCAACATTCATCCCATGTTCATGGGCTGGGTGCAGGGGGCGGGCACGCCCGTCGGCATGATCGCCGAAATGCTCGCCGCCGGCATGAACTCGAACTGCGGCGGGCGCAATCACATCGCCATCGACGTCGAGCGCCAGATCGCCCGATGGATGGCCGAGGCCTTCGGCTTCCCCAGGGACGCCTCCGGCATTTTCGTCACCGGCGCCTCCATGGCCAATTTCCTGTCGCTGCTCGTCGCCCGCGACCAGGCCTATGGCGACCGCGACGTGCGGCTCAACGGGCTCTGCGCCCAGAGCGGCCAGCTCATCGCCTACGCCTCCCGCGAGGCGCATAATTGCGTGCGGCAGGCCATGGAGCTCGCGGGCCTCGGCGCGCGGCATTTGCGGCTCATTCCGTCGGACGACAACCGCCGCATGAAGGTGAGCGCGCTGCGCCACGCCATCGCCGCAGATCGCGCGGCGGGCTTCCGGCCCTTCCTCGTCGTCGGCACGGCGGGGACGGTGGATGCGGGCGCGGTCGATCCGCTCGACCGCCTCGCCGACGTGGCCCACACCGAAGACATGTGGTTCCATGTCGACGGCGCCTTCGGGGCGCTGGCCGCCCTATCGCCGAAGCTCAAGCCGCTCGTCAAGGGGCTGGAGCGGGCCGACAGCATCGCCTTCGACTTCCACAAATGGCTGCATGTGCCCTATGACGCGGGCTTTTTCCTCGTCCGCGACCCTAAGGCCCACAAGCGCGCCTTCGCCGCCGACGCCGCCTATCTGTCGCGCGCCCCGCGTGGGCTCGCCGTCGGCGACACCTGGCCCTGCGACCTCGGCGCCGACCTCTCGCGTGGTTTTCGGGCGCTCAAGACCTGGATGACGATCGAGACCTTCGGGACGAAGAAGCTCGCCGCCTGCATGGAGCAATGCTGCCGCATGGCGAAGCGGCTCGAGAACTGGATCGAGACGTCGGAAAATTTCGTGATGCGCGCGCCGGTCGCGCTCAACATCGTCTGTTTCGGCGTGAGAGGGGACGACGACGGCTCGCTCGCCCGCGAGATCGTGATGGAGCTGCACGAGCGCGGCGAGGCCGCCCCGTCGCTCACCATTCTCGACGGCGTCCCGGCGATCCGCGCGGCGATCATCAATCACCGCACCCATGAGGAGGACATCGACGCCATGACGCTCTTCCTCGAGGCGGCGCTGCGCCGCGCCCGCAAGGAGCCCCACGACTTCGGCGCGCTCGTCGAGCCGCACGGGCCGGGGAAGACAAGGCTGTCGGAGGATTGAGGGCGGCCGCCACTCAGAGGCAAGCCACTGCCTTCTCTCCACGGTGGGAATGGCCGGGCGAGGATTCCGCAATCTCCCCGAGACGCCTCGGCGTGGATGGCCGGGACGAGCCCGGCCATGACGGACCGGGGAGATGTCGCAAAGGGGACAACCGACCCGCGCTCCTTTGCCCAAATCCTCGTTGCCGCGCCGTCGATTAATCGTCTCAGATGATGGCCCATTCACTGTGGCGCTTTAGCTACGGTGTTTCGGAATCTGATTGGCCTGGAGGCAGGCCTCTTGATTGATCTGGTTCTTTGCACCTGAATCTTGACAGTTGATCGCCTTTAGCGGAACCACTTATGCTGACTAGAATAGGGATTTGGGGCCTCAGTTTATCGCTGGCCGCCTGCGCTGGCGCACAAGTAACGCGCACATCGAAAAACACATTGCTGTCGCTACGTCATCACGGGCGGGATGGCGCAGAACAACGTGAGTGTTACGCAACTGCCAGGACAGTACAACACCTACGGAACCGCCTCTTACGGTGGTGGTTTCGGCGCTTATCAATCTCGAACCAGCTACACGCCGGGGCCGACGGTCGTGTCTGGCAGCCATGACAAGTCACTGACATTGGTGATGTTCAATCCCGGCGATCCGGGTTTTGACGCCGCGATCGACGCCAGGAAGAACTCGGCCAAGATTGGGCTGAGCTAGTTAAGTCAGGGGTCCATACATGTTTGTAGAGAAGAGGTCGCCATGACGCGCGAGACCTGGACCGCCTGCCAATTGATTTCCCCGCTGGACGCCCTCGACGCGGGGAGCTTCGAGAAAGCGTCAGCCATCTGACATGGTGGCGCACTGACATGGTGGCGCAAGGAACGAACCTTGCTTCCCTCTGCGCGACCATCGATCGCACGAGGACGCCCATGCCCCTCTACGCCTATGCCTGCGACGCCTGCGAGGCCGAATTCGAGCTTCTGGTGCGCGCGACCGACACGCCGGAATGCCCCGCCTGCGGGTCGCGCGACCTCACCCGGCAGGTCTCGCGCATCTGCAAGGAGATCAAATATCCCGCCATCGCCCGCTCCTGGCGCCGGCGCGCGGCGGCCGAGGGCGATCTCTCCAATTTCAGCAAGGCGGAACGCGCAAAACGATAGGCTCAGGCCGAGGCCTTTTGCGTCTTCTTTCCGGCGGCTTGCGCCGCGAGCCGCTCCTTGGCCTTTTTGACGACGCGCGCCTTCTCAGCCTCGGAGAGCTGCGACCAGGCCCCGATCTCGGCGCGCGAGCGGCCGCATCCGACGCAAACAGCCTCGGCGTTGAGCGTGCAAATCTTGTTGCAGGGACTTTGAACCATCGGCGCCCTCTCTCACGCCAGATGGCCGGGCGGGGGCGCGACTGTCAACCTCGCCCTCGACGCGGCGCGCAAAGGCGCCATAGTGACGGGATCAAGGAAAGGTCCCGCACGTGCTCACCCTCGCCGATTTTCGCGCCTCGGTTCAGGCCAGCGCCCCGCCGGCCGTCTCGGCTCCGCTGCGGGCGCTCTGGTTCGACGCCAAGGGCGATTGGGTCGCCGCGCACAAATGCGTGGATGTGCGCGACGACAAGGACAGCATGTGGGTCCACGCGTATCTCCATCGCAAGGAAGGCGATCTGTCGAATGCGCGCTACTGGTACGCGCGCGCCGGGCGCCCGCCGCGAGAGGCGTCGCTCGATCAGGAATGGGCGGACATCGCGACGGCGCTCCTGGCCGCCTTGCCCTGAAGGGAGACGCCATGACCCGCGTCGCATTTCTTTGCCTTGCCGTGCTCGCCGCGGCGCCCGCCCGCGCCTATGACGCGCCCTCGAAGGAAGACGTCGGCGCCGTCGCCGCCTGCCTGACGCTCGTGCGGGAAAATCAAAAGAAGGCGGGCGTCGAGAAGGAGGAGACGCCGGGACCCGCCGGACGTCTGGCGGCGGCCGCGCGGTCGGCGCCCCTCGATCCGACGAGCTGCGTCGGCGTTCTCGTGACGGCCTGCACGCAGAAGGAAGGGACCTCCAACGGCGCGCAGAGCGGCTGCGCGGAGCGCGAGGGCGCCGTGTGGGACCAGCGGCTCAACGCCGCCTATCGCAGGGCGCTCGACCATATGGAGAAAGAGGGCGCGGATAATCTGCGCAAGACGCAGCGCGCCTGGATCGCGCTGCGCGACGTCCGCTGCCAACAGGCCTGGGCGGCCTATCACGGCTCCATGGCCGGCCCCATCCAGGCCTGGTGCGAGATGGAGCTCACCGCGCGACAGGCGCTCTGGGTGGATTCGTGGAGCGAGTAGTTTTTGCGCAGCAAAATCTCGCCGCCGCGCGCGAATTGCTGCGCAGCAATTTCGGCTTTTCCGGTTTCCTCCCGGGTCAGGCCGAACCCGTTTCGGCGGTGCTCGCGGGCCGCGACGTGCTCGCCGTCATGCCGACGGGCTCGGGCAAATCCCTGCTCTATCAGCTCCCCGCCGCGGCGCAGCCCGGCCTCGTCGTCGTCGCCTCGCCGCTCATCGCGCTGATGCGCGACCAGTTGCGGGCGCTCGGCGACAGAGGCGTTCCCGCCGTGGCGCTGCATTCGGCGCAGGACGACGCCGAGGCCATGGCCGCTTTTGACGCCGTCTCGACGGGGCGGGCGCGCCTCCTCTACGCCGCGCCGGAGCGGCTGGCGCGAGAGGGGACGCAGAATTTGCTGCGCAAAAACCGCGTCAGCCTCTTCGCCGTGGACGAGGCGCATTGCGTCTCGCACTGGGGCCACGAGTTCCGCCCGGATTATCTCGAACTCGGCGCCATCGCCAAGAAGCTCGGCGCCCCCGTCCTCGCCGTCACCGCCACCGCCGGGCCGCGCACGCGCGAGGATATTCGCCGCCTGCTGTTCGCGCGCGAGCCCGAGATTTTCGTGCGCTCCTTCGCGCGGGCGAATCTCTCCCTCTCCTTCGCGCGCAAGCAGAAGGGGCTCGACCAGATCCGCCGCTTCATCGGCCGGGAGCGAGAAAGCGGGATCGTCTATTGCGGCTCGCGCCGCATGGCCGACGCGCTGGCGGCCGACCTCTCCCGCCTCGGCCTCGACGCGCTCCCCTATCATGCGGGCCTCGACGCCTGGACCCGCGCCGCGCATCAGGACGCCTTCTTCGCCCGCAAAGGAGTCGTCATGGTCGCGACCATCGCCTTCGGCATGGGCGTCGACAAGCCGGACGTGCGCTTCATCGCCCACGCCGATCTGCCGGGCTCGATCGAGGGCTACTATCAGGAGATCGGCCGCGCCGGCCGCGACGGCGCCCCGGCGCGGGCGCTCGCCCTCTACGACCCGCGCGAGCTCGCCCTGCGCTGGCGGACGCCGCGCGCCGTGGAGGATGAGCGGGCCGCGGGCGATTACGCGCGCCGCGGCGCCATGGCGCGGCTCTGTGCGACGGCGGGCTGCCGGTTTCAGGCCCTGCTCGCGGAATTCGGCGAAGCGAGCGGCCCCTGCGGCGCCTGCGACCATTGCCGGGGCGGGCCGCTCGCCTGGCCGCGCCGGCTCTCCGCCCGCGCGCTCGGCTGGCGCGCGGCGGCGGAAAGCCGGCTGCTGGATGTCTGGGGCGAGGGCCTCGGGGAGGCGGAGGAGGAGCCCGGCGCGCCGCCGGCGCCCGCCGTCGCTCCCCCTCCGGCGCAGGATGGTCCGCTCACGGTCGCCGAAATGCGGCTGCTGCGCGCGCTTCAGGCGGAACGGCTGACGATCGCCAGACGCCTGGGCGCGCCGCCGCGAGCCGTCGTCTCCGACGCGACCCTGCGCGCCCTCGCGCGCGCGAAGCCCGACCGCATCGACCACCCGCTCTTTGCGGACGTGCGCGAAGCCGGCGGATTTCTGGCTCTGATTGCGAACGACGGCCAAGCCTGATTTTTCTGTTGCGCGCGGGAGCGCGCGGGCGGGCGCGTCGTCGATCCATGGCGGGGGGGAGAGCCCGACCGACCCAAGCCGCGCGCGGCCATTTCCTGTTGCGCCCCGACCGGCTATGACGGGGCTCGGCAAAGGACATCCTCGACAAGATGAAAGACGACATACAACGGCCGCCCGCCGAAATGCGGCAGGTCATGGTGGGGCTCGGCCTCGCCATGCTGCTCTCGGCCATGGACCAGACCATCGTCGTCACCGCTTTGCCGACGATCGGCGTCGACCTCGGCGCGCCGCAAAATCTCCCCTGGATCGTCACCGCCTATCTCGTCGCCGCGACGGTCGTCACGCCGCTCTACGGCAAATTCGCGGATGTCTACGGGCGCCGCATCGTGCTGCTCGTGGGCGTCGCGACCTTCATCGTGGGCTCCGTCGCCTGCGCGCTCGCGCCGAGCATCGCCGCGCTCGCCGCCGCGCGTCTCGTGCAGGGCCTTGGCGGCGGCGGGCTGATCGCGCTGGCGCAAACCATCGTCGCCGATCTCGTCTCCCCGCTGGAGCGCGGCCGCTACCAGACCTATTTCGCCGCCGTCTTCGTCACCTCGAGCGTCGCGGGGCCGGCGCTCGGCGGGTTTTTTGCGCAATATCTGCACTGGTCGCTGATCTTCTGGATCAATCTGCCGCTCGGCCTCGCCGCGCTTCTCATCACCAATGCGCGGCTCAAGCGCCTGCCCGAGCGGCGCCATCCGCATCGCGTCGACTATCCGGGCGCGGCCTGCCTCGTCGTCGCCTCTGGCGCGCTGGTTCTGGCGCTGGGCTGGGGCGGGACGCGCTTCCCCTGGGCCTCGGCGCCGATTCTGGCGCTCCTCGCCCTCTCCGCCCTGTTCTGGACGCTCTTCGCCTGGCGCACCCGCACGGCGGAGGAGCCGCTCATCCCCATGCGCATCCTGAGCCTGCGCATCGTGCGCGACGCCATCGCCTCGAGCGCGCTCGGCCTCGGCGGCTTCGTGGGGCTCTCCGTCGTCATGCCCATCTATTACGAGGTGGCGGTCGGGCTCAGCGCCCACGACTCCGGCCTCGTCCTCATCCCGCTGATGATCGCCACGGTCGCGGGGGCGACCCTCTCGGGCCGGCTGATGGGCGCCGTCGCCCATTACAAGGTCATGCCGCTCATCGGACTGGGCGCCGGGGCGCTCGCCGCCGCCCTGGCCGCCTGGAAGATCGACAGCGTCTCTTTCGTGACGCTCAACGCCTTGCTGTTCGTCGTGAATTTCGGCGTCGGCGCGATGCTGCCGGTCGCCACCGTCTCGGTGCAGAACGCCGTGCAGGCCCGCGATCTGGGCACGGCGACGGCGACGACGCAATTCTTCCGCCAGCTCGGCTCGGCCGTGGTCGTGGCGCTTTTCGGGGCGCTGGCGCTCGGCGGCGGCCGCGCCGCTTATATAGAGGAAGCGCGGCTTTCGCCCGATGAGCTCCTGCGGCTTTCCGCGAGCTTCCGGCTGGTTTTCGCGGCGCTTTCGGTCGCCATGGCGGTCTCCTTCCTGTTCATGGCGCGCATGGAGGAGCGGCCGCTGCGTGGCGAGCGGCGCCACTGACCTATCTTTGTCGAAACGCGCCTTGTGCGCGTGGCACGGAATTTCCTAGAAAGGCGCGCTTTCGCCTTTCCGTCTTCAAGGACCTTTCCCATGACATCCGTCGATAGTTTCAAATCCCGCCAGAAGCTCGTCGTGGGGGACAAGACCTATGATTATTTCTCGCTGACGGCGGCGGAGGAGAACGGCCTGCCGGGCGTCTCGCGCCTGCCCTATTCGCTCAAGGTCGTGCTCGAAAACCTGCTGCGCAACGAGGATGGCCGCTGGGTCACGAAGGACACGATCCTCTCCTTCGCCAATTGGCTGACCGAGAAGGGCAAGACCGAGCGCGAGATCGCCTTCAGCCCGGCCCGCGTGCTGATGCAGGACTTCACCGGCGTCCCGGCCGTGGTCGATCTCGCGGCCATGCGCGACGCTTTCGTGGCGCTCGGCGGAAATCCGCAGAAGATCAACCCGCTGGTGCCGGTCGATCTCGTCATCGACCATTCGGTGATCGTCGACGAATTCGGAACCCCGAAAGCCTTCGCCCACAACGTCGATCTCGAATATGAGCGCAACGGCGAACGCTACCGCTTCCTCAAATGGGGCCAGTCGGCCTTCGACAATTTCCGCGTCGTGCCGCCGGGCACGGGCATCTGCCATCAGGTCAATCTCGAATATCTCGCCCAGACGGTCTGGACCCGGACCGAGACGGCCGATGGCGGCAGCGTCGAGGTCGCCTATCCGGACACGCTCGTCGGCACGGATTCGCACACCACCATGGTCAACGGCCTCGCCGTGCTCGGCTGGGGCGTCGGCGGCATCGAGGCGGAGGCGGCCATGCTCGGCCAGCCGCTCTCCATGCTCGCGCCGGAAGTCGTCGGCTTCAAGCTGACGGGCGCGCCGAAGGAGGGCGTAACGGCGACCGACGTGGTGCTCACCGTCACGCAAATGCTGCGCAAGAAGGGCGTCGTCGGCAAATTCGTCGAATTCTACGGCGAGGGCCTCAACCACCTCTCGCTCGCCGACCGCGCGACCATCGCCAATATGGCGCCGGAATATGGCGCGACCTGCGGCTTCTTCCCCATCGACGCCGAAACGCTCGCCTATCTCAATACGTCGGGCCGCGCCGCCGAGCGCATCGCGCTGATCGAGGCCTATGCGCAGGCGCAGGGCATGTTGCGCAGCGCCGCCTCGCCGGACCCCGAATTCACCGACACGCTCGCGCTCGATCTGGCAGATGTGACGCCGTCTCTCGCCGGGCCGAAGCGCCCTGAGGGGCGCGTGCCGCTCGAAGACATGGGCCGGACCTTCGAGACCGCGCTCGCCGGCGAATACAAGAAGGACGGCGGGCTCGGCCCGCGCCACAAGGTCGAGGGGACGAATTACGACCTCGGCCATGGCGACGTGGTGATCGCCGCCATCACCTCCTGCACCAACACCTCCAATCCGAGCGTGCTGATCGGCGCGGGCCTGCTCGCCCGCAACGCCGTCGCCAGGGGGCTGAAGGTCAAGCCCTGGGTCAAGACCTCGCTCGCGCCGGGAAGCCAGGTCGTCGGCCAGTATCTCGAACGCTCGGGCCTGCAGAAGTCGCTCGACGAACTGGGCTTCAATCTCGTGGGCTTCGGCTGCACCACCTGCATCGGCAATTCCGGCCCGCTGCCCGCGCCGATCTCGAAGACCATCAACGACCACGATCTCGTCGCCGCCTCGGTCCTCTCGGGGAACCGCAATTTCGAGGGGCGCGTCAATCCGGACGTGCAGGCGAATTATCTCGCCTCGCCGCCGCTCGTCGTCGCCTTCGCCATCGCGGGGACGGTCGCGATCGATCTGACGAAGGAGCCGCTGGGGACGGGATCGGACGGCAAGCCCGTCTTCCTGCGCGACATCTGGCCCCAGAACGCCGAGATCGACAGCTTCATTCGCGAGAATGTGACGCGCGACCTCTTCCGCTCGACCTACGCCAATGTCTTCGCCGGCGACGAACACTGGCGCGCGGTCGCGGCGCCCACGGGCGAGACCTACGGCTGGGACGACAAATCGACCTATGTGCGCAATCCGCCCTATTTCGTCGGCCTGACCAAAGAGCCCAAGCCGGTGAAGGACATTGTCGGCGCGCGCATTCTCGCGCTCTTCGGCGACAAGATCACCACCGACCATATTTCGCCGGCGGGGTCGATCAAGGCCTCGTCGCCGGCTGGCAAATGGCTGATCGAGCATGGAGTCGCGCCCGCCGATTTCAATCAATACGGCACGCGCCGCGGCAATCACGAAGTGATGATGCGCGGCACCTTCGCCAATATCCGCATCAAGAATCACATGATGAAGGGCGCCGACGGCGTCGTGCCGGAAGGGGGTCTGACCAAATATTACCCCGGCGGCGAGACGCTTTCGATCTACGACGCCGCCATGCGCTACCAGAAGGACGGCGCGCCGCTCGTCGTCTTCGCGGGGGCCGAATATGGCAATGGCTCGTCGCGCGACTGGGCGGCCAAGGGCACGGCGCTTCTCGGCGTGCGCGCGGTGATCGCCCAGAGCTTCGAGCGCATCCACCGCTCCAATCTCGTCGGCATGGGCGTTCTGCCCCTGACCTTCGAGACGGGGACGAATTGGTCGACGCTCGGCCTCACCGGCGAGGAGACGGTCGCCATCCGCGGATTGGAGTCGGGCCTCGCGCCCCGTCAGACGCTGGTTGCGGAAATCACCTTCCCGGACGGGAGTGTGGTCCGCACGCCGCTGCTGCTGCGCATCGATACGCTCGACGAACTGGAATACTTCCGCAACGGCGGCATTCTGCCTTACGTCCTGCGACATCTTGCCTCGTAACGCGCCAGTCCGGCGCGTTGACGGCCCAGCTTCCATGCGACATCTTCGTGACGCTCGAGCGTGAGCTCCCGCGCCGCCGACCGCGGTGGCGCATGCAGGCGGCGCAAGAAGCAAAACAAGAAAATTTGAGAAGATAGAGGGAACCTCAGGATGAAGAAATTCTCCATCGTCACGGCGATCGCTCTCCTTGCGGCGATGACCGCCCCGGCCTTCGCGAGCTGCGACACCCATGCGGAAGACGATCAGGCGGTCTGCGCGTCGAAGTGCGAAGACGCCTATCTGAAGGATCAGCAGGGCTGGACCGCCGACATGTCGAAAGTCAAGGAAAGCAAGAAAGCCTGTGACGAGAAGTGCGGCTGCCCGCAGAACTCGAAGGGCCTCTGAGGTCCTCGAACCTCTTCCAGACGCACTCCGGACGATGGGGCGCGCATCATGCGCGCCCCTATTTTTTTGTTCGGGCCTCAAGGCGCCAGGAGCGCGGCGCGCCCTGCCGCAAGCGACGGCCGGGCGCTGTTTCCAAATGAAATCAACGTCGGGCAACTGGATGCCGATGCGCCCCGCGCTGGCCCCTCGCCCCTCGCGCAGACTGGCCTGCGATTGACACAGGGCTTTTCTTCCCCCATCGTTCGCCCGCTTCGCGCGTCATGAGGGGCCGTTACTGTTTTCGGCGGGAGGGTTCTACGCCAGCGCAAGCAAACGCCTTAAAATTTGTGAAGAAGAGGAAGCGTCAAGATGAACAAATTCGCCTTTGTTGCGGCGGCGGCCCTGATTGCCGGCATGATGACCCCGGCTTTCGCTGACTGCGACACCCGCAAGGCCGATGACGACAAGCAGGCTGCGGCGGCGTCCAAGTGCTATGACGAGTATCTTGCCCGTTCGCAGAATTACGGCGCCAACAAGACCGAGCTCCGCGCCGCTTTCGAGGCCTGCAACGAGAAGGCCGGCTGCTCGCAGAACAACAGCCTGCTGAAGTAAGTCGAGCCGCGGCTTCGCCTCTCCGGAGAGGCCCAGACGAACAGGGCGCGCATTGATTGCGCGCCCCTATTTTTTACTGCGAATAGACGTTGCCGTCCGGACCCTTCCAGCCTTTGGGGTCCTCGTAGAAACGGTATTCCTCGTCGAAGAGCACGGTCTCGCCCGGCGCGACATATTGCCGGCCCTTGGGATCGGAGTTGCGCGGCGCGGTGACATAATGCTTGCTCGGCGAGCATCCTTCCTTGAACGCGCCGGCGTCGTCCGGCTTGCAGTCGAGATTGGCGCCGTCCGGGAACTGGACTTTGGCGTTGAAGAAAATCTCGTAGCCCTTTTCGCCGGTCGCGTGCATCTCCAGCCGCTCGGCCATGGTCTGCTTGAATTCGACCAGCTTGCCCGGCTTGTCGAAGCGCTGCTTGAGGAGATTTTCGAAAATCTGTTTGGCGTGATCCTCGGTGGGATCGCAGCCAAACATGCAATAGGCCTGCGCCGGACCGGCGAGCGGCGCCGCGGCGAGCGTTACGGCCAGAAATTTCAAGAACGCGCCTCGCATTGGGTTTCCTCTTGTGTTGGCGTCGCCTTTTCAAGGGCGATTGGCGCGGGAGAGTAAAACGCTTCGCGGTAAAAGTCTTCAGCGGCCGGCGTCGGGCGTGTCGATCCCGCCCCAGAGTCCCCTGACCTGCTCGAAATGGATGGCGGGATCATAGGGCGCACCGTCGAGCGCCAGCGTCTCGATCGAGAGCCGGCCCATGGCGGAGAGCACCGCATAGGAGGCGACGACTCTTTCACGCTGGGCAAAGAGCAGGCCGATGCGGGCGTTGAGCAGCTCCTGCTGGGCGTTGAGAATGTCGAGCGTCGTGCGCTGGCCCGCCTTGGCCTCCTCCCGCACGCCGTAAAGGGCGCGCTCCGCGGCGGCGATTTGCGCCTGCGCGGCGCTGATCTGGGTTTTGGCCGCCTGCAACGCCCCCCAATTGGCGCGAACGAGCGCGATGACGTCGGCGCGCGCCACTTCGGCGTCGAGGCGTCTCTGCCCCGCGACTTCCTTGGCCTCGCGCACCTGTGAGGAGGTGAGGCCGCCTTCGTAGAGCGGCACGTTGAGGCGCCCGCCGACATAGGCGCCGATGTTGCGATTGTAGATGCCCGACGTGTCCGTCTGGGTGAAGACATTGCCGACGACGGAAAGCCTCGGCATGAAATCCGCTTCGATCACCTTGATGTCGAGATCCGCAGCGTCGGCGTCATGCAGCGCCGCGAGAATGACGGGATGCTCCGCTTGCGCGATGCGCTCGACCTCCTCGCGCGTTTTCGGGAGGAGCCTGTCGACGGGCGCGCCGGGCGTGAGTTTCTTCGGCTCGTCGCCGATCGTCTGTCGATAGGCGCCGATCGCCGCGTCGAGCGCCGCGCGCGCCTGGCTGACGAGCGATTGCCCCGCGGCGAGGCGCGCTTCCGCCTGCGCGATGTCGGTCAGGGTGATCTGCCCGGCGAGATAGCGTTCGCGTGTCTGGCGCAGCTGTTCGCCGAGAACCGCGACATTGTTTTCCTGCAATCTCAGCGCCGCCGTATCGCGCAATACGTTCATATAGGCCGAGACGGCGTTGAACAGGACGCGCTGCTCGGTCAATCGCAGCCGCGCGCGCCCGGCGAAAACATTCGTCTCCGCCATGCGGCTGGCGTTCATCGTCTTGAATCCGTCGAAGACCGGCTGCTCGACGCTGAAATTCGCCGAGCGCGGAACGCTTCCGCCGCTCTGAATGCTCTTGACCGGTCCCTGCAGGGTCGAGTCCGTCAGCGGGATGTCCAGCTGCTTCGTGACCATCCGGTTTTCCTGCACGCCGAGAAAGGCCCCGGCGTTGGTGCGCGGCCGCATTCCCGAGAGCGCCTGCGGCACTTTCTCGTCGAGCGCGCGGACGCCGGCGCGGTTCGAATTGATGACCGGGCTCATATTGTAGGCGCGCGTGAGCGCGCCATTCAGCGTCTCGGCGCGCAGGCCGGGCGCGACGGCGCAAAAGGCCAGAAGAAGGGCGCCGCGCGCGCGTCTCAAGCGGCCTCCCTTTCCCGCGCCGCCGCGAGGGACGCCTGATCCTCGCCGAAGAAGGCGTAAAGCGCCGGCAGCACGATGAGGGTGAGCAGCGTCGCGCTGATCAGGCCGCCGATGACGACGGTGGCGATCGGCCGCTGCACTTCCGCCCCCGTCGATGTCGCAAGCGCCATGGGCACGAAGCCGAGCGAGGCGACGAGCGCGGTCATGACGACCGGGCGCAGACGCGTCATGGCGCCGCGGAAGATCGCCTCGCGCTCCGGCACGCCGCTCACCATCAGCTGATGGATATAGGTGCGCATGACGAGGCCGTTCAGCACGGCGACGCCGGAAAGCGCGATGAAGCCCACGGCCGCCGAGACCGACATGGGCATGCCGCGCAGCCACAGCGCCAGCACGCCGCCGACGAGCGCGAGCGGCACGGCCGTGAACACGAGAAGCGCGTCGCGCGCCGAGCCAAGCGCCGAATAGAGCAGCAAGAAGATCATGAAGAAGCAGATCGGCACCACGATCATCAGCCGCGCGCGCGCGGCCGCGAGGTTCTCGAACTGCCCGCCCCATTCGATCCAGTAACCCGGGGGGATATGCACTTTGGCGTCGACCCTGGCGCGCGCCTCGTTGACGACCGAGGCGATGTCGCGCCCGCGCACATTGGCGGAGACCACGACGCGCCGCTTGCCGTTCTCGCGCGAAATCTGGTTCTGGCCGTCGACCGTCGAGAAGCTCGCGACCTGTTTGAGCTGCACGGTCGAGATCCGCCCCTGCGCGTCCGGCGGCAGCGAAACGGGAATGGTTTCGAGCGCGCCCGCGTCCTCGCGCAGATTGTCGCGCAGGCGCACGAAGATCGGGAAACGCCGGTCGCCCTCGAAGATCATGCCGGCGGGCTCGCCGCCGATGGCCGCGCCGATCGTATCCTGCACGGCGCCGAGGCTCAGCCCGTAGCGGGCGATGGCGCCCTTGTCGACCTTGATGTCGAGAACCGGCAGGCCGGTCACCTGCTCGACCTTCACGTCGGTCGCCCCCGGCGTCGCGCGCAGGATCGCGGCGATCTGATTGGCGGCCTTCAGCATGGCGTCGAAGTCCTCGCCGAAGACCTTGACGGCGATGTCGCCGCGCACGCCTGCGAGCAATTCGTTGAAGCGCAGCTGGATCGGCTGCGAAAATTCATAGGCGTTGCCGGGAAGATCCGCGATCTTCTCCGAAATGTCGTCGATGAGCTTGTCCTTGGAGAGATGCGGATCGGGCCACTCTTTCTCCGGCTTCAGCATGATGAAAGTGTCGGTCAGATTGGGCGGCATGGGGTCGGTGGCGATATCCGCCGTGCCGGTCTTGGAGAAGACGTAATCCACCTGCGGCAGCTTGCGGATCGTGTTTTCGAGATCGAGCTGCATCGACTGTGATTGAGTGAGCGAGGCGCTCGGAATGCGATTCGCCTGCATGGCGAGGTTCTTCTCGTCGAGCTTCGGAATGAACTCCTGGCCGAGGTTCATGTAGAGGAGAACGGCGAAGACGAAGGAGCCCGCGCCGATCGCCATCACCTTCAGCGGCGCGTCCATCGCCCAGCGCAGCAGCGGCTCATAGCCCCGCTTCAGGGCGAGCACGATCCTGTTCTCCCCCTCCTCGCCCTGGCCCGACACGAAGAGCGCGATCATCGCCGGGAAGAAGGTCAGCGAGAGGAGAAATTCGGACAGAAGCGCGATGATGACCGTCATCGCCATGGGATGGAACATCTTCCCCTCGACCCCGGAGAAGCTCAGGATCGGCAGATAGACGAGGATGATGATCGACTGCCCGTAGACGGTGGGGCGGCGCATCTCCACCGCCGAATCGATCACCGTATCGAGCCGCTCGTCGGTCGTGAGCGGGCGCCCGGCGGCGTGCTGGCGCTCGGAGAGGCGACGCAGGCTGTTTTCTGCGACGATGATCGCGCCGTCGGCGATGAGGCCGAAATCGAGCGCGCCGAGGCTCATCAGATTGGCGCTGATCTTGAAGACATACATGCCGATCGCGAGGAACAGCATGGTGACGGGAATGACCGTCGCCGTCACCACCGCCGCCCGGAAATTCCCGAGCATGACGAAGAGCACGAGAATGACGAGCGCCGCGCCCTCGATCAGATTCTTGGCGACCGTCTTGATCGTTGCGTCGACGAGCAGCGTGCGGTTGAGGATCGTCTTGATCTCGACGCCCGGCGGCAGCGATCTGGCGATGACCTGCATCCTCTCGTCGACGGCGGCCGAGACGGTGCGGCTGTTGGCGCCGATCAGCATCAGCGCCGTGCCGATGACGACTTCCTCGCCGTTCATGCTCGCCGATCCGGTGCGCAGCTCCTTGCCGATGGAGACGGCGGCGATGTCGCGCACCCGAACGGGCACGCCGCCGCGCGTCGTCGCGACGACATTGCCGATGTCGTCCACCGTCTCGAGCCGCCCGCCGCTGCGAACGACGAGCCCCTCGCCGTTGCGCTCCACATAGCCGGCGCCGCGGCTCACATTGTTGCGCTGGATCGTCGCCGCGAGATCGCCGAAGGAGAGGCCGAGCGACATGAGTTTCGCCGGGTCCGGCTGCACATGGTACTGGCGCACATAGCCGCCGAGCGAATCGACGCCGGCGACGCCCGGCACGGTGCGCAGCTGCGGGCGGATGATCCAGTCCTGCACCGTGCGCAGATAGGACTCCTGCTCGACCTGCGTGCGCAGCATCATGCCTTCGGGCGTGAGATAGGCGCCGTCCTTCTGCCAGCCGGGCTCGCCGGGCGGACTCAGCTTGTGCGGCTCCTTGAAGCGCACGCTCCACATGTAGATTTCGGACAGGCCGGTCGCGATCGGCCCGAGGCGCAATTCGACGCTCGGCGGAAAATCCTCGCGCGCCTGGCCGATGCGCTCATTGACCTGCTGGCGCGCGAAATAAATGTCGACGCCGTCGGAGAAGACCGCCGTCACCTGCGCGAAGCCGTTGCGCGACAGGGAGCGCGTATAGTCGAGGCCCGGAATGCCGGCGAGCGCGTTCTCGATTGGATAGGTGACCTGTTTCTCCATCTCGAAGGCGGAGAGCGCCGGCGCGCGGGCGTTGATCTGCACCTGATTGTTGGTGATGTCCGGAACGGCGTCGATCGGAAGATGCGCGAGCGCATAAAGGCCGAACGCTCCGACGAGCGCGACCAGCAGGACGACCAGCCAGCGGCTGTGGACCGAAAAGGCGATGATCCGCTGCATCATGGGCGGGGCCCCGTCACTCCTCGGGAATTTCGCTCTTGCCGGCTTCGGCCTTGAGCACGAAACTGTTGGCGACAGCGATCGTCTCGCCGGCCTTGAGGCCCTTGACGATCTCCACCGAACGCTCGTCGCCGTCGCCAAGCTCCACGACGCGCTTCTCGAAGCCGTCTTTCACACGCACGAAAACCGTCGGCTCATTGTGGACGAGCTGAACGGCGGCGCGGGGAACGAGCACTTTCACCGGGCTCTGCTCGATGGCGATTTCGGCGTTGAGCAGAACGCCCGGCCGCAGGGCGCCATCCGGATTTTTGAAGGCGGCGATCACATGGCCGGTGCGCGTCTCTGGCGTGATCATGGCGTTGATTACCCGTACGGCGCCCTCGAAAGCGCGCCCGTCGGCGCCCTTGACCACGACCGGCTGGCCGACCCGCACTTCCGCAAGATTCGCGACGGGGACCGCGAGCTCCACCTCCACCTCCGACAGATCGGCCAGAGCATAGAGCTGGCTTTCAGCCGTCACCGGCAGGCCGATATTGGCGAGACGCTCGATGACGCGGCCCTTGATCGGCGCGCGAATCTCTTTTTCCCGCAGACGGGAGACGGGCTGCGAGGGAAGCGCGGCGATCTCGCTTTCGGAAAGATCCAGCGCTGCGAGCTTGCCGCGGGCGAGATCGAGCCTGAGCCGCGCCTCGGTATAGGTCGCCTTGGCCTTGAGGAAGAGCTGCTCCGCCGTGATCTTTTTCTCGAAGAGCCCCTTCTCGCGCTGATAGAGCTGCGACTGAAGCTCGTAATTCGTCATCGCCGCCAGATATTCGCTCTTGGCGTCCGCAACCTCGCGCGAATCGATGATCGCCACCGTCTCGCCCTTCTGCGCCTCGTCTCCGAGCTTCTTGCGCATCTCGGCGACGACGCCCGCGACCTTCGCCGCGACTCGGGCGAGATGATCCGGATCGGGCTTGACGGCGGCCGGCGCGACGATCTGGCGCCTGATCACGCCCGGCCCCGCCTTGGCCACGCCGATCTTCGCGGCCTCGATCTGCGCCGGCGTGAGCGGGATCACCCCTTCTTGCGCGGGCGCGGCGTTTTCGGCCGGCGCCGTCCCGGCCGGCGCGCCGGAGCCGTGAAATCTGGCGATCAGACCGGGCAGCGTCGCGCCCGCGGCGAGGCTCGCCACAACCGCGACAAGAAAGAGAAGCGTGCGTGACATTTTCAGCGGACGGGCTCCATGGCGCGGCGGCGCTTGCCCTTGAGGATGGTTAACACCGCCCCGGACGCGAAGCCATCGGGACGGGCGCGCGACAGAGGCTTATCCCCATCGTTGCATCGGCGTCTGTCTTAACAAGACCGACCCGCCGCGTCCATGGTCGCCACAGCGCCGCGCTTGCGACAAAGTCACACAGAATCAGACAGTAAAGCAAAAGAGCCCGGCGTTTCCGCCGGGCTCTCGAATCGCGCCATGCGCGGTTTTCAGTATTTGGCCAGAACCGGCGCGCTCGAGCCGAACGGATTGAAGTGCCAGTTCACGCCGGCGCGGACCGAGTTGAAGCGGGTGGACACGCGGTTCTGCGCAACCAGGACGGGTCCATTGGCCGGAATCGTGGAGATGCCGGCGATGTTGAGATTCGTCGAGCCAAGGTCCGTGTAGAGATACTCGACCTTCAGCGACCAGGCCGGGAAGGCCATCGGGGTCCACTCCACGCCGCCGCCCGCGGTCCAGCCGGTCGAGGTGTTGTCGTAGACGCCATTGCCGACCACGGAGGCGGTGCCGAGGGCGCCGACGTTGAAGCTATCCACGACGCTGACCGTCCGGTTCACGCCACCATAGGCGAAACCGCCCGTGCCGTAGACCATCAGATTCGGCCAGGACGGCAACGTCACGCCGACGCGGCCGCGAACCGTGCCCCACCAGTCGAGATAGTGGGCCGCATTGACGGCAATCGTATGCGTGCCGAAGAAGGGGTCGCCGATCGCCGCGCCGCCAGCGTTGCGGGAGTTGATGTCGGCCGCCTGGATGTCGGCCTCCACGCCCACGACGAGCCAGGGCGAGAACTGGTAGTTGTAGCCAATCTGGCCGCCGCCCGTCACGCCGTTGATGTTCGACGAGTTGGTGATCGCGGCGCCGGTCGGGATGACGCCCGGCAGGCCCCAGGCTCCGCCGTCGGACAGATAGCCCCAGCCGGTCGAGCTGGTGCCGCTCGCGCCGAAGCCGTAGCCGATGTTCACACCGCCGTAGAGGCCGGTCCAGCTGAAGGCCGGCGGCGGGGGAACGAAGGCCGGCGGCGGGGCCTTGCGGGAGGGGAGATCGGCCGCGATCGCAGAGCCGGCGACGAGAGCCAGCGCGACGCCGGCGAGAAGAGCAGATTTGGCCATTTTGACCCCCTGAGTCCCTTGAAACTTCACTTCGGTCCGGCGCAGGGCCGTCCCGCTGTCCCGAAAAGACTTACGGCCGGAGGTCGAAGGCGGTCAACGGAAAGGCGGCCTGATCAAGCCTTGTGCATTGCGTTTGCCGGCGCGCGTGACAAATGCGCAACAGATCAATCGGCTGAGCCCCGCGGAAAGCCTATTTACTGTTGCGTTCGCGCCGCAGTCTCTCCCAATAGTCGAGCCGCCTGGCCAGCTCGCGCTCGAATCCGCGCTCGACCGGCCGGTAAAAAGACTGGCGTTTCAGTGATTCGGGCCAGTAGCTCTGTCCCGAGAACGCGTCGGGCGCGTCGTGGTCATATTCGTAGCCCTCGCCATAGCCCTCCTCGCGCATCAGTTTCGTCGGCGCGTTGAGAATGATTCTCGGCGGCATGAGCGAACCCTTCTCCTGCGCGAGCCGCCGGGCCTTCTTGTAGGCCACATAAGCCGCGTTGGATTTGGGCGCGGTCGCCACATAGATGACCGCCTGCGCGAGGGCGAGCTCCCCTTCCGGCGAGCCGAGAAAATCGTAGGCGTCCTTTGCGGCGTTGGCGACGACGAGCGCCTGCGGATCGGCGAGGCCGATGTCCTCCACCGCCATGCGGACGAGTCGCCTTGCGAGAAACAGCGGATCCTCGCCCGCGTCGAGCATGCGCGCGAAATAATAGAGCGCGGCGTCGGGATCGGAGCCGCGCACGCATTTATGCAGCGCGCTGATCAGATTGTAATGACCCTCCTGCGCCTTGTCGTAGATCGGCGCGCGGCGCTGCACGATCTCGGCCAGCGCCGCGCGGTCGAAGACCTCGCCTTCCCGCGCCGCCCGCCAGATTTCTTCCGCGAGGGTCAGCGCCGCGCGGCCGTCTCCGTCCGCCATGGCGACGAGCGCGGCGCGGGCGTCGGCGTCGAGCGGCAGGGTCTTTCCTTCCGTCGCCTCGGCGCGCGCGAGAAGCTTCTCGATCGCGGCGGCGTCGAGGGGTCTGAACGTCATCACCCTGGCGCGCGAAAGCAGCGCGGCGTTCAGTTCGAAGGACGGATTCTCCGTGGTCGCGCCGATCAGCGTGATGGTGCCGTCCTCCATCACGGGCAGAAAACTGTCCTGCTGCGCGCGATTGAAGCGATGGATCTCGTCGACGAAGAGCAGCGTGCCCCGGCCCGCCGCGCGGCGCGCGCGCGCGGCTTCGAAGGTTTTCTTGAGATCGGCGACGCCGGAGAAGATCGCGGAGATTTGAACGAAAGCGAGGTCGGTCTCATGCGCGAGCAGACGCGCGACCGTCGTCTTGCCCGAGCCCGGCGGCCCCCAGAGGATGAGCGAGCCCAGCGCGCCGCCGCGCACGAGCCGCATCAGCGCGCCGTCGGGTCCGAGCAGATGGTCCTGCCCGACGACCTCGTCGAGGCGCGTCGGGCGCAGGCGGTCTGCGAGCGGCCGGGGCGCGTTTCTGTCGAGTCCGGCGGCTTCGAAGAGGTCGGTCATCGTCGGCTCGAGCCCATGAAACGCAATAATTGGAGACGTTTACTAATGATTACCACCTCGACGGCGCAATAATCAAAGATTACCCTTCTACAAGTAAATGATTCGGCTTGTTTCTTTTGCGTATCGCCGAAAACTTCGTTCAGTTTCGGCCTCGGGGCGCCAGGCCCGCGCAGGCGACAAACGGGTGCACTTCTCATGCGAACCATAGCTTTCGTTACGCAAAAGGGCGGCGCCGGCAAGAGCACGCTCGCGAGCGGCGTCGCCGTCGCCGCGCGCGCGGCGGGCGAGCGCGTCTTCGTCATCGACCTCGATCCGCTGCAGACGCTCGCCACCTGGGCGCGCTCGCGCGAAACCGCCGACCTCGGCGTGGAGCACGTGCCGCCCGGAAAACTCTCCAAGGCCATCGCCGCGCTCGAGAAGAAGGGCGTCACGCTTCTCGTGCTCGACGCGCCCGGCCAGGACGGCGAGGAGTCGGCCGCGGCGATTCGCGCCGCCGATCTCTGCATCATCCCCGCGCGCCCCAACGCCTTCGACCTCTGGGCCAGCGAGAAGACCCGCGCGCAGGTGAAGGAAGCAGGGTGCGACTACGCCTTCCTGCTCAACCAATGTCCGCCGTCGCAGCAAAGCGCGCGCGTCGATCTCGGCGTCAAGGCGCTGGAGGCGATCGGCGGCCTTCTGGCGCCCCTCGTTTCGGCCCGCGTCGATTATCAGGAGGCGGCGCGGCTCGGCCTCGGCGTCACGGAATACAATCCCGAGGGCGTCGCCGCGCAGGAGATGAAGGAACTCTGGGGCTCGATCAAGCGCCGCCTGAAACGCGCCGGCGCCAAGCCCGCGCCGAAAGCGAAGCCCGTAGAAAAGGACGCGCCGGCGCCGAAAGCGCAGGCGGCCGCAAAGTCCAAAGAGGCGCTGAAAGGCGCCGCCAGAAAAGCCGCGAAGGCCGCTTGAACCGGTCCGTCTGAGGCGAGGCCGCGCGAATCCGCGCGGCTGTCGCCCTCACCCGATCTCCACGATCCTGGCGCCGTGGTGCATGACCTCGACCCCGTCGCCGACGCTCTTGCCCATCAGCGCCTGCGCGAGCGGCGCGACATAGGGAATGAGCCCCTGCGCGGGATCGGCCTCGTCCTCGCCAACGAGCCGGAAGATGCGCGTCTCCCCGCCCTCGAGCTCCACGACGACACGATGGCCGAAGCGGACGTGGGAATGATCCGCGATCGGCCGAACCACCTCGGCGCTGGCGCGACGCGCCGCCCAGTAGCGTATATCGCGCTGCGCAATGGCGAGCGCATGGTTGTCGTCCGCGGCGGTCGCCCGTTCGACTTCGACATGGAGACGCGTGAGCGCGTCGTCGATCTGCTGCAAGCCTTCCGGCGTCACTAGATTGCGATGCGGACTCACCGGCCGATCGGGGAGATCCTCGCGGGGGTTGTCGTCTTCCTGTTCCTTCGTGAAAGCCGAACTCATGACCTCTACCTTTGGCGCCGCGCGGGCAAGAAAAAGCACACGGCCCCGCCGGGCCGAGCGCCGGTCATTACAACCGAGGCCGGCGCGAAAGTCGAGGATGCACACGCCGCGCCGCGACTCGCGGCGTCCGGCCGCCGGTTTCAGGGCATTTCGATGACGACGCGCCCTCTGATCTTTCCCGTCACGATCGAGCGCGCCCGCTCCAGCGCCTGATCGAAGGGGATAATTTCACACATGGCGTCGATCATCGCCGTGTCGAGACCGGCCGCGATACGCGCCCAGGCGGCGCGGCGCAGTTCGATCCTCGGCCGCACGCTCTCGACCCCGAGAAGCGACACGCCGCGCAGGATGAAGGGCGCGACGCTCGCCGGCAGATCCATGCCGCCGACATTGCCGCAGGCGGCGATGGCGCCGTCGAACCGGGTCTGCGACAGCAGATTGGCCAGCGTGACGCCGCCGACCGTATCGACGCCCGCGGCGAAGCGCTGCGGTTGCAGGGCCTTGCCGGGCGCCGAAAAATCGTCGCGGGAGAGGACTTCGGCGGCGCCAATGGATTTGAGGTAGGCCGCTTCGGCGGCGTGTCCGGTGATCGCCGCGACGCGCCATCCGGCCTGCGCGAGCAGGGCCACCGCGAAGGAGCCGACGCCGCCGGAGGCGCCCGAAACGACCGCGGGCCCGTCGGCAGGCGTCAGACCATGGCCCTCGAGCGCCAGCACGCAGAACATGGCGGTGAGGCCCGCTGTGCCCACCGCCATGGCGCGCGGCGGCGTGAGCGGCGCCGGCAGCTTCACCAGCCAATCGCCGGAAAGACGCGCCCTTTGCGCAAAGCCCCCGTAATGGGCTTCCCCCAGGCCGCAGCCCGTCGCCGCCACCACGTCGCCCACTGCGAAGCCCGGATGCGCGGCGCGCGTCACGCGCCCGACGAGATCGACGCCCGGCACCATGGGAAAGCGGCGCACGACCGGCCCCTTTCCGGTCACCGCGAGCCCGTCCTTGTAGTTGATGGCGGAGTAGAGCACGTCGAGATCGACGTCGCCCTCCATCAGCGCGTCGTCGCACATCTGAACGTAAGCAGCCTCGTAACCTTGCGAATTCTTGTCAACTCTGATCGCTCTAAACGAACTCATCCACTGATCCTTTCCTCCGCCCGTCGATCATTTTGTCCAGGCTGTTTTCAGACGCGCCGCGCGCAACCGGCCTCGAGCCGCCTGCGCCTTAGTCTGGAATGCGGGCCGCCTAAACTTGGGGTTGTTGGCGAGACCGCAGATGCTCATCAATCAAAACATGGAAAGATTCAGTCTCGCGGCCGGGAGGCGGGAATTTATCCTCCCTCAAATCTTGCTGGCCCGAAAAATCTGAGATAATTTAAGAAGTAATCTTCACTCGTTCGACGAAGCCCGTTCGGGATTCGCACCGCGCGGGCGCCGGCGGCGGTTACGCTCTGGTTGAAGATCGCCGTATCCCCGAGTTTCTTCGACGTCAACCCGCATGCAAACAGGCGCCTCAATGACCCTCAACAACAATATCGAGCTCGCAGCCGATATCGTCTCCGCCTATGTGAGTAATAATTCCGTGCCCGCCGGCGAATTGCCCAGCCTGATCAGCGAAGTCTACAACGCCCTGCTGCGGGTGGGCTCCGGCGCTCCCGTGGCGCCGGCCGAGCCGCCGAAACCCGCGGTGCCCGTCAAGCGGTCTGTCAATAACGACTACGTCATCTGTCTCGAGGACGGCAAGAAGTTCAAGTCGCTCAAGCGCCATCTGCGCACGCAGTACGGCCTGTCGCCCGAAGAGTACCGCGAAAAATGGGGGCTGCCGGCCGATTATCCGATGGTTGCGCCCAATTACGCCAAGGCGCGCTCCAATCTCGCAAAGCAGATGGGCCTCGGCCAGCAGCGCCGCCGCCGCGGCAAATAAAACGCGCACCCCGACAGGAAAAAACCCGCGACCCTTCGGGGTTCGCGGGTTTTTCGCGGTCTTTGCGCGCTCCCGCAGGAGCGCGCGGGCAGGGCGAGCGATCAGCCTTCGTCGTCGGTCTCTATGTCGCCGTCGATGAGGCCGGAAACGTCGTCGTCCTCGCCTTCCTCCGCCTCGAGGAAGGTGTCGTCGTCCGCATCGTCGCCGACGAGTTCCACATCGTCCTCGACGTCGATCGTCTCGGCGGCGTTTTCGCTCTCTTCGACCTCGTCGAGCGACACCGTGTCGACGCCCTCCTTCTCGACCTCGGTCTCTTCCTCCTCGACGCGGCCGGGGGCGCGGGCGAGGGCGGCGACCTGGAAGATCGTCCCGCATTTCGGGCAGACGATCGGGTCCTTGTTGAGATCGTAGAATTTCGTCGCGCAGGACTGGCATTGGCGCTTGGCGCCGAGTTGGGGTTTGGCCACGGTTCGTTGATCCCTCGAGAAAAGAAGCAGCGTCGGAACGCGCGCCTGAAGATGACCGTCGGGCGCTCGGGTTAGTTGGCTCCGGCGGCGCTGTCAAATGGATAAATGCGCTTTTCGCGGGCCCCCGATAGGCCATTGCAAAGCGCCGCGCGGCTTGGCATAGAAAAGGACGTGCGGGTGTAGCTCAATGGTAGAGCAGCAGCCTTCCAAGCTGAATACGAGGGTTCGATTCCCTTCACCCGCTCCAACAGTCTCCTTCAGCCATTGAGTCCGCGCCGTTTTTTCTGCGCCGCCGATGGCGCGCGGATCAGCGCGCGCCTTTTTGTTTCATTGCCGCGAGCAAGGCTTCGCCGAGCCCGCCGGGGCCGCCCGCGGGCTTGCCCCCCTGCGGGGCTTTCTGGGCGCCGCGCGGGCCGCCGGCGTCGCGGCCCTTGCCCGCGCCCTGCCCGCCCCGCGCCTGCTGGCCGGGCGCGTCGTCGAGCCGCATGGTGAGCGAAATGCGCTTGCGGGGCGCATCCACCTCCATGACCTTGACCCTCACGATGTCGCCCGGCTTCACCACGCTGCGCGGATCCTTGACGAATTCCTTGGAGAGCGCCGAAATGTGGACGAGGCCGTCCTGGTGCACGCCGATGTCGACGAAGGCGCCGAAGGCCGCGACATTGGTCACGACGCCTTCGAGCACCATGCCGGGCTTGAGATCGTTCAGCGTCTCGACGCCCTCCTGGAAGGTCGCGGTCTTGAAGGCGGGGCGCGGGTCGCGGCCGGGCTTCTCGAGCTCGGCGAGCACGTCGGTCACGGTCGGAACGCCGAAGGTCTCGTCGGCGAATTGCGCCGGCCGGAGCTTGCGCAGTTCCGCCGCATTGCCGATCAGCGAGCGGATGTCGGTTTTGGCCGCCTGGAGAATGCGCCGCACCAGCGGATAAGCCTCGGGATGCACGCCCGAGCGGTCGAGCGGATCGTCGCCATCGATGATGCGCAGGAAGCCCGCGCTCTGTTCGAACGCCTTGGGGCCGAGGCGCGGCACCTCCTTGAGCGCGGCGCGGGTGCGGAACGGCCCATTGGCGTCGCGATGGGCGACGATATTGGAGGCGAGCGTCTCGCCGAGGCCCGAGACGCGCGCGAGCAGCGGCGCCGAGGCCGTGTTCACGTCGACGCCCACGGCGTTCACGCAGTCCTCGACGACGGCGTCGAGCGCGCGAGAGAGCTTCGTCTCGGATACGTCGTGCTGATATTGGCCGACGCCGATCGATTTCGGCTCGATCTTCACGAGTTCGGCGAGCGGGTCCTGCAGACGGCGCGCGATCGAGGCGGCGCCGCGCAGCGACACGTCGAGATCGGGCAATTCTCTCGAAGCGTATTCCGATGCAGAATAGACCGAGGCGCCCGCCTCCGAGACGACGATCTTGGTGAGCTTCAGCTCGGGAAATTTCGACATCAGCTCGCCCGCGAGCTTGTCCGTCTCGCGCGACGCCGTGCCATTGCCGATGGCGACGAGCTCGATCTTGTGCTCGCGGGCGAGGCGCGCGAGCGTCGCGAGCGATTCGTCCCAGCGCCGCTGCGGCTCGTGCGGATAGATTGCGGTCGTCGAGACAATCTTGCCGGTGGCGTCGATCACCGCGACCTTCACGCCCGTGCGGAAACCGGGATCGAGCCCGATCGTCGGCCGCGCGCCGGCCGGCGCGGCGAGCAGGAGATCGCGCAGATTCTCCGCAAAGACGCGGATCGCCTCCTCCTCGGCGACGCGCCACAGCCTCGCGCGGGCGTCGACGGCAAGATGCAGCTCGATCTTGGTGCGCCAGGCCCAGCGCGCCGTATCGAGCAGCCATTTGTCGCCCGGCCGGCCGCGATCCTCGATCTGATAGCGCCGCGCGATCCGGCTCTCGTAGCCGCCGACGCTGGGCTCCGTCTCCGGCGCGAGTTCGAGCTCCAGCATTTCTTCCTTTTCGCCGCGGAAGAGCGCGAGGATGCGATGCGACGGCAATTTGGCGATCGGCTGCGAGAATTCGAAATAATCCGAGTATTTCGCGCCCGCCGCCTCCTTGCCCGCGCGGGGCTTCGATTTCAGCACGGCCTGCGACCAGTGCGTCTCGCGCAAGGCGCCGATGAGATCCGCGTCTTCCGCGAATCGCTCGACGAGAATGGCGCGCGCGCCCTCGAGCGCCGCCTCTACCGTCGCCACATTCTTTTCGGCGTCCACAAAGGGCGCGGCCTGCGCTTTGGGATCTTTCTCCGGCGAGGCGAGAAGCGCGTCGGCGAGCGGCGCGAGGCCGGCTTCGATCGCAATCTGCGCCTTGGTGCGGCGCTTGGGCTTGAAAGGCAGATAAATGTCTTCGAGGCGGGCCTTGTTGTCGGCCTCCATGATGACGCGACGCAGCGCGTCGTCGAGCTTCCCCTGCGAGTCGATCGACTCGAGGATCGCCTTGCGCCGCTCCTCGAGCTCCCGCAGATAGCGCAGCCGCTCCTCGAGCTTGCGCAATTGCACATCGTCGAGCTGGCCGGTGGCCTCCTTGCGGTATCGCGCGATGAAGGGAACCGTCGAACCGCCGTCGAGCAGGCCGATCGCCGCCTCCACCTGCCAGGGTTTCGCCGCAAGCTCGCCGCTCAGCCGCTCGACGATCGATGTCATTTCAATCCTCTCTCCAGTAAGGGAGCGAGGCTTTTAGCCAAGCGCGGGGGCGAAAGTCAAAGAGCCGCCGACGCTCCGCACAAGGAGGGCGCCCGTTTTTCAAAGACGCCCCTTGCGTGTCCCGGGCGACGCCAAAATGACCGATTCGACGCGATCACTTCTTGCGATCGTCGAGAAGCGGATGATCCGGCCAACATCTGCGCGTCTCGACCGTCAGCGGGGCGGGACCATCGCCGACAGAGATCAGCCAGGGCAGGACTTTTTCTTCCCGCGCCAGGTAATTCGTCGGAAACGCAAACCCGTCGGTTTTGCGCCAGGCCGTCATCATGTTGCAATCGCTGACGCCATAAGCCCCGCTGAAAGCGTTCTTGAGTTCGAGCAGGGGAGTGGCCGCCGAGATGAGAACGAGCGACGAGATCAGCGTCGGAAAGGCGCTGTTGTCGCGCGGCGTCAGGACGGCAATCCGCGCAAAGCTGAAAGCGAGCAGGAACAGCGCCGGGATCGACGCGCGCATGGCGAAGTCGTTGCTAGGCCCGAAACTATAAAGCGGGATGACGAGCAACAGCACGAGGGCGAGCACGAGCGGGCCCCGGTCAGGGCCGGCGATTTTCCGCCACGCATAGACGAGGACGGCCGCCTGCGGAATTTCCACGAACACGAACGAGAAATAGGTCCGGAGGAATCCGTCGCGGAACGCCAGCCATTCATGCGGAACGGCGCCTGCGTCCATCACGAGATAGAGCGCGACGGGCGCAAAGCAGAGGCCCGCCATCGCTGCAAGGACCATCTCGGCCGTCAAGAACCCGCGCCCCGGCGCGCGCAGCGCCAGCCAGGCGACGAACGGCGCCGCCCCCAGCATGGCGAGCGGCGACCAGAGGAGCAAGGGAAGGCAGGCGGCGAGGAGCGCCGAAAAGGCGATCTCGCCGCGCACGTGGAGAAGGACGATGAGCGCAAACCACCAGCCTGGCGCCATATGGTTCGGCACCCAGAAAAGCTGCGTGACGAAACTCGAATATTGTAAGGGGACCGGAGAAAAATAAGCGCTCCACCACTCGATATGGGAGAAGATCTTGAAAGGCTCGCCCTTGGCCGCCTCCACCGCCTCGGCGGCTAGGACGCCGAGAATATCGAGACCGCTGAACATGACCATGAGGAGGATGAACGGCGCCTTGCGGACTTCGGCGAGAGTCGAGGTCAAATACAGTATCGCGCCGACGATGACGGCGTTTTGCGCGAGCAGCGCGAGATGGGCCGCATAAAGGCCGAACATGCGCCCGACGACGGCCGGCGAGAGATACATCCCCAGCGGCGCCCGCAAGAGATAATCCTGGTCTCCGTATCGATAGATAACTTTCGTTCCGTTGCGAACGAGATCGGCGAGCACGGCGTCGCGAATGAGCCAGTCCGCCGTGCTGTAGAAGAAATGGCCTTCTCCGCCCAGGAGACAGAGCCCCACTCCCCCGGCGAGACAAAAGGCCAGCGAAACCGCGTCGACCGAGGCGCCGAGAACGCGGCTCTCCCGCGTCCCGCGCCACAGCAGCGCGAACGCGCCCGCCGAGGCGGCGACGACGATTACGCCCGGCAAGGGACGCAGCGCCGTGGCGAAAAGCAGGTTCGGCAGCAGGAAAAGAAAAGAAGCGAACAGAAAGACGTGGTAATTGCAGAGCGCGCCGAGCCGCAGCCGCGCAAGCCCGGCTCCACGCGATGGAACGGCAGGCGTCGCCTCTTGGAGAAACGTCGACTTCATAACCTTCCGCCTCCTTTAAAAATTGATCCTCTCGCGCTCGAAGACGACAGGCTTGCGCCGCACCTGCGCATAGATCGCAAGCACATATTCGGCGAGTACGCCGAGGGAGAAGAGTTGCACGCCGCCAAAGAAGAAGACCGCGGTGATGATCGTCATGACCCCCGGCGCGGCCATGCTGCGGTAATAGATCACGCCCAGCACCAGATTGAGGAAAGCATATCCGAGCGAAGCCGCCGCGATGGCGAAACCGAGGAACAGCAAGAGCCGCAGCGGCGCGAGCGTATTCGTGACGAGTCCGTTCATGCCCTGGTCGACGAGGCTCCCCAGCGAGTTGCCCGAAATCCCCCGGCGACGCTCCACCCATTTATAAGGGACGCCCACCGATTTGAACCCGCATTCGAAGGTCATCATCCGCATGAACGGATAGGCGTCTTCGATCTTTCGCATCGCCTCGACGACCTTGCGGTCGACGAGCTGAAAATCGCCGACGCCCGGCGGAAGCCGATGTTCCGAAAGGCCCGTGAGAAGCCGGTAATAAAGACGCCGCACTCCGCGCATCGTCGCGTTTTCCTCACGAATGCTGCAGACGCCATATACGACTTCGACGCCCTGCGCCCAAATCGACACGAGCTGCGGGATAATTTCGGGCGGGTCCTGCATGTCAGCGGGAAAGAACAGCAGCACGGCGTCGCCCGTCGCCGCCATCACGCCATTGTAGTTGGAGCGCATGGCGCCGAAGTTGCGCGCATTGAGAATGACCTTCACATCCTTGTCTGTCTCGGCAATCTCGCGCAAAATATCTGCAGTAGCGTCACTCGAGTCGTTGTCGCAAAAGACGTGCTCGCGCCGATAGTCTTTCAACTCCTTATCGAAGAGTTCGCGGATCGCCGCATGGCAGTCGCGAATGTTGACTTCCTCGTTGTAGCAGGGCGTGACGATCGAGATTGTTTTCATGTCTGACGGACTCCCTCCCTGTCGGGGAAGACGAGGGCGCGATTGAGCGCGTAGGACAAGAGGACGCAAGGCGGGGTCAGGAGCGCCTGCGCGGGGGCCGCCGCGAGGCCAAGACTTGAGGCGGCCTCGAGCAGCCCCGCATTGGCGACGAAAACAGCGCCATAGACGGCGCCGAAGCGCCACAGACGCGCCGCCTCGGCGCTTTTGAAGACGATGCGGCCCGTCGTGAAGAAATTGAAGACCACGCCGATCACGGTCGCGATCGCCAGCGCTGCGGTCGGCGCGCAGCCAATGTAAAGCAGCATATAAAACACGCTGTAGCCGAAGATCGTGTTGCCGGACCCCACCAGAAGAAAACGCGCGAAGGGCAGACGCCAGACGTGGGCGCCCCATCTCTCGAGGGTCGACGCCTTCTTCCGCATGTCAGCCGCCGAGGGCAAGGGCGTCGACGCCCGGATGCCGAGTCGGGTCGAGAAAGACGTAGGTGGTCTCACGCGTATCGTCGTCGACCCGTTCGATGGGCGTAAGCGTCGTTTCCGAGACGCCGTAGCAACGGTAGCCGAGCGCTCCGAAGAGATCGAGAACGTCGTTGGGATGATAGCCAAAGGCTGCCGACCATTTGCGCAGCAACTCGATGACCACCGCGGGACGGAAGCGCGCGAGCGATTTCTCGCCGCCTTTCAAGACGCGCAATTCGGCGCCCTCTACGTCACATTTCAGAAAATCGAGCCGCGTAATCGCGTGATCCTCGACGAACTGGTCGAGCGTGGTGAAATGGCAGGAAAAGCGTCGGCCGCCCTCGCCCGGATGGAGCTCGTTGAGCGAAGCGGCGGGAGAACCGGAGACCGCTGGCACGAACATGTCGAAGTCGCCGGGAGCGTCGGACAGGCCGTCGCCGATGGGCGCGACCCGCGCGCCGGCGCGGTTGCGGGAAAGATTGGCGACAAGGCGCGCATATGTCGTCGGCACGGGCTCGAATGCATAAACGCGCGCCTGCGGCTCCTGCTGGGCGATATGGAGGCTGTACCAGCCGATATTCGCGCCGATATCGAACACGACCTTCGCGCCCTGCGCGAGGCGCAGGATCAGGGCGCGCTCGAAGGTCTCGTATCCGCCCTGCGCGAGGACGATGTTGGGGGCCTCGCGCAGGGCCTGCGGGTCCAGCGTGAAGGCCAGGCCGTTATGCAAGGTCGCCGAGAGGCCGGAAGGCTCGATGGCCACCGCGGCGATCTCCGTTCCCTGTAATACGGATGCATGTTGCGCCAGCAGCGCATGCCGTTCGGCGAAATGCCTCCACAGATCGAGCCGGTCGAGAGCGCCGCTCTCGAAGGCGCGACGCCAGTCGATCGGCGTCTCCGGCGCGATGACGCGGGAAAGGGTTTGGGCAGTCATGCGCTGGCTCCGAGGCCGCCTCGGTTGAAGATATCGCGATAAAGGTCGATCGTGCGGCGAAAGCCGGCGCCTATATCTGTCCTTGGCCGCCAGCCAAGTCGTTCGAGGCGCGTGACGTCGGGCGCCGAACGCGACACGCGACTCGTGAGATAGGCCTCGGGCGGCCGCGCAAGGCGGAGGTTCAGGCCGCGCTCGGGATAAAGCGCCGCCAGCATTGTCGCCAAATCCCGAATCGAGATGACGGCCTGCGGATTGCCGACGTTGTAGGCGCGGCCTTTCTCTCCCTTCAGCAGCAGCGTGAAGAAGGCCTGCGTCGCGTCTGCAAGGTAGCAGAAGGCGCGCTGCGCCGCGCCATCGCTGTTGAGAACGATGTCCCGGCCTTCCACGACATCGCGCACGAAATCCGCAAAGACGCGGCCGTCGTCGAGACGCATGCCGGGGCCATAAGTATGGAATGGCCGCGCAATCACACAGTCGAGCCCGTATTGCGCGCCATAAGCGACGCAGAGCGTTTCGCCCATTCGTTTGGCTTCGGCGTAGCAGGCGCGCAGCGCCGCCGGATCGAGACCGCCGAACAGATTTTCCGAAATCAGTTCTTCTTGAACTGCCCCATAAACTTCGGAACTGGAAAAATACAGGAAGCGCGACGCGCGCTTGCGTACGGCGAGATCGAGAAGGCGCTGCGCGCCGATCACATTGGGAAACGCCGTGCCGACAGGATCGGCGCCATAAAAGCGCGGACTCGCCTGGCTTGCCGCATGAATGATCACATCCACGGGGCCATCGATATCGAAAGGCGCGCAGACGTCCGCGATTCTGATCGAGAGGGCGGGATGAGCGAGATAGGCGGCGAAGCGCCGCAACGCATTCTCACGCGAACGCGCCAGCGCAATGACCTTCATCCCCGGCGCCCGACCGCCGGAGGCGAGCGTCAGAAGCGTTTCGATCATCGCCGCGGGCAGGAAGCCATTTGCGCCCGCAACGAGAATCGTGCGACCCGAAAGAGCGTCCCAGGGGAGATCGGCGGCGAGGATCGATGCAAGATCCTCGCGCCACAGCGGATGGCGCGAGAGCGCGGCGCCGTCGGGGATTGCTTCCTGCATGTCAGACCACCGCCCTCATGGTCGTCATCCGGCAAAAATCCTTGATCGAGTCGACCATGTAGCCGACATGTTCGCGCGTAAGACCGGGATAGACGCCGATCCAGAAGGTGCGGTCGACGACGATGTCGGCGTTCTTCAGATCTCCGCTCACACGGAAATTCCGCCCCTTCATGTAAGGCTGGCGCACGAGATTGCCGCCGAAGAGCAGGCGCGTGCCTATCTTCTTCTGGTTGAGATGGACGACGAGTGCGTCGCGCGTGAAAGGCGCGCCCTCGCGCAACGTCAGCGGAAAACCGAACCAGGAGGGCTCCGACCCGGCGGTCGCCTCGGGCAGGATGAAATATTCCTCGAGCCCGGCGAGACCGGCTTTCAACAAATCGAAATTGCGGCGGCGCGCAGCGATGAAGCCCTCGAGATGATCCATCTGCGCGAGGCCCACGGCCGCCTGCATGTCGGTGATCTTCAGATTGAAGCCGAGATGCGAATAGACATATTTGTGGTCGTAGCCTTTGGGCAGGTCGCCGAGACGCCACCCGAAACGCTTGTTGCAGCTGTTGTCGCGGCCGGGCTCGCAATAGCAATCGCGACCCCAGTCGCGAAAGGACTCCATGGCTTTCGCGAGGTGATTGTCATTGGTGAAAACCGCGCCCCCCTCGCCCATCGTGATGTGATGCGCCGGATAAAAGGAGAGCGTGCCGATGTCGCCGAAGGCGCCGACATGCCGGCCGTCGATCTTCGCGCCCAGCGCGTCGCAGCAGTCTTCGATCAGCCACAGGCCATGGCGCGCGCAGAGCGCCTTGATGGCGAGCGCATCGAAAGGATTGCCGAGCGTGTGAGCGACCATGATCGCTTTCGTCTTGGGGGGGATGGCCGCCTCGACCGCCTCCACGTCGATGTTATAGGTGGGGATGTCCACGTCGACGAAGACGGGAACCATGCCCCAGAGCAGGATCGGATTGATCGTCGTCGGAAAACCCGTGGCGCAGGTGACGACTTCGTCGCCCGGCTGCAAGGCGCGCTGTCGCAACGTGTGCGAGGTCAGAGCCGAAAAGGCGACGAGATTGGCGGACGATCCGGAATTGACGGTGAGGGCCTTTCGCGCGCAGACATAGCGCGCGAGCCGCGTCTCGAACTCGGCGTTGAAGCGTCCCGTCGTCAGCCAGAAGTCGAGCGCCGAATCCACGAGCGCCTGCATGTCGCGCGCGTCGAAGACGCGGCCCGACACCGGCGCGGCCGAGTGGCCGGGCGTGAAGACCGGCGTCGGATGCGCAAGGCGATGGTACTCGCCCACAAGATCGAGGATCTGTGCGCGCAGCGCCTCAGCCGGCGACGATGCGTTGGTCATATTCCTGGTCCCTGGAAGCTTCCGCGAAGGGAGAAGTGAGCCGCACGCGGCTCCCGAGATAGCGGTCGATCTGTTGCAGCGTCGTTTCCGCCATATCGGCGCCGCCGGCGAAGGCGCGATACCATTGCGCCGTCCATTGCGTCGCCCCGCGGAAATCGAGAAGCGGCGTCCATTGCAAAAGCTCGCGCGCCTTGGCGGCGTCGAGCCGCAGCAGCCGCGCCTCGTGCGGATGGTCGTCGCCATCGCGCTCCCATTGCGCGGGCGCGCCCCAGGCGGAAATGAAGTGCGTCAGCAGTTCCTCGACGCTGCGCTCGGACTCGGAGCCAGGGCCGAAATTGAACGCGCCGTCGAGACTTTCGCCCGCGCCGGGCGCCGGCGTCAGCGCCTTTTCGATGAGCGCCAGATAGCCCGAGAGCGGCTCCAGCGCATGCTGCCAGGGCCGCACCGCCTTGGGATTGCGCACCTTCAGCGTTCGGCCAGAGACAAAGGCGCGATAGGCGTCGGGCAGGATGCGGTCGGCCGCGAAATCGCCGCCCCCGATGACATTGCCGGCGCGCGCCGAGAGGATATGAACGCCCTTCGCGCGGCAGAAGCTGTCGCGATAGGCGGCGGCGACGAGCTCGGCGCAGGCCTTGCTGCTCGAATAGGGATCATGTCCGCCGAGCGCGTCGGTCTCGCGGTAGCCCCAGACCCAGTCGCGGTTCTCGTAGCATTTGTCGGTGGTGACGACGAGAACCAGCCGCACGCTCTCCACCCTGCGCGCGGCTTCGAGCACATGCGCCGTGCCCATGACATTGGCGGCGTAGGTCCCGATCGGATCGGCGTAGGAGTCGCGCACGAGCGGCTGCGCCGCCATGTGGATCACGATCTCCGGCGCCGCCGCCCGCATGGCCCGCGTCACCGAGTCCAGATCTCGCACGTCGCCACGCAGGTCTTCGATATGATCCGAGGCCTTGGACAGGGCGAAGAGACTGGGCCGCGTCGGCGGCTCCAGCGCATAGCCCGTCGCGCGCGCGTTGAGGCGCGAGAGCATCAGCGCGAGCCACGATCCTTTGAAGCCCGTGTGGCCGGTGACGAAGACGCGCCGGCCGAGCCAGAATGACGATGTAATCACCATATCTTCCACTTCGCGCGGCCGCAGTTCCATTCTTCCTCGAGGAAGAGCTTGTCGCGCAGCGTATCCATCGGCCGCCAGAAGCCCTTGTGCTCGAAAGCGCGCAATTCGTCGTGTTCGGCGAGCCATCTCGCCGGCTCGTGCTCCCATACGGTCTCGTCGCCTTCGATGAGACCTTCGACCTTCGGCGAGAGCAGGAAAAAGCCGCCGTTGACGAAGGCGCTTTCGGCGACGGGCTTTTCGGCGAAGGTCGTGACGCGGTCGCCTTGAAGCGTCATGGCGCCGAAGCGCATTTCGGGACGGACCGTCGCGACAGTCGCCATTTTTCCATGCGCGCGGTGAAAAGCGAGTTCGGCGGTCAGATCGATGTCGGCGACGCCGTCGCCATAGGTCAGCGCGAAAACCTCGTCATCCTTTATGTAATCGATGACACGCTTCAGGCGCCCGCCGGTCTGCGTGGTGTCGCCCGTGTCGACGAGCGTGACGCGCCAGGGCTCCGCGGCGCCGCGATGCACTTCCATCTCGCGCGTGCGCATGTCGAAGGTGACGTCCGACATGTGCAGGTAATAGTTGGAGAAGAACTCCTTGATGCAATAGCCCTTGTAGCCGAGGCACAGCACGAATTCGTTGAAACCGTGCGCCGAATAGATCTTCATGATGTGCCAGAGAATCGGACGGCCGCCGATCTCGACCATGGGTTTGGGACGCACCGACGTCTCCTCAGCGAGACGCGTGCCCAGCCCCCCCGTCAGCACCACTACTTTCATGTCTCGACCGTCCGCGGGCGCCGGAATGGCTCCGGCCGCCGCCGTCGCGCCGCAGGTATCACCGCGAGCTTGGCCTTTAGACTATGCGTCGAGAATGGTTAACGTTTGACTTAAGCGTAGGGGTGAGCGGCTCCGCCCCCGCGCCGACGCCGTTAAGGATCATGGCGCGCCGCGTGGCGCCCGACTCACCACGGGGCTCGGCCTCGCTCGGCAGGCCGAAAGCCCCCCGGCCTGCGCGCCTGTTCCAAAAAGAAACGACCGTTAATCGAAAGTCCGCAAGGCAGGCGGTCGCGCCTGCTGCATGGGCGCGGCGCCCGTCCATATCTTGGGCCGACCGATCGGCGGAGGCGCAAGATAAGGGGGAACGCCACGCCAATCTGGCGCGGTCAGCGATTCGTGCCGGCTCCGTTCCCGATCGGCGCCCATCCTTAACAGGCGCCCCGCCATCGGCCCTCTTGCCAGAATGGAAGACGGCCTCGCCCCCCATCCAACGAGGCGGCGCCGCCCGCGCGCCCGCGCGCGCGCCTCGACCGACAAGGGCTGGGGTCAAAAACGAAAAATAGCCCCTATATCTTGAGTGAACAGAGCATGATTCGCCGCGCGTGAGCGATTCGGCCGTGATTCGTTCGCCGGCTGTTCAAAAGGTAAAGTCGCGCGGCGGCGAAAGTTCCGTTATGAGACGGTAGGCGCGAAAGGGCCGCGCCGAGAGAAAAAGAGAAAAAGAAAAGAAGCGACAGGACTCATGGCGCCGCTCCCGCCGGGCGCCCGCGCCGCCGCCCATGGGGTGACGGCGGTGCTCGGCCCCACCAACACCGGAAAGACCCACCACGCCATCGAGCGCATGCTCTCCTTTCCGAGCGGCGCGATCGGCCTGCCGCTGCGGCTTCTGGCGCGCGAGGTCTACAGCCGCGTCGTGGCCAAGGCGGGCGCGGCCAATGTCGCGCTGATCACGGGCGAGGAGAAGATCAAGCCGCGCGCGCCCGCCTATTGGATTTCGACCGTCGAGGCCATGCCGCGCGACATCGAGGTCGATTTTCTGGCGATCGACGAGATTCAGCTCGCCGCCGATCTCGACCGCGGCCACATCTTCACCGACCGGCTGCTGCGCTGGCGCGGGCGCCAGGAGACGCTGCTGATCGGCGCCGGCACCATGGCGCAGATGATCGGCGAGCTGTTCCCCGGCGCGCCGATTTTCTCCCGCCCGCGCCTCTCGCGGCTGAGCTTCGCCGGCGACAAGAAAATTTCGCGCCTGCCGCCGCGCGCCGCCATCGTCGCCTTTTCGGCCGAGGAAGTTTACGCCATCGCCGAATGGATCAAGCGGGCGCGGGGCGGCGCCGCCGTGGTGCTCGGCGCCTTGAGCCCGAGGACGCGCAACGCCCAGGTCGAGCTCTTCCAGTCCGGCGACGTGGATTACATCGTCGCGACCGACGCCATCGGGATGGGCCTCAATCTCGACGTGGACCATGTCGCCTTCGCCTCGGACCGCAAATTCGACGGCTGGCGCTACCGCCGCCTCACGCCCGCGGAATTCGGCCAGATCGCCGGGCGCGCCGGCCGCCACATGAGCGACGGCGCCTTTGGCGCGACCGGACGCTGCCCGCCTTTCGAGGAAGAGCTGATCGAGGCGCTCGAGGATCACCGCTTCGATCCGGTTCAGCTTCTCCAGTGGCGCAACAGCGATCTGGATTTTTCCTCTCCGCGCGCCCTGATGAATTCCCTGGAGAAGACGCCGGACCATCCCCGCTTCACCCGCGCGCCCATCGCCGTGGACCAGCTCGCGCTCGAGGCCGCGAGCCGCGACGAGGTCGCGCAAAAAAACGCCAAGACGCCCGCCGACGTGGCGCGGCTCTGGGAAGCCTGCCAGATCCCCGATTACCGCAAGACCTCGCCGCAGGCCCACGCCGAGCTGGCGCTGACCGTTTTCAGCTACATCGCCCGCAAGGGAAAGATCCCTCCCGACTGGATGGCCAGGCAAATCGACGCCGTGGACCGGGTCGACGGCGACATCGACGCCCTCTCCTACCGGCTCGCCCAGGTGCGCACGGTGAGCTTCATCGCGAACCGTTCCGGCTGGCTCGACGACGCCGAGCATTGGCAGAGCGTCGCGCGTCGGGTAGAGGACAGCCTGTCCGACGCGCTGCATCACCGGTTGACGCAGCGTTTCGTCGATCGCCGCACCAGCGTGCTGATGCGCCGCCTGAGAGAGAATGCGATGCTCGAAGCCGAAATTAACGCCGCCGGCGACGTTCTGGTCGAAGGCCAGCATGTCGGAAGCCTTCAGGGTTTCCGCTTCACGCCGGACCCGGGCGCCGCGGGTGAAGCCGCCAGGGCCCTGAACGCCGCCGCCCAGAAGGCCCTCGCCGGCGAGTTCGAGGCGCGGGCGACCCGCGTCTTCGACGCGGTCGACGACGCTTTCGTCCTCGGCAATGACGGCGTCATCCGCTGGCTCGGCGAGCCAGTGGCCAAGATCGCGGCCGGTCCGGCCGTGCTCTCCCCCACGACCCGCATTCTGGCCGACGAGCAACTGACCGGCGCCGCGCTGGAGAAGGTGCAGACCCGCCTCGATCTCTGGCTGGCCCAGCATGTCAAGAAGCTGCTCGGCCCGCTCGAGCAGCTCGAGAAGGGCGAGGGCCTCGAGGGCGTGACGCGCGGCGTCGCCTTCCAGCTCGCCGAGGAGCTCGGCGTCCTCGACCGCGCCCGCGTCGCCAAGGAAGTTAAAAGCTTCTCGCAGGAGGACCGCGGCGCGCTGCGCAAGCTCGGCGTGCGCTTCGGCGCCTATCACATCTATCTGCCGCTGCTCCTGAAGCCCGCGCCGCGCACGCTGGCCTCGCTGCTCTGGGCCCTCCAGCACGGCGGGCTCGACAATGTGAAGGGGCTGGACGAGGTGCCGCATCTCGCGGCCTCCGGGCGCACCTCCTTCGCGGCCGACGCCTCGATCCACAAGGGCTTCTATCGCGCCGCGGGCTTCCGCGTCTGTGGCGAGCGCGTCGTGCGCGTCGACATTCTGGAGCGCCTTGCCGATCTGATTCGGCCGGCGATCGCCTACAAGCCGGGCGTCACCGCCGGCGAGCCGCCGGCCGGCGCGGCGGATGGCGAGGGCTTCGTCGTCACCGTGGCCATGACCTCGCTCACCGGCTGCTCGGGCGAGGCTTTCGCCTCCATCCTGAAATCGCTCGGCTACGCCGCGACCCAGCGGCCCGGCCCCGCAATCACCGCGACGCTGATCCCGGCCGCCTCGACCGAGCCGATCGCGCCGAAGCCGGCTGACGGCGAAGCCGAGGCCGCGCCCGAATCGCCCGCCGAAAGCGCGGTCGTCGAGACCCCGGCGCCGGAAGCGGAAACGACCGAAGCTCCGGTCGCCGCCGAGGCGGCGCCCGAAGCGACGGAAACCCAAGCGGCGGAAACCGAAGCGACGGAAACCGAAGCCGAAGCCGCCGCCCCTGTCGAGCCGGCCCCCGAGGAAGCGCCGGCGCTCATCGAGGTCTGGGCGGCTCAGCGCCACGCCCATGCCGGCGGACCCCGCCGCCACGGACCGCCGCCGCAGCGCCGCGAGGACGGCGCCGAGGGCGAGCGCCGGCCGCCGCGCCGCGACAATCGGCCGCGTCACGCCGAAGGAGGCGCGGGCGCCGAAGGCCCGGCCCGCGACGCCGGCAAGCCGCGCTTCGACAAGAACCGCGCGGAGCGGGGCGGCCCCCGAGACGAGCGCCGCGATGACCGCCGCCCGCGGCCGGGCGGGGCGCCCCCGGAGAAGCGCGCGCGCCAGCCCGACCCCGATTCGCCCTTCGCCAAGCTCGCCGCCCTCAAGGCGGAGCTCGAGAAAAAGGGCAAGGGCTGACGCCCGCGCCCTCGCTTGGTCAAATTCTCGCCAAGAAACGGGCCGAATGGGATCTCGTTGGCTGAAGCCGGGCGCGCGGGGGCGCGCCCGCCCGCCCATTGCACCGGGCCGGCTCCTTCCGCCGGCGTTTTCGAAAGCGAATCATCCGGCGCGATTGCGAAAAGCTGCGGCCGCGCCGCGGCCCCTGTCCGCGAATCGCCGAGACGGGCTGGAAAGGGACTTGAGATGAGAAAAATCCTGCCGGTCATCATGTGCGGCGGCTCGGGCACGCGGGTCTGGCCGGAATCGCGCGAGACCCTGCCTAAGCAGTTCATCCCGCTCGTCGGCGAACGCTCGACCTTCCAGACGACCATCGCCATGCTGGCCGACCCGGCTTTCGAGAAGCCGATCGTCATCTCCAACATGGACTATCGTTTCCTCATCGCCGACCAGCTCCGCCAGATCGGCGCCGAGGCCGACATCGTGCTCGAACCCTCGCGCCGGGATTCCGGTCCCGCCGTCGCGGTGGCCGCCGGCCTCGCCGCGCGGCGCGCGCCCGACACGGTCGTCGTCGTCCTCGCCGCCGACCATGTCGTGCGCGACCGCGCCGGACTGGCGGAACTGTGCAAGAAGGCCGGCGAAGCGGCGGCGCAAGGCTATATCGTCACGCTCGGCGTCAAGCCGGACCATCCGGCGACGGGCTACGGCTATCTGCGGCCCGGCGCGCCTCTTCAGGCGGGCGGCGAGGTGCTCAAGCTCGACGCCTTCGTCGAGAAGCCCGACCGCGAGACGGCGCAGCGCTACATCGAGGCCGGCTACTACTGGAACAGCGGCAATTTCATCTTCCGCGCCGATGTGATGCAGGGCGAGATCGCCCATTTCGAGCCCGCCATCGCCGACGCCGCCGAGGCGGCGATCGAGGGCGCGACGAGAGATCTCGGCGCCTGCGTGCTCAACGCCGAGGCCTTCGCCCGCGCGCCCAAGAAATCCATCGATTACGCCGTGATGGAAAAAACCGAAAAGGCGGCGCTCATTCCCGCCGACATCGGCTGGTCGGACGTGGGAACCTGGCGCGCGGTCTGGGAGCTTTCCGAGCGCGACGCCTTCGGCAATTCGGTGCGTGGCCAGGGCGTGGTCATGGATGCGACGAATGTCCATGTGCGCTCCGAGGACACGCTCACCACCGTCGTTGGCGTCAATGACGTGATCGTCGTCACGACGCAGGACGCGGTGCTCGTGCTCAATCACGAGCATGGCGACCGGGTGAAGCAGCTCGTCGACGAATTGAAAACGCAGAACCGCCGCGAGGCCGGGGCGCACAAGCGCATCTTCCGGCCCTGGGGCTATTATCAGTCGATCGACGAGGGCCAGCGCTATCAGGTGAAGCGCATCGTCGTGAAGCCCGGCGAGCGCCTGTCGCTGCAAAAGCACTTCCACCGCGCCGAGCACTGGATCGTGGTGCGCGGCACGGCCGAGGTCGGCCGCGACGAGGAGCTGCATCTCGTCCACGAGAACGAGTCGATCTATCTCCCCATCGGCTGCAAGCACCGCCTCACCAATCCGGGAAAGATCGATCTGGAGCTGATCGAGGTGCAGACCGGCTCCTATCTCGGCGAGGACGACATCGTCCGCTTCGAGGACGCCTATAACCGGGGGTAGACGCCCTTCGTCATGGCCGGGCTCGACCCGGCCATACAGGACTCGCCGCAGGCGGCCCGGCGTGGATGGCCGCGACACGCGCGGCCATGACGTTCAAGCATGTCTGAGACACTCGTCAAAATCTGCGGTCTCTCCTCTCCCGAGACGCTGCTCGCCGCCATCTCCGCCGGCGCCGATCTGGCGGGCTTCGTTTTCTTTGAAAAGAGCCCGCGCCACATCGACCTCGAAACCGCCCGGACGCTCGGGCGCCTGGCCGAGGGGCGCATATCGCGGGTGGCGCTCACCGTCGACGCCGGCGACGCCGCGCTCGAGGAGATCGTCGGCGCGCTCGCGCCCGACATGCTCCAGCTCCATGGGCGGGAAAGCCCGGCGCGCGTCGCCGACGTGAAGGCGCGCTTTTCCCTTCCGGTCATCAAGGCCGTGGGCGTCGCGACGGCGGAAGACGTCGCCAAGGCCGCGGCCTATGCGGATGTCGCCGACGTGCTGCTCTACGACGCCAAGTCCGCGCCCGACGCCGCCGTTCCGGGCGGGGCGGGCGTCGCCTTCGACTGGGATTTGCTGACCGGCGTCGACGGCCAAAACTGGATGCTTTCGGGAGGACTCGACGCGGCAAACGTCGCCGAGGCGCTGCGCCGCACGAGAGCGCCGGCCGTCGACGTGTCGTCGGGCGTCGAGCGCGAAAGAGGCGTCAAGGACGCCGAAAAGATCAGAGCCTTCGTCGACGCCGTGCGATCGCTTTGATTTGGAGCCCGAAGGCTCTAAAGGTTCTCGACAGAAAGAGTCGCGTCTTTCGCCCCTTCCCGGCCCTCCCCCGCTGTGCGGGAAAGGGGGCAGGATGTGGCCTTCATCGGCGCCGCGGATCGCGCGGGTCCCCTCACCCGCTTGCGGGGGAGGAAAGGGAGGGGCGAAGAGCCAAAGAGGAATCCGTCCCTTGACCAAGCCGCTTCCCAATTCCTTCCGCGCCGGCCCGGACGAGAACGGCCGCTTCGGCATTTTCGGCGGTCGCTTCGTCGCCGAGACCTTGATGCCGCTGGTGCTCGATCTCGAAGCCGCCTATGCGGAAGCCAGAAACGACCCCGCCTTCCATGAGGAGCTCCAAGGGCTCCACAAACATTATGTCGGGCGCCCCTCGCCGCTCTATTTCGCCGAGCGCATCACCGAGCATGTGCGCGAGAAGGCCGAGCCCGGCAAGGGCGCCAAGGTCTATTTCAAGCGCGACGAGCTCAACCACACCGGCGCGCACAAGATCAACAATGTGCTGGGCCAGATCCTGCTCGCCCGCCGCATGGGCAAGAAGCGCATCATCGCCGAGACGGGCGCCGGCCAGCATGGCGTCGCCACCGCCACCGCCTGCGCGCGCTTCGGCCTGCAATGCGTCGTCTATATGGGCGCGGTCGACGTCGAGCGTCAGAAGCCCAACGTCTTCCGCATGAAGATGCTCGGCGCCGAGGTCGTGCCCGTGCAGTCCGGCGCGCGCACGCTCAAGGACGCGATGAACGAGGCGCTGCGCGACTGGGTGACCAATGTCGCCGACACGTTCTATTGCATCGGCACGGCGGCGGGGCCGCATCCCTATCCGGCCATGGTGCGCGACTTCCAGTCGATCATCGGCAATGAAACCCGCGTCCAGATGCAGGAGATGGAGGGGCGCCTGCCCGATTCGCTCGTCGCCTGCATCGGCGGCGGCTCCAACGCCATCGGCCTGTTCCATCCCTTCCTCGACGATCCCTCGGTCGAGATTTACGGCGTCGAGGCCGCGGGCCACGGCATCAATGTGAAGAACGGCCACGCCGCCTCGCTCACCGGCGGCAAGCCCGGCGTTCTGCACGGAAACCGCACCTATCTGCTGATGGACGACGACGGCCAGATTCTCGAAGGCCATTCGATCTCGGCGGGGCTCGATTATCCGGGCATCGGTCCCGAGCACAGCTGGCTGCACGACACGGGGCGCGTGACCTATATCAGCGCGACCGACAAGGAGGCCCTCGACGCCTTCCAGCTCTGTTCGAAGCTCGAGGGCATCATCCCGGCGCTCGAACCTTCGCACGCGCTCGCCAAGGTGCTGGAGCTCGCGCCGCAAAAGCCCGTCGATCACATCATGGTGATGAACATGTGCGGCCGCGGCGACAAGGACATCTTCACGGTCGCGGAGCATCTCGGCGGCATGTGAGCCTGTTCCACCGTCATGGCCGGGCTCGGCCCGGCCATCCTTCTGGATGCCCGCGACAGGCGCGGGCATGACGAGGAACGGGCGCTCTCGAGTCGGGCGCGCAGGTTAATTCCCCACGCAGCCTGCCGCGATTTCCTGCAATCGCCGCCCCCGTTCGGCGTCGTCGCGCGCGCCGGCGAAGGCCTTGTCGCGCTGCGCCTCTTCGGCCGTGCAGGCGCAGGCCTTTCTGCAGAACCCCCTCTCCGAGCCTTCCGCGACGCAGCCGCTCACACATTGGGCGACAAAGTCGCGCATGTCGTCCGCCGGCGGCGCGACCGCTATCAATGCGGTGAAGAGGCCGAACAGCAGCGGCTGATGCAGAAGATAGATCAGCAGGCTGTGGCGGCCGAGGCTATCGAGCCCCTTCACCCCGGCGCCGCCCTGGGGAAGCGCAAACGCCCGCGCCGCTCCCACGCCGAGGAGCATCGCTCCCGCCCAGGGAAAAAGCGGCCGCCAGTCCTGCGTCAGCGGCTCGACCGTGCCGAGGCCCAGCCATTGCAGCCAGGATGAATTGAAGACGGGCGACGCCGCGACGTGAGGCGCGGCAAGAAAGAGCGCGCCGGCCGCGAGCGCCGCGGGCCAGGGCAGGAGCAGGAATGGAGCCGAGAGCAGGCTCGCCGCCGCGATGCAATGGAGAATGCCGAAGAAGACGAAGGCGCTGGGGAAGACGATCCAGGTTCCCACGCTCACCAGCGCCGCCGCCCCGGCGACGATCCCGAAGCGGCGCCAGAAGGAGCCCCAGCGGATCCCCTTGCGATGGGCGAGGACGAGCGACACGCCGGCGATGAACAGAAAGGCGAAGGCGATCGAATGGCCGAAGGCCTTCACCGGCGCCGACCAGGGGATCGTGCGCTCGATATAGCCGAAATGAGCGAGGTCCCAGATCAGATGAAAGGCGACCATCGCCACAACGGCGAGGCCGCGCGCCGCGTCGAGGGCGCCCCAGCGCGCCGTCATCTGGCCGCCGCGCCCTGGAACTTCGAAAAGACCATGTCCGGCGCCGAGAGATTGTGGCGCGAGGGCAGATGGCGGCCGACCCAGACCTCGGTGGCGCTGGCGCCGGGAAAGTCGATGACGGGCGCCTCCTCCCAGCCCTTCCCGCGCTTGGAGCGCCAGGCGACGATCGCCGCGTCGCTCATCGTCTCCATGGCGTACATGGAGCGCAGCGCCGCGAAGGGCCGGCCGCCCGGCATGGCGTCGGTGAAGGAGACGTCGAGCGTCAGCCGCTCCTGATCCGCGCTTCTGAGCGCCAGCCGCGCCTCGCCGCCGCGCTTGAATTTCAGGGTGAAGCTGCGCGTTCCCGGATCGAAGGCGATCTCCTCCAGAGCGACGATCGGACGCTCCTGCGTCTCGACGGGACCGACGAGGAAGGAGGAGCCATAGGCGGTCCAGCGCATGTCCTCGAAGGGCAGCGGCCGCGCGCGCCAATAGCCGTCGGGCGGATAGAACACCATGATCTCCTCGGCGCGCTCGCGATACCACATCCAGAACTGCACCAAGTGGAACCCCTGCTCGACCGTGTCGCCGATACGGATCGGCACGTCATTGGGCCGCCAGAAGGAGGGGAAGGTGTAGCCGGTCATCCAGAATTCCGGCGTCTCCCAAAAGGTGCGCCGGCGCGCCTGGGAGAAGAATTTCGGATCATGCGAGAGATCGCAGCTCGACCAGTCCGGCGCCCAGCGGTCGGAAACGATGGTGTTGATATAGGACGGATGCACCGCCTGAATTTGAAGGCTGCGGATGCGCGGCGAGACGAAATCGAGCTCGATATTGTCCTTCTCCGCGCAAAGCTCCGGCACGGATTTGTTCTCGACGCGGATCTGGAGCTCGTCGGAAAGCTCCTGTGCGGAAGGCTGCGCAAGAGCCGGCGCGGCGGCGAGGGCGCCGGCGCCGAGGAGGAAGCGGCGGCGGTCGTAAATGTTCAAGGTTCGGTACCCTTCAAGAGGCGGCCTGATGCCGCCGCTTCTATTCCACGCGCCTCGGGGCGAAAACAAGGAGGGGCGCGCCTTGCGCCACACGTCGCTCCAGCCACGAGGGAGCCTCGCCGCGCGCGAGCATGGCCGCGAGGCCGGCAGGCGCGGCCTCGACCAGCGGCGAGGGGCCGTCGATCGCCGCGCACCAGACGATGAGCTCCGCCCCGGCCGCGCGCGCGATCTTCTCGGCCTCCTCGGGCGGCGCGAGGAAAACATCCGCGGCGATGCGGTTGCCGTGATTGTTGCGATGATAGGGTGCGGCGAAAACGCTGTGCGGCGTATGGGCGAGAATATGGCTGCCGAGACTGAAGGAGGCGAGCGCGCGGGACGGCGGAAAGGCCGCCAGCGGGGCGAGCGCCTGCGGCGTCAGGCAGGCGCGTTCTCCGGCGGCGCCTGCCGTCTCCTCGGGCGCGAGGAGGAGCGCGAGGCCGATCGGCGAGACGAGGGCGGCCCCGGCGCATGTCAGCGCGGCGCGCAGGGCCGGCGAGACGCGCAAGCGTGAGAAAAGCGCCACAAGGGCGGCGGCGAGCGGCGCCATGGCGAGAGGCGTGACGGAGGTGAAGACGCGTATCTGCCAGAGGCCGGCGGCGAAACCCGCGGCGATCGCCGCGCCGATGAGCAGCCAGCGCCGCCTCGAAACGCCGCGCGTAACGCGCACGAAGCCGAGCGCGGCGCAAAGCCCCAGTGCGACGGGAGCCGCGACGGCGATGGCGGCGGCGCGGTTTTCCGCAAGGAGGGCGGCGAGCGGCTTCGCCTCCGCGACATGGGCGAGCCAGAGGCCGCGCAGCAGGGGATCGAGCCCGACGAGCGGATCGCCGAGACAGCGCGGCGCGACAAGGGCCACGCAAGCGAGCGTCGCCGCGCCCGCCACCGCCGCCCCCAGAGCGCGCGCCCGCAGGTTCGTCAGCCGATCGGAGAGCAGCGCCAGCGCCGCAAGCGAGAGGGCGCCGGCGGCGATCGCCGCGAGATGCACGAAGGAGAAGGCGTCGCAGGCCGAGCGCAGATAGGCCCCAGGGGGGACCGTCGCGACATAGAGAACGAGGGCGGCGGCGAGCCCGCCGGCCGCGAAGGACAGAAGCTGCGCGCGCGAGGCTTCGCCGTCTCGGAGAAAGAGCAGGACCGGCGCGGCGGCCATGGCGATGAAGAAGGGCGCATTCTCCAGGCTGATCGCAAGCGAGAAGGCCATCAGCGCGGACGCCGCCGCGAGGCGCGGCGCAAGGCGCGGATCGAGGCCCTGGAGCAGCAAGCCCAGGGACGCCGCCAGCGCCACGATCTGCGGGGCGTGATGGTCGATGCGGCCGGGCGCGAATTGCAGGAACATCGGGCCCGACAGGAACGCAAGCCAGATCGCGGCCAGACGCGCCGCCGCGCCGGAAAGGATCGCGCCGAGCCAGCCGACGAGAGCCAGAAGGGCGGCGAGCAGCGCGGCGGGAAAGAGGAGCCTTGTGGCCCGCTCGGCGCGTTCCGGCGACAGAAAGGCCGAGAAAAAGAGATCCGAGGCGGCGAGCGGCAGGTCGACGATCCTCGACCAGTGCATCGCAAGCCCGGCCGGCGGATCGATCCGGCGGACGACGGAATCGAACCAGCCCTGTCCCGCGAGGAAGTCGCGCAGCTCGACGGCGCGCAGAGCGTCGTCGGAATCGAAAAAGGCGCCCGTGCGCCAGACGGCCTCGATCTGCCCCTGCGTCAGCAGGACAGCGAGTGCGAGGGAAAGAAGGAGCGTCGCTGCGACAGGCAGGCGCGGATGCCGGCGGCTCATTCGCGGCGCGCCCCGGAGAAGAGCAGCGCGCGCCGCGCGGTGAAGTTGAAAAGGAAGACCAGTCCCGAGGTCGGTATTTTGGAGAGCGGAACCGAAATCCCCGCCCCCTCGACGAAAAGCGTCATCAGCGCCTCGGTGAGCGCAAGGCCCGCGAGACCGGTGACAAGGAAACACGCGATTTCGGCGCGCGCCGGGCGGCGACGACGGCCGGGGAAGACGCAGGCGACGCTCAGGACGTAAATCAGCGCCAGGCCGGAGAGAAACCCGAGCGCCGCGGCGATGGCGGGGACGACGCCCAGCACGCGGTGAAGGAGCATCAACACGGCGACGTCGAGGGCCAGCGCCGCCGCGCTGGCCAGGCCATACTTCACGAGATCCGCAAGGACGCGCCCCGTGAGCGCGCTTGCGCGCGAAACGCCGGCGACGCTCATCGCGCGGCCGCCCGGCGCGGAACGAGGCGTTCGCTCGAGAGCGCCTCCTGCGCGCCGGAGACGCCGGCCTCGGAATATTCCGCGTCCTCGTTGACCTGCCAGACGTCGAAGACCGTTTCGCCGCGGATGACGTTCAGCGCGGCCAGCATGCCGGTCATCATCGCATGGTCCTGATTGTTGTATTTGTGCATGCCGTTGCGACCGATCGGATGGAGCGTCGGGAAACGCTCGGCGATCTCGCGGCGAATTGCGTCGACGTGATGGGCGTAATGCTCGTCATAGACGGGATAGGCCTTGGGCTGCCGCACGACGCAGGCGTCGGTGACGTCGTCGGGGTTCATCAGGCCGATCGCGCCGATCTCGCGCTCCGCCAGCGCGATCAGCTCCTCGTCGGGCGCGGACCAGAGTCCGTCGCCTTCGAAGCAGAAATATTCGAGGCCGAGGCAGGTGGAAACGCCGTCGGCGATCATCTCCGGCGACCAGCTGCGGAAATTCTGCACGCGCCCGACGGTCACGCCAGGATCGTGGATATAGACCCAATTGTCGGGCAATTCCTTCTGCGGGCGGCCGATCAGCACGACGGTGAGAAAATCGCGGTATTTGAGCGCGCGCGCATTGAAGAGGGTCAGGGGCGTCGGCGTGAGGGCGTTCATGAGGTCACGCATCGGCGCGGAGGACATCACATGCCGGGCCTCGTGGGTCTCTACGGTTCCGTCCGGCCCCCGCGCGCGCACGGTCCAGAGCCTCGCCCGCGCGTCATAGGAGAGCCCTTCGACCCGGCGGCCCATCAGCAGGCGCCCACCCCCCTCCTGCATCTTGCGGGCGCAGGCCTCCCACATCATGCCGGGACCCTTGCGCGGATAGAGAAAGGACTCGATCAGCGTTTTCGCGCCCGTCCCGGCGCGGCGCAGGCCGAGCGACCGGCGCAGGCCGTCGGCGATCGCCGCGCCGAGCGACAGGCCCTTGATCCGCTGCGCCGCCCAATCGGCCGAAATCTCGTCGCAGCCCATGCCCCAGACCTTTTCGGTGTAGGTCTTGAAGAAGATTCCGAAGAGCCGCTCGCCGAACTGATTGCGCACCCATTCGTGGAAGGTGCGCGGCGCTTTCACCGGAAACGCCTTCGCATAGCCGAAGGACGCCATGCAGAGGGCGCTTTCGACGAGGCCGAGATTCCTGAGCGCCTCGAAGGCTTTGAGCGGATATGCGTAGAACTTGCCCCGGTAATAGATGCGCGACAGGCGCGGCCGCTCGAGAAAATCGTCAGGGAGAATCTCGTTCCACAGATCGACGATCTCCTTCGACTTGGAGAAGAAGCGATGCCCGCCGATGTCGAAGAGAAAGCCCTTGTAGCTCGCCGTGCGGGAAATGCCGCCGACGTGAACGGGATCCTGCTCCAGCACGAGCGCCGTGCGGCCATGCCTGGCCAGCGTGTAGCCGGCGGTCAGGCCCGCCGGACCCGCGCCGATGATGATCGTCTCGATAATGTCGCCCATGCCGGCCCCGAGGGGACCCCGCGCCGCGCGCGGGGCCGCCGTTCCTTGGCGAAGCCACAATAGCTCCGCTCAAGTCTGGACTTTGCCGCGACACGGTTAAGGCAAGGTTTAAGCTCCAACCTGGAACGTGGGCGACGCTCCTCGTCAAAACAGCGACATCGGATCGGACTGCCAGCTGCGCACCGTCCGGCGCGGGTGATGGCGGACCGGCGCATAGGCGAGGGCGTGGCCATGATGGCCATGGCGCAGGCTGGCGTAATGCGCCGGATTGCGGCGGTGCGTCCCCGCGTAGCGCGTCGGGCTCGCCGGCGGGGCGCCGGTGATCGAGATGCTGCCGCCCTCGGCCTGAACGATCTCGTAGAGGCGCCTGGCGTTGGCCGGCGACAGGCGGACGCAGCCATGCGAGGCGGGGCGACCGAGCGCGCCCGTGGCGTAGGTGCCATGAATGGCGTAGCCGCCCCGAAAGAAGATCGAATAGGGCATCGGCGACATGTGATATTTGCGCGAGTAATGCATGAGCTGCATGCCCGTCGGGGCATAGGAGCCGCGCGGCGTGTAATAGCCCGCGCGCGCCGTCGACACCGGCCATGTGTAGCTGCCGGCGTCCGAATCGACGCGCATCGTCTGGGTCGAAAGATCGATGTGAATATTGGCGGTGGCGCGGGCGAGGCCGATGGAGGCCAGGAGCGACGCCAGCACGAAAAAGACAAGTTTCAAACGCATGAGAACCACTCCGACGCAACGCGTACCGCCAAGAGTGTCGCTGACGCTTGCGCAACCGGCAATATGAATGAAACGTTAAGGTTGACGCCCGAAGATGGCGGGGCGCCGCCCCGGCGGGGCCGGCAACCGCTCAACGGCGAAATCAACATGCGCGCATCGACACTTGCGATCTTGGCGGCGATGACCGGGCTTCTCGGCGCCGCGGCCTTCGCCCAGGAAAAGGGCACGCTCGATCCCAGGCCCCTCCCGCCGCTCGCCCACCCGTCCGACCCATCGACGCCCGCCAAGGAGCTTTTCGGACGCGCCCGCGAGAGCGCGCCGCTCGATCCCGATCCGATCGGCTTCTATTCGCGCGGCTGTCTTGCGGGGGGCGAGGAGCTGCCGGTCAATGGCGCGCATTGGCAGGTCATGCGGCTATCCCGCAACCGCAATTGGGGCCATCCGGCCCTCGTCAAATTCCTGGAGCATTTCTCCGCGAAGGCGGCGCAGGCCTCGGGCTGGCCCGGGCTTCTCATCGGCGACATGTCGCAGCCGCGCGGCGGCCCCATGCTCACCGGCCACGCCTCCCATCAAATCGGCCTCGACGCCGATATCTGGCTCACCCCAATGCCGGAGCGGGAACTCTCCCGCGCCGAGCGGGAGGAGATGTCGGCGACCGACGTGGTGCGGGAAGATCTTCTCGACATCCGGCCGGATGTGTGGACGCAGGGGCATGTCGCGGTGATCCGCGCCGCCGCCCTGGAGCCGAAAGTGCAGCGCATCTTCGTCAATCCCGCGATCAAGCGGGCCTTGTGCCGCGTCGCCGAGGGAGAGCCCTGGATGCGCAAGGTGCGCCCCATGTGGGGGCACAATTACCATTTCCACGTGCGGCTCTTCTGCCCCGACGGATCGAGTTGCCGAGATCAGGACCCGACCCCGGCGGGCGACGGTTGCGACCAGTCTCTCGCCTGGTGGTTCACCGACGAGGCGCTCCACCCGAAAAAGTCGGGGAAATCATGGCCGCCGATGACCATGGCCGCCCTGCCCGACGCCTGCCGGCAGGTGCTCAAGGCGCAGTGACGCCGCCCGCGGCCTTCAGGCCGCGCCCGTTCCGACCGGGCAGGAGACGCCCGTGCCGCCGAGCCCGCAATAGCCGCCGGGGTTCTTGGCGAGATACTGCTGGTGATAGGCCTCCGCGTAATAGAAGGGCGGCGCCTCTTTTATTTCCGTGGTGATCGGCCCACGGCCCGCCTGCGTCAATACGCGTTGGTACTCCGCGCGCGACGCCTCGGCGGCGGCGTATTGCTCCGGGCTGGAGACATGGACGACTGAGCGATATTGCGTGCCCACGTCATTGCCCTGGCGCATCCCCTGCGTCGGATCGTGATTCTCCCAGAAGAGCTTCAACAGGCGCTCGAAGGAGAGGACCGCAGGAAAAAAGACGACGCGCACCACTTCGGCATGGCCGGTGCGTCCGGTGCAGACGTCCTCATAGGTCGGGTTTTTCGTGGTCCCGCCGGCATAGCCCACCGCCGTGACATAGACGCCGTCGCCCGCCTGCCAGAATTTGCGCTCCGCGCCCCAGAAGCAGCCCATGCCGAACAGCGCCTCCTCGGCTCCGACCGGGAAGGGCGGATCGAGCGGATGGCCGTTCACGAAATGAAAGGCGCCGTGGGAAACGGGCGCGTCGCGATCCGGCAGGGGACCGAGGCGTCGGGCGAGGGAGAGCTTGTCGAAAAGAGACATGCCCCAAAGATAAGGCGCGGCTCAGCGGCGCCAATAGCGGCCGGCGGCTTCCTGCTTGTGGCTGAAGACAATCAGCAGCGCGCCGACGCCGCCGAGCGTGACGCTCACCGGCAGCAGCATCGCCGTCGACATCACCGTGTCCCACAGAAACGCGGATTTGGCTGCGATATCGGCCTCGAGCGCGCGGTAGAGCGCCGGCACGGTCTCGGAGAGGCCCTTTTTCAGCGTGGTGACGAGAAGCTGGCCCCCGGCGATCGAGCGCGTGCCGTCGACGATGAGGGCGATGAACCCTCCGGCGAGCAAAAGCAGACCGAGGAAACGGGTGAGCAGACGCAGCATGGTATGACGATAAGCGCACGCCGTCTGATTGTCTACGGCTTCCGGCGCAACCAGCTCGACCTTCGCTTTTTGGCGAAGCGTTAACCCTAATGGTTTTTGATCGCCCTGCGCGGCGGTCCGGCGACCCGCGTTCTGTCATGCGGGTCGATTCATGCGTTTTCGGGAGCATCAGCCTATCGTTCGGGAGCCGTGGGACCTCGTTGTCGAGGTCTCGCGCGGCCATCGGCGCCGCCGCTATCGCCTCACCTCTCGCGCCCTCGCCGCCGCCGGCGCGCTCGCCGCCCTGGCGGCGGCGACGCTCCTGTCCGCCGCGGCCTATCTGGCCTTTCACGACGAGCTGCTCGCGGGTCTCGTCGAGAGGCAGATGCGCATGCAATACGCCTATGAAGACCGCGTCGCGGCTCTGCGCCTGCGCCTCGATCAGCTGGCGAGCCGGCAATTCATCAACCAGAACGGCGTCGAGGGGAAGGTCCAGCGTCTCGTCCTGCGCCAGGCGCAGCTCGAGACGCGCGCCGCGGTCGTCGCCCGGCTCGTGGACGGCGCCGTCTCGGGCGAGGCGGGCGTGACCTCCATCGCCGCGAGCGCCCGCGCGGCGGAGAGGCCCGTGAAGTCCCGACCGCCCGCCCTCGCCGCCACCGTCGAAGAGAGCCAAAAGGCGCCGCCTCCCGCGCCGGCCGGGGCGCCCGAGCCGAAAGGGCTCGAGCTGCGGCTCGGCGACGACTCGAAGCCTGTTCCGCTGCCCTCGCCCGCCTCGGCGCCGCGCGAAGGGGCGCTCCCTGTCGACACGTCCCTCGCCGGACCGGAGGCGCCGCTCCCCCTGCGGCTCGAGCGCCTCGCCTTGTCGCTCGACCGGGTCGAACGCGAGCAGACCAAGGGGCTTTCCGCCATTCTGAGGCCGGCCATGACGGAGGCGGCGCGGTTGCGCGACGCCTTCGACATGGCGGGGCTTCCGGTGAGCCGCTTCGCCCGCGCGAGCGCGACGGCGCGCGGCGCGACCGCCGTCGGCGGACCCTTTGTCGCGGCCCCCGAGACGGGCGGCGACGCGCTCTTCGAACGCCAGCTCGCGGCCGCCCGGTCGGCGGTCTCCACGCTGGAAGGGCTGCGCCGCGCCCTTCCAATGGCGCCCCTGCGCAAGCCGCTTTCCGGCCCCCTGCAAATGACCTCCACCTTCGGCTATCGCGCCGATCCCTTTCTCGGACGACCCGCGCTGCACAGCGGCGTCGATCTGCGCGACGACTATGGCGCGCTGGTCCGGGCCACCGCCGCGGGGGTCGTCGCCTTCGCGGGTCCGCAGGGCGGCTATGGCAATCTCGTCGAGATCGACCATGGCGGCGGCGTGTCCACGCGCTACGGCCATCTCTCGGCAATCGACGTCGGGCCGGGTCAGCCGGTGGCGCCGGGGGCGGCGATCGGCCGGGTCGGCTCGACAGGGCGCTCCACCGGCCCGCATCTGCACTATGAGGTGAGGATGGATGGCGAGGCGGTGGATCCGGCGCGCTTTCTGAAAGCCGCCTCGGCGCTGGCTGGAATTATCCAGTAGTTACGGGTATTGACAGCGTAGCCGGCGGGTGGAACTCTGCCGTCATGGCGACGACGAAGGTGTTTCGATCCGGCAATAGTCTCGCAGTGCGCCTGCCGCGCGAGATCGCCTTTCCCGAAGGGGCGGAGGTGGTGGTGACGCGCCAGGGCGAGAGCCTTCTGGTTTCTCCCGCCCGGCTGGAGATGGCCACTCTCGTGGCGCGCCTCGGGCGCGGGCCGGCGCCGGGAGCGCTGGAGCGGCCGGCGTTCAAACCGCCCCGGCGCGACTGGCCGGCGGACGACTGATGGCCCGCTACCTCCTCGACGCCACGACGCTCTTCGCCGCGGCGAGCGGCGAGGCGGCGACGCTGGCCCGACTGGCGCGACTGCCGATCGGCGACGTCGCAATCCCGGCACTCGTTTACGCCGAATTGCTCGGCGCCGCCGCAGCCGCCGGCAAGACTGCGCGGATGGTGGAAAACCTCGAGCTGATCGCGCAGAATCTCGACATTCTGCCTTTCGACCGCAGGGCCGCCGAGGCCTATGAGGCCTTGTTGCGCCAGGTCGGCCCCAAGCGGCGGCGGATGCTCGACCGCCTGACCGCCGCCCAGGCCATGGCCGAGGGCCGCACGCTCGCCACCCTCGCGCCAGACGTTTTCGCCGACCTGCCCGGCCTGTCGCTCGAGAGCTGGGCCAGCTCCCGTCAGCCGTCCTAATCCACGTCCTCGACCTGCTCGGGTCCGCCGCCATAGATGCGCTGGGCGAGCGAGGCCTGCATAAAGTCGTCGAGATCGCCGTCGAGCACGTCGGCGGGGGTGCCGGACGTCACGCCGGTGCGCAGATCCTTCACCAGCTGATAAGGCTGGAGCACATAGGAGCGGATCTGGTGGCCCCAGCCGATGTCGGTCTTGCTGGCGGCAACCTTGTTGGCTTCCGCCTCGCGCTTCTCGAGCTCGAGCTCGTAGAGCCGCGCGCGCAGCATGTTCCAGGCCGTGGCCCGGTTCTTATGCTGCGACCGCTCGGCCTGACAGGCCACCACGATGCCAGTGGGCAGATGGGTGATGCGGATCGCCGAATCCGTCGTATTCACGTGCTGGCCGCCCGCGCCGGACGATCTATACGTGTCGATACGGCAGTCCGACTCGTTGATGTTGACCTCGATGCGATCGTCGACGACCGGATAGACCCAGACCGAGGCGAAGCTCGTATGGCGGCGGGCGTTGGAGTCGAAAGGCGAGATGCGCACCAGGCGATGCACGCCCGATTCGGTCTTGGCCCAGCCATGGGCGTTGTGGCCCTTGACCAGCAGCGTGCCCGATTTGATGCCCGCCTCTTCGCCGGCCGTCTCCTCGATCACCTCGACCTTGAACTTCTTGCGCTCGGCCCAGCGGGCGTACATGCGGAAAAGCATGCGCGCCCAGTCCTGGCTTTCGGTGCCGCCGGCGCCGGAGTGGATCTCGACGAAGGTGTCGTTGCCGTCCGCCTCGCCGGAGAACAGCGCCTCGACCTGGCGAAGCTGCGCCTCCTTGAGCACGGCCTTGAGGGCCTCGACGCCCTCTTTCTCGGTCGCGTCGTCGCCCGCTTCCTCGCCGAGTTCGACGAGCGTGAGCGCATCGTCGAGCTCGCGCGTCAGCTTGTCGATCGCGCCCATCTGCTCCTCGAGCTGGGTGCGTTCGCGCATGAGCTTTTGCGCTTCTTCGGGGTCGTTCCAGAAATTCGGGTCTTCGGCCTTGACGTTCAGTTCGGCGAGACGGCGGGTCGCAGTCTCGACGTCAAAGATGCCTCCTCAGCAGTCCCATGGACTGCTCGATCTGTTCCTTGAGCGCAAGCGGCTCGGCGCGCATGAGTTTTGTCTTTCAGGCTGAATCGGGGCGACGCCCCTCGGACCGGCGCGGAAATTAGGCCGCGCGGGCCCTTGTGTAAAGCGCGCTCTCGCCTTCAGGCGTCGGAAACCCCGACCTTCTGCTCGAGCCGTCGCACACGGCCCTCGAGATCGCTGATGAGCGCGCCATGGCCGAGCACGGCGGAGTGATATTCCACCACCGCCCGCCGCAGGCCGGCGACCTGTTCGCGCGTGGCCTTGTGCTCCGCCTCGTTCTTCGCCTGCATGGCGAGAAGATCCGACGCCACGTCGGCGCGCAGCGAATGCATGTCACCCTTCAATTCATCGCGCAGAAGAGTCATCTCGGCCCGAAGCTGCGTATGCGATTCGGCAATTTCCGCACGCATGACGCGCAGTTGCTGCAAGACGAGATTGTCGACTTCATCGGCCATGCGGCGCATCATGCAGACAAGGTCCCGCTAGGTCATCACCACATTCACCGCGCTCTCGGGCAGTTCCTTGCCGAAACACCGCTGATAGAACTCGGCGACCAGCGGCCGCTCCAGCTCGTCGCATTTGTTCAGGAAGGTCAGGCGGAAGGCGAAGCCGACATCGTTGAAGATGTCCGCGTTCTCGGCCCAGGTGATGACCGTGCGCGGGCTCATGACGGTCGAGAGATCGCCGGCCATGAAGGCGTTGCGGGTTAGATCGGCGACGCGGACCATCTTGTTGGCCACGTCGCGCGCCTCCTTGGAGGCCCCATAGGACTTCACCTTGGAGATGACGATATTCGTCTCGGCGTCGTGCGGCAGATAGTTGAGCGTCGTGACGATCGACCAGCGGTCCATCTGCGCCTGATTGATCTGCTGCACGCCGTGATAGAGACCCGACGTGTCGCCCAGTCCGACCGTATTGGCGGTGGCGAAGAGACGGAAGGCCGGATGCGGGCGGATGACGCGGTTCTGATCGAGAAGCGTCAGGCGGCCCGACACCTCCAGCACGCGCTGGATGACGAACATCACGTCCGGACGGCCGGCGTCATATTCGTCGAAGCAGAGCGCCACATTGTGCTGCACGGCCCATGGCAGGATGCCGTCGCGGAACTCCGTGACCTGCTTGCCGTCCTTGAGCACGATCGCGTCCTTGCCGACGAGGTCGATGCGCGAGATGTGGCTGTCGAGATTGACGCGCACGAAGGGCCAGTTGAGCCGCGCCGCCACCTGCTCGATGTGCGTCGATTTGCCGGTGCCGTGATAGCCCGTCACCATCACGCGGCGGTTGCGGGCGAAGCCTGCGAGAATGGCGAGCGTCGTCTGCCGGTCGAAGAGATAATCCGGATCGACCTCCGGCGCATGTTCGCTTCGCTCGGAGAAGGCGGGAACCACGAGATCCGTGTCGATTCCGAAAAGCTCGCGCGCCGAAACCTTGATGTCCGGCGTGCTCTCGAGGCCCGAGCCAGTGACTGTATCGACCAAAATCTTCCTCCGTCTGACGGGCGGCGATCGTCACGCCTCGCGACGCTGGCGCGTCAGGCTAATCGCGCGGCCCTCAGCGTCTTATAGGCATGAATGATTTCCCGCAATTTTTCCTCGCGGGAGCGGTCCCCGCCATTGGCGTCGGGGTGAAGCCGCTTGACGAGCTCCTTGTAGCGCGCCCGGACGACTTCGGGACCGGCCGCGTCGTCGAGCCCCAGCGCCGAAAAGGCCCGCATGGTGACCGGCGAATATCGCGGCTCGCGCGGTTCGGCGGCGCGGCGATGATGGCGGGCGCGATACATGCCGAGCGGATCGCCGGTCGGCCCGCCTTCCTCGCGAAAGCCCTTCGCCCCCCGCTGGGTTCCCATGGTCCAGGTCGGGCGGTGGCCGACTGTCGCGTCCTTGATGTAACGGGCGACGTCGGCGTCGTTCATCCCGTTGAAATAATTATAGTTCGAATTGTATTCGCGGACGTGGTCGAGGCAGAAGCAGAAATATTGCCCCTCCCGCAGCCGCCCCATCGGCGCGCGATAGGTCCCCTCCGCCTCGCAGCCCGGCGAATCGCATTTGATCGTCGTCGCCTCGCGCTTCTCCGTGCGCGGCTCCTGCTTCGTTCGGATGCGGTCGAAGAGAGGCGAGTTGAGGTTCATTTCATTCCATTATGATGGCGACGGGTCCGGCCGCAAGCGCGGACCGCGCCAATTTTTGAGCCCGCGTCCGATCTTGCAAGGAAGGCGACCGGGGCTTAGCTGGGACGGAAGACGAGGAGGAGACGATGGCGGATCAGGCGGGAGGCGCGGTCAAGACGCCCGTGGGGCCGGTGGCGGCGAGCATCGAGAAGAAACTCACCGAGGCGCTTGCGCCCGTTTCTCTGAATGTGATCGACGAGTCGCATCATCACGCGGGCCATGGCCACCCCGGCGACAAGCGCCACGGCCATGAAAGCCACTTCCGCGTGGAAGTGGTGAGCGCCGCCTTCGCCGGCAAGAGCCGGATCGACCGGCACCGGATGGTGAACGCCCTGCTCGCCCAGGAGCTGAAGGAGGGGCTGCATGCCCTCGCCGTGACGGCCAGGGCGCCGGACGAAGCCAGATAGGCCGCCCGGCCTCGCGGCGGCGGCGTCCTAGCCAAAATCTCCACCTCCTCGCCTTTCTCAAGCCGCTCGATGATGGCGCGGCAGGGCGGCGCGAGCTTCTTCTTGTTGCGGGTCAGGCAGGATTGCATGGGCGCGCCATAGCCCACGCCCTCGCAATAGGCCTTTCCGTCCGCCCCGCAGTCGCTGATGATCTGGCGCAGACCGACCGCGCCGGCGGGGCCGCAGCAGAGGGACGCCAGAGAGAGAAGGAGCAAGAGGCGGCCCATATGCGCGACGATCCTTTCCGGAGAGGGACGCCGGCGATCCTAGCCTCGAGCTGAGCGGCCTGCAAATCATCTCCGGTCCCGCCTGGCGAAGCCCTTGCCGCGCCGGCCTTGACGCTCGGGGAGACAAGGCGTAGCGCGGAGCGGTTTCGCGAGACGCGCGAGAGGACAGATGGCGACGCCCAGGCCCGGCGCCCGGCCGGCAAATCCGTGCTTCTCCTCCGGCCCCTGCGCCAAGCGGCCGGGCTGGTCGCTTGCGGCGCTCGCCGGCGCCACCGTCGGACGCTCGCATCGCTCGAAACCCGGCAAGGAGAAGCTCGGCCTCGCCATCGACCTCACGCGCGAACTGCTGCGCGTCCCCGCCGAGCACCGCATCGCCATCGTGCCCGCGTCTGACACCGGGGCCGTGGAAATCGCGCTCTGGTCGCTGCTCGGGCCGCGTGGCGTCGACATCGCCGCCTGGGAGAGCTTTTCCCTCGACTGGGTCACGGATGTGGTGAACGAGCTGCGGCTGCCCGCTGCGCGCGCGCTCACCGCGCCTTACGGCGAATTGCCGGATCTCTCGCAGATCGATTTCGAAAATGACGTGGTCTTCGCCTGGAACGGCACGACCTCGGGCGTGCGGGTTCCCGACGCCGCTTTCATCCCCGCCGACCGCAAGGGACTGACCCTCTGCGACGCGACCTCGGCCGCTTTCGCGCAGGACCTCGACTTCGCCAGGTTGGACGCCACGACCTTCAGCTGGCAGAAAGTCATGGGCGGCGAGGCGGCCCATGGGGTGCTCATCCTCTCGCCGCGCGCCGTGGAGCGGCTGGAGAGCCACAAGCCCGCCTGGCCCATGCCGAAGATTTTCCGGCTGACGAAGAACGGCCGGCTGAATGAGGGGATTTTCAGGGGCGAGACGATCAACACGCCCTCGATGCTCGCCGTGGAGGATTATCTCGACACGCTGCGCTGGGGCCTCTCGATCGGCGGCCTCGACGCGCTGCGGGCGCGCTGCAACGCCAGCGCCGGGGTCGTCGACGACTGGGTGGCGCGGACCGACTGGATCGACCATCTCGCCAGGGCCCCCGCGACGCGCTCCAATACGAGCGTCTGCCTCGTCTTCTCGCCATCCGCCGCCGCCGGAAGCGAAGAGGAGAAGGCTGCGCTCGCCAAGCGGATGGTGCAAATGATCGAGCGGGAGGGCGTCGCTTACGACTTCGGCGCCTATCGGGCGGCGCCGCCGGGCTTTCGCATCTGGTGCGGCGCGACAGTGGAGGCCGCCGACGTGGCGTTGCTCACGCAATGGCTCGACTGGGCCTATCTGGAGGCGACCGCCTGAGTCATTCGGGCGCCGCCATGGGAGCCGATTCATGAAGCCCCGCGTTCTCATCTCCGATTCGCTGTCCCCCGCCGCCGTCGAGATTTTTCGCCTGCGCGGCGTCGACGCCGATTTCGAGCCGGCGCTCGGCAAGGACAAGGAGAGGCTCGCCGCCGCAATGTCCGCCTATGACGGTCTGGCCATCCGCTCCACGACGCGGGTGACGGCGGAGCTTCTGGCCCGCGCCGACCGGCTGAAGGTCGTGGGCCGGGCGGGCATCGGCGTCGACAACGTCGATATCGGCGCGGCGACGGCCAGGGGCGTGATCGTGATGAACACGCCGTCGGGCAATTCGGTCACCACCGCCGAACACGCCCTCGCGCTGATGTTCGCGCTCGCCCGCGACATACCGGCCGCCGACGCCTCCACCAAGGCGGGCAAATGGGAGAAGAACCGCTTTCTCGGCGTCGAGATCGCCGGCAAGACGCTGGGCGTCATCGGCTGCGGCAATATCGGCGCGATCGTCGCGGACCGGGCGCTGGGCCTGAAGATGCGCGTTCTCGCCTACGACCCCTTTCTCACCCAGGAGCGGGCGGCGGCGATCGGCGTCGAGAAGGTCGATCTCGACGACCTCCTCGCCCGCGCGGATGTCATCTCGCTGCATACGCCGCTCAACGCCCAGACGCGCAACATCCTCTCCGCCGAGGCGCTCGCGAAGACGCGCCGGGGCGTGCGCATCGTCAATTGCGCGCGGGGCGGGCTCGTCGACGAAGCGGCGCTCTGCCGCGCCCTCGATGCGGGCCATGTCGCTGGCGCGGCGCTCGACGTGTTCGCCCAGGAGCCCGCGACCGACAATCCGCTCTTTGCGCGACCCAACGTCGTCTGCACGCCGCATCTCGGCGCCTCGACGGCGGAGGCGCAGGAGAAGGTCGCGCTCGAGATCGCCGAGCAGATGTCGGATTATCTGACGCGCGGCGCCGTCTCCAACGCCGTGAATTTTCCCGCGATCTCGGCCGAGGAGGCGCCGCGTCTCGCGCCCTTCGTCTCGCTTGCCGAAAAGCTCGGCCTGCTTGTGGGGCAACTCGCGCGCTGCGGCGTCGAGACGCTCTCGATTATTTACGAAGGCGCCGTCGCGGGGGAGAAAATCAGGGCGCTCACCGCCGCGGCGCTCGCCGGCCTGCTGCGGCCGATTCTGGACACGGTGAACCCGGTCTCGGCGCCGGCCATCGCCAGGGAGCGCGGCCTGCGGGTGGACGAGGTGAGCCGGGCTGCGCAGAGCGACTATGAATCCCTCGTCACCCTGGTCGCGACGACCGCCGAGGGCGAGATCAGGGTCGCCGGAACCGTGTTCCACGACGGCAAGCCGCGCCTGCTGCGCATCGGCGACATCAACGTCGACGCGGAATTCGCGCCCTCGATGATCTACACCGAGAACGAGGACCGCCCCGGCTACATCGGCCGCTTCGCCGGAACGCTGGGCGAGTCGCAGGTCAATATCGCAACCTTCGCGCTGGGGCGGGACCGGCCGGGCGGACGCGCCGTCGCGCTCGTTTCGATCGACGGCGCCCTGCCCGAGGCGACGCTTTTGCTGCTGCGCGCCCTGCCGGGCGTCAAACAGGCCACGACATTGAAGTTTTAGGCCGCAGACTGTTGCAGGAAGGCCACGCGGCCAGGGAAAAGAGCGCCCGGCGCGCTTCGCGCTTGCGAGGGCGCCCCTCCTGCGACTCTAATCGCGCAGTCGCCCCGTTCGCGCCGCATTTCCCGGCGCGGACCTTTCAGCCCTTCCTTCCAGCCATACGGGAATTCTTATGCGACGGCTTGTCCTTGCATCGCTCTGCTCTTTTGTCGCGGCCGCCGCGCTCATTTCGCCAGCCCATGCGCGCGGCGCCGCCGCGGCCCAGGACCTCGACCCGCTGAGCCTGCTCTTCGGCGGCGAGGCGGCGACCCCGGCGGCGCCGGTCGGTCCCGACGGACGCCCGCAGGCTGTCGCCATTCCTCGGGAGATCGTCCCCTTCGACGGCAAGGAGGCGCCGGGCACGGTCATCATCAACACGAGCGAGCGCCGGCTCTATTACGTGCTCGGCAATGGCCAGGCCATCCGCTATGGCGTGGGCGTGGGCCGTCCCGGCTTCGAATGGTCGGGCGTGCGCTTCATCTCCTCCAAGCGCGAATGGCCCGACTGGACGCCCCCCGCCCAGATGCTGCGCCGCCGCCCCGACCTGCCGCGCCACATGGAGGGCGGCATCAACAATCCGCTCGGCGCCCGCGCCATGTATCTCTCCGGCACGCTCTATCGCATCCACGGCTCGAACGAGCCGGAGTCGATCGGCCAGGCCGTGTCGTCCGGCTGCATCCGCATGACCAATGACGATGTGGTCGATCTCTACAGCCGCGTGAAGATCGGGACCAAGGTCGTGGTCACGCGGTAAAGCCGGCGTTCCGTCTCCGGGAGACGGCCCGCGCGCGCGGGCCGTCCGATTGGTGACGAGCGCATCTGCGCCTGGCTTCCACGCGGGAGGCAGAACGGCTTTCGTGTCCCGATCCGCTTTCCTGGAGCCCCACTTCGCACTAGCTTCGCATCAACTGCGAAGGATGTGATTCCATGGCCAGCATCGACGCCGTCCTCGATACGATCGACGCCAATCTCCCGGCGTCCACCCAGCGCCTTTTCGATCTGCTGAGCATCCCCTCCGTCTCGACCGATCCGGCCTATACGCAGCAATGTCTGCGCGCCGCCAACTGGCTCGCCGACGAGCTGAAAGGCTTGGGCTATACGGCGGAGGTGCGCGAGACGCCCGGCCATCCGATCGTCGTCGGCCACGCCAAAGCGAAGCGCAAGGATGCGCCGCATGTGCTCTTTTACGGCCATTACGACGTGCAGCCGCCGGACCCGCTGGACCTGTGGCGGAGCGAGCCCTTCGCGCCGACCCTCGTCGAAGGCAAGGACGGCAAGGAGATCGTCGCCCGCGGCGCCTCCGACGACAAGGGCCAGCTCATGACCTTCGTGGAGGCCTGCCGCGCCTTCGAGGCGAATGGCGGCCTGCCCTGCAGCGTCACCTTCCTCTTCGAGGGCGAAGAGGAGACGGGGTCGCCCTCGCTGCCGGGCTTCCTCGCAGCCCACAAGGCGGAGCTCTCCGAGCCGGCCATCGCTCTCGTCTGCGACACCGGCATGTGGAACGCGACCACCCCGGCCATCACCGTCATGCTGCGCGGCCTTGCGCAGGAAGAAGTGATCATCCGGGGGCCGAGCCATGACCTTCACTCCGGCATGTTCGGCGGGCCGGTCCCCAATCCGATTCACATTCTCGCGAAAATCGTCGCCGATCTGCACGACGAGACGGGCCGGGTGACGCTGCCGGGCTTCTACGCCGGGGCGCCGGAGCTGCCGGAGGATGTCGCCGAGCAGTGGCGCGGTCTCGACTTCGACGAGCGCGCCTTTCTCGCCGGCATCGGCCTCACCCAGGCCGCGGGCGAGAAGGGCTACGGGGTCATCGAGCAGATCTGGGCGCGACCGACCTGCGACGTGAACGGGATCGTCGGCGGCTACACGGGCAAGGGGTCGAAGACCGTGCTGCCCGCGGAGGCGTCGGCGAAATTCTCCTTCCGCCTCGTGGGGTCCCAGGACCCCAAGGCGATCATGGAGAGCTTCCGCGCCTTCGTGCGCGAACGCCTGCCGGCGGACGCCAAAGCCGAGTTCATCTCGCACGGCGCCTCGGGCGCCCTCCAGCTGCCCTTCGGCTCCGAGGCCCTGAGCCGCGCCCGCCGGGCGCTCGCCCAGGAATGGGGCAAGGACGCCGCCCTCGTCGGGTGCGGCGGCTCCATCCCCATCGTCGGCGCCTTCAAGCGCGATCTCGGCATGGACGCGCTGATGATCGGCTTCGCGCTGGAGGACGACCGCATCCACTCGCCCAATGAGAAATACAGCTATACCTCCTTCCACAAGGGGACGCGGAGCTGGGCGCGGGTGCTCGACGCGCTGGCGGGGTGACGCGCCGCCGTGAATGTTTTTGTTAACCGCGGCCGAGCTCCCCCGGCGGGCCGCGGCAAGGTTGGCGCAAGGCGGCTCGGATCTTTGGCGCGGCGGCGAAGGCGCTTGGTCGACAGACGCCCGTGACGCGCGACCGGGCAGAATTTCAACGTGCGGGCGAAGAGATAGGCGCTCGCGCGCCCTTCCGCCGGCTGCCGTGGCGCCATCGGGCGGCGCCCCTGCGGACGTGGCGTTTGGACGCAACACCCTGCTAATACGCGGCAATCCGTCGCTCGCAAATCGGTCCAGGATCGGCTATGTAGGAAATCGTCCAAACTGGCGAGCAGGCGGGACGGGGCCGCAGACCGGTGCGATGGGCGTCAACGATCGAGGGTTCCTTCCATGGTATATCGGCGATATTTCGAGGCGGCCGTTTCCCGTCTGAAGGACGAACGTCGTTACCGCGTCTTCGCCCATCTTGAGCGCGACGTCGACACCTTTCCCTTCGCCAGATGGCATCGCGACGACGGCTCCATTCAGGAGGTCACCGTCTGGTGCTCGAATGATTATCTCGGCATGGGCCAGCATCCGGAGGTGATCGCCGCCATGCTCGAGACGGCGGGCAAGGTCGGCGCCGGCGCGGGCGGCACGCGCAATATTTCCGGCACCAGCCACGCCATCGTCGAGCTCGAGCGCGAACTCGCCGACCTGCACGGCAAGGAGGCGGCGCTCGTCTTCACCTCGGGCTGGATTTCCAATCTCGCCGCCATCTCGACCATCGCCGATCTGCTGCCCAATTGCGTCATCCTCTCCGACGCCTCGAACCACAATTCGATGATCGAGGGCGTGAAGCGGTCGCGCGCCGAAAAGAAAATCTTCCGCCACAACGACCTCGCCCATCTCGAAGAGCTGCTGATCGACGCTGGCGACCGCCCCAAGCTCGTCGTCTTCGAGAGCCTCTACTCCATGAACGGCAATCTCGCGCCGGTCGCCGAGATCGCCGCGCTCGCCGAACGCTACGGCGCCATGACCTATGTCGACGAGGTTCACGCCGTCGGCATGTATGGCGCGCGCGGGGGCGGCGTCTGCGAACAGGCCGGCGTCATGGATCGCATCGACGTGATCGAAGGGACGCTCGCCAAGGGCTTCGGAACCATGGGCGGCTATGTCGCCGGCGACGCGGTCGTGATCGACGCAATCCGCTCCTATGCGGGCGCCTTCATCTTCACCACGGCGCTGCCGCCGTCGGTCGCCGCCGCCGCCGGCGCCGCCGTGCGGTTGCTGAAGCGCCGGCCGGATCTGCGCACCGCCCATCAGCGCGCCGCCCATATCACCAAGCACGCGCTCTCCGCCGCCGGCCTGCCGGTTCTGGAGAACGCCTCGCATATCGTGCCGGTGATGGTCCGCGACGCGGAATTGTGCAAGGCCGCGAGCGATCTGCTGCTCGCGCGCCATCACGTCTATATCCAGCCGATCAACTATCCGACCGTCGCCAAGGGCTCGGAGCGCCTGCGCATCACGCCCACGCCGCGCCACACGCAGGACCATATCGCCCATCTGGTCGAGGCGCTGGTCGATGTCTGGCACACGCTCGGCATCCCCTTCGTGGAGCCGCCGTCGCATCTGCATGTCGACGAAAAGAGCGCCGAACGCTGCGCCTATCCCGAGATCAAGCTCGCCGCGCAATAGCCGCGCGAGCCGTCGAGCGTCCTGAAATGGCCGGACGGGGGTTCCCGTACCGGCCATTTTCTTTGCCCTTCCGCCAGCGAGACGCCTTCGAACCGGCGCGCGCCGCCCTGTGCGTGACCGCACATCGGCCCGCAGATCGCCCGGTTATCTTCTCCTCATCGAAGGGCGAAGACGAACCGAAGGGAACATGCAACATGATGACGAAGCTTTATGGCGCGCTGATCGGCGCGGGCATTTTCTTCGCGGTCGGCACGGCTTTGGCCCATGCGCAGGCGCTCTGCGACGCTTGCTTCTGATCACGACACGGTGGAGGGAACCATGATCGAATGGGACTGAGCCAGCGTAAATCGAACCAGCCGCCAAAACCGCCGGACCAAGCCTCCCGGCGGTTTTGCTTCTTTCGCGGACCCGCTCGCGCGCTTTCCGCCGAAACGCGACGGAACGATAAGCTGAAGCCTCGATCCGATTCCATCGGATCGAAAAACTCTCTGACGCAAAGAGCCGGTCGGCTCGGCGTTGCTACCCCCCGATTCCGAAGGCTGCGATCGCCGCCATGTTGACGATCTCCGTGTCGGTCGCGCCGAGCTGGACGATCTGGATCGGCTTGTCGAGGCCGACGATCAGCGGGCCGAGCACCGTGGCGTCGCCGAGCTCCTGCAGCATCTTCGTCGAGATCGCCGCCGAGTGGAAGGCGGGCATGATCAGCACATTGGCCGTGTCCTTCAGCCGGCTGAAGGGATAGGCGCTCATCAGATCACGGTTGAGCGCAATGTCCGCGCCCATCTCGCCCTCATATTCGAAATCGACGCGGCGCTGGTCGAGCACGCGCACGGCCTGATGGACGCGGGCGGTGCGCTCGCCGGGCGGATAGCCGAAAGTCGAGAAGGCGAGCATGGCGACGCGCGGCGTGAGCCCGATGCGGCGCGCGACGCCCGCCGCTTCGATGGCGATTTCCGCAAGCTCTTCGGCCTCGGGCAATTCGGTGATGGCCGTGTCGGCGACGACCACCACCCGCCCTTTGGCGAGAATGAGCGAGACGCCGATCACCCGGTGGCCGGGCTTGTGATCGACGACGCGGCGCACCTCTTCGAGCGCATTGGAGAAATTGCGCGTGACGCCCGTGACCATGGCGTCGGCGTCGCCGCGCGCCACCATCGCCGCGGCGAAATGATTGCGGTCCTGATTGATCAGGCGCTGACAGTCGCGCAGCAGGAAGCCCTTGCGCTGGAGCCGTTCGAACAGGAACTGCGCATAGACGGCGTTTCGGCTCGAAAGCTTGGCGTTGTGAATCTCGATGCCCTCGACGAGCTCCACCCCGGCGTTGGCCGCGTTCTGGCGCACGCGGTCCTCGCGGCCGACGAGCACCGCCGTCCCGAGCCCCTGATTGACGAAAGCCAGAGCGGCGCGGATCACCTGCTGCTCCTCGCCCTCGGCGAAGACCACGCGCTTGGGCTCGCGGCGCACGCGTTCGTAGATCGTCTGCATGAGGCCGGCGATTGGGTCGCGCCGCGCCGAAAGCTCGTGACGATAGGCCTTCATGTCGACGATCGGGCGGCGCGCGACGCCCGAATCCATCGCCGCGCGCGCGACCGCGGGTGGCACCACCGAAATGAGACGCGGATCAAAGGGCGCCGGGATGAGATAATCGCGCCCGAAGCGCGGACGCGCGCCGCGATAGGCGTTGGCGACTTCGTCCGGCACGTCCTCGCGCGCGAGATCGGCGAGCGCATGAACGGCGGCGACCTTCATCTCCATGTTGATGGTCTTGGCCCGCACGTCGAGCGCGCCGCGGAAGATATAGGGAAAGCCCAGAACATTGTTGATCTGGTTTGGATAGTCCGAGCGCCCCGTTGCGACGATGGCGTCGGGCCGCGTCGAGCGCGCCTCTTCCGGCGTGATCTCGGGGTCCGGATTGGCCATGGCGAAGATGATGGGGTCCGCCGCCATGGCGTTCAGCATCTGCGGCGTCAGCGCCCCCTTCACCGAGAGCCCGTAGAAGATGTCCGCGCCCTCCAGCGCCTCGGCGAGCGTGCGCGCCGTCGTCTCGACGGCATGGGCGCTCTTCCACTGGTTCATGCCCTCTTCGCGGCCCCGGTAGACGACGCCCTTGGTGTCGCAGAGGACGACGTTGCGCGGATCGAAGCCGAGCGCCTTGGCGAGGTCGAGACAGGCGATGCCCGCCGCGCCCGCGCCGTTGCAGACGAGCTTCGCCGTCTTGATGTCGCGGCCCGTGAGCCGCAGCGCGTTGATGAGGCCGGCGGCCGAAATGATCGCCGTGCCGTGCTGGTCGTCGTGAAAGACAGGAATGTCCATGAGGTCGCGCAGGCGCTCCTCGATCACGAAACATTCCGGCGCCTTGATGTCTTCGAGATTGATGCCGCCGAAGGAGGGGCCGAGAAAACGCACGGCGTTGACGAAATCCTCGACGCTTTTGGCGTCGACCTCGAGATCGATCGAGTCGATGTCGGCGAAGCGCTTGAAGAGCGCAGCCTTGCCTTCCATGACGGGCTTCGCCGCGAGGGGCCCGAGGTCGCCGAGCCCCAGAATGGCGGTGCCATTGGTGATGACCGCGACCATATTGCCGCGCGTCGTATAGTCGAAGGCGAGCGAGGGGTCCTGCGCGATGGCGAGCACGGGCGCGGCGACGCCCGGCGAATAGGCGAGCGACAGGTCGCGCTGCGTCGCCATGGGCTTGGTCGCGACGACGGCGAGCTTGCCGGGCCGGCCGCGCGAATGAAAGAGCAGCGCCTCCTTGTCGGAGAAAATCGGGCGCTCCTGCCCCGTGGTCTTGTCTGTCGCCATTTTCCGTTGCCCTTCCGGCGCCTTTTCGCGCCGCAACATAGCGCCGAAGCGAGAAGCTTCACAAGGTTGGCGCGCCGCTCCCTGCCGCGCGCCGGAACATTCGCGCCCGCCCCGGGTTTTCTGCGTCTCGCGCGCGCCGCGAGCGACCGCGCGCCCAAAGGAGGCGACGATGAACAGCATCATCTATCTGGTCGGACTGGTCGTGATAGTCATGGCCATTCTGTCGCTGCTCGGTTTGCGCTAGGAGGGCTCGCCATGACGGACGTCATTCGGCCGGGCCTCTCCCCGGCGCCGACAGAGAGGCCGATAGAGAGCATGGGGCTTACGCGTCTGACCGCGGTCGACTGGGGCGCGATTCTCGCGGGCGTGGCGGTCGCGACCGCGATCACCTTCGTTCTGGCGGCTTTCGGCTCGGGGATCGGCCTGTCCCTCGCCTCTCCCTATGAAGGCGCGTCGCCCTTCACCCACGCGCTGGCGCTCGCCCTTTGGGTGCTCTGGGTCACGGTCGCGAGCTATGCGGCGGGCGGCTATGTCTGCGGGCGGCTGCGGGCGCGCAATCCCGGGATGCCGCGCGACGAGGCGGAAGTGCGCGACGGCGCGCATGGCCTCGTCGTCTGGGGCGTCTCCATTCTCATCATCGCCTTCGCGGCCGGCTCGTCCCTCTATGACCTCGGCAAGGCCGGGGTGAACGCGGCGACCCAGCAGGCTCAGAAAAGCGGCGTTTCGACGAGCCCCGTGGATTACCGCGTGGACTTGCTGATGCGCGGCGACGGCGCCGCTCCGGCGGCTCCCGCGGCGCGAGGCGGCGTCGGAGCCGGCGCGATGACCGGGGCCAATGTCGCAGACACCCGCCAGATCGTCTCGCGCATTGTCGCGCGCAGCGAGGCAAGCGGCGAGATCAGCAACGAGGACCGCGGTCTTCTGCAAAACGTGCTGTCCTCGGCCGGAGTCGCCCCGCAGGACGCCCGCGCCCGGGTGGACGGTCTCGCCCAGCAGGTTCGGGACGACAACGCCCGCGCCAAGGAGCTCGCCGACAAGGCGCGCAAGGCCGGAATCATCGGCAGCTTCATCGCCGCGGCGGCCATGCTGCTCGCCGCCGCCTCGGCCTGGGGCGGCGCGGCGCTCGGCGGACGCCACCGGGACGAGAACATCGGCCTCGCGCAACTGACGCGCTGGTAGGAGGAGGAAATGGGAATGGGTCGTTCAATCCTGCTCTGGCTGCTCGGCGTGCCGATCCCGATCATCATTCTCCTGGCGCTTTGGCGCTAGGCGCGCACAGCGCAATTTCGAGCGAAAGCCCCGACTTCCGGGGCTTTTTGCCGTCCTCGTCGACGCGCCGCTCCTGTTTTTTCGAATTTCCGCCGCAGGCTTCCGCTCATCCTTCGGCGGGCGGACGAGCGACCCGAGGGGAATCCCCATGAAATTCATCAAGACATTCTCGCTGAGAAATTTGGACGGCGCGGCCGACAAGGCCCTGGCGCGCTTCGCGCAGACCCGGGCCGAGCCTCCCAAGGGCGTCACTTTGCTCGGCCGCTGGTATTGCGCCGACATGAGCATGGGATTCGAGCTCCTCGAAAGCGACGACGTCGCGGCCCTGAACGAATTCGCGGCCAGATGGCTGGACGTGTTCGAAATGAGCATCGTTCCGGTCGTGGAGGACGCCGAGCTCGTCGAGGTCATGGGGCGTCTTAGAAACTAGGCCTCGAAACGCGCGGCGGGAGCCGGTAAGAAAGAGCCGCTTTTTTTCGAAAGCGGCTCTTTTGTCGCCTGCAAAATCGCGGGCGCCCCGCGGATGGCGCAGGGCCGAGAGAGAACCATCCGTTCGATTTTCAGTGACCAGAATGGCGCCATGACGCAGAAAGCCCTGGATCAGACACGCGCCGGCGAGGCCGTGCGCGCGACGCCGATGATCGCGCAATATATCGAGATCAAGGCGGCGAACAGCGACTGCCTGCTCTTCTACCGCATGGGCGATTTCTACGAATTGTTCTTCGACGACGCCGAGGTCGCGGCGCGCGCGCTCGGCATCATGCTCACTAAGCGCGGCAAGCATCTGGGCGAAGACATTCCCATGTGCGGCGTGCCGGTCGAGCGCGCCAACGACTATCTGCAAAAGCTCATCGCGCTCGGCCATCGCGTCGCCGTCTGCGAGCAGATCGAAGACCCCGCCGAGGCGCGAAAGCGCGGCGCGAAATCGGTTGTCCGCCGCGACGTGGTGCGTCTCGTGACGCCCGGCACCATCACTGAGGAGGCGCTGCTCGATCCCGCGCGCGCCAACGCCTTCGCCGCGGTGGCCCGCGCGCGCGGCGCGGACGGCGCCTGGCGCTATGGCGTCGCGAGCCTCGACATTTCGACGGGCGCCTTCACCGTTTGCGACTGCGCGACTCTGGAGCTTTCGTCCGTCCTCGCGCGTCTCGAACCGCGCGAGATCGTCGCCGCCGAGGCCCTGTGCCGCGAGGAGACGGCGGCCGGCGCCTTTGCGAGCGTCGCCGCGCCGGTCGCGCCGCTCGGCCGGGACGTGGCCGACGCCTCGCGCCGCCTCATGGCGTTCTACGGCGTCTCGACGCTCGAGGGCTTTGGCGCGCTGAGCGAGGCGGAGCTCGCCGCCGCGGCGACGGCGATCCTCTATGTGGAGCGCACGCAGAAGGGCGGCCGCCCGGCGCTGTCGCGGCCCGCGAGCCTGCGCGACAGCGCGACGCTCGACATGGACGCCGCGACGCGCGCCAATCTCGAAGTGGCGCGCACGCTCTCCGGCGCGCGCGAGGGCGCGCTGCTCGCCGTCGTCGACATGAGCGTGACCCCGGCCGGGGCGCGGCTCCTCGCCGAACGCCTCGCCGCGCCCTCGACCGATCCCGTGCTGATCGGCGAAAGACTGGACGCCATCGGCTTCTTTCTGGAGCGGCCCGAGAGCCGCGCCGCGCTGCGCGCGCGGCTTTCCCGTGCGCCGGACCTCGCCCGCGCCCTCTCGCGCCTCTCGCTGCAACGCGGCGGCCCGCGCGATCTCGCGAGCGTCGGGGCCGCGCTCGCGGCGGCGCGGGAGATCGCCGCGCTGTTCCCCGGCGCCGAGGCCCCCGCCGAGATCGCGCGCGAGGCGGAGGTCCTCGACAAGGCCGACATCGCCCTCGCCTCGCAGATCATGGCGAGCCTGTCCGACGCCCCGCCGCCCGACAAGCGCAACGGCGATTTCATTCGCGCGGGCTATGACGCGGACCTCGACGAGGCGCGCGGCCTGCGCGACGAGAGCCGCACCGTCATCGCCTCGCTCCAGGCGCGATACGCCGAGGAGACGGGGACGCGGCTCAAGATCAAGCACAACAACTTCCTGGGTTATTTTCTCGAGACGCCGGCGGCGCAGGGCGAGAAGCTGCTGCGCCCGCCCTTCGACGCGACCTTCACCCATCGCCAGACCATGGCCGACGCCATGCGCTTCTCGACGCGCGAACTCGTCGAGCTGCAAAGCCGGATCGCTTCCGCCGCGGACCGAGCGCTCGCCCGCGAACTCGCGATCTTCGAGCAGCTGGCGCAAGAGGTGCTCGCGCGCGCGGAGCCCTTGCAGACGCTCGCGCAGGCCTTCGCGCGGCTCGATCTGGCGAGCGCGCTCGCCGAGGTCGCGGAGAAGCGCAACTGGACGCGGCCCCATGTCGATCGCTCGCTCGATTTCGAGATCGTCGGCGGGCGCCACCCCGTGGTCGAGGCGGCGCTCGAAGCGCAGGGCCGGGCCTTCGCGGCGAACGACTGCGATCTCTCCGGCGAGAAGGCCGGCCGCATCGCCGTCGTCACCGGCCCGAACATGGCCGGCAAATCCACCTTTCTGCGCCAGAACGCGCTGATCGCGCTTCTGGCGCAGGCCGGCTCCTATGTGCCGGCCGCCGCCACCCGCATCGGCGTCGTCGATCGCCTCTTCTCGCGCGTCGGCGCCTCGGACGATCTCGCGCGCGGGCGCTCGACCTTCATGGTGGAGATGGTGGAGACGGCCGCGATCCTCAATTGCGCCACGCCGCGCTCGCTCGTCATCCTCGACGAGATCGGACGCGGCACGGCGACCTTCGACGGGCTCTCCATCGCCTGGGCGACGATCGAGCATCTGCACGAGGTCAACCGGTCGCGGGCGATCTTCGCCACGCATTTCCACGAGCTGACTCAGCTTGCGAGACGCATGAAGCGGCTCGTCAATCTCACCATGAAGGTGACGGATCACGCGGGCGAGGTCGTATTCCTGCACGAGGTCGTGCAGGGGGCGGCCGACCGGTCCTATGGCGTGCATGTGGCGCAGCTCGCCGGGCTCCCCGCGAGCGTGGTGGCGCGGGCGCACGACATCCTCGCCGAACTCGAAGCCGCCGACCGGCGCGCGCCGGTCGAGACGCTGATCGACGACCTGCCGCTCTTCAAGCGCGCCGCGGACGCCGCGCCCCCGAGGGACGCGCTGCGCGAGGCGCTCGCCGCCATCGACCCCGACCAGATGAGCCCGCGCGAGGCGCTGGCGGCGCTTTACGAGCTGAAATCGAAGGCCTGATTTCCCCCATCAGGCCCCATGTCGCGCGAAGAGAAACTGGGTGTCGCCGTAACGGCGCTCCTCTTCCGCCGTCAGCGCCGGGGGCAGGGCGATCTCCGCCCCGGCCGCTTCCTCGACGACGACGAGCGCGCCTTTCGCAAGCCAGCCGCCCTCCACCAGCGCCGCGAGCGCCGGGCCGGCGAGGCCTCTGCCATAGGGCGGATCGAGAAAAGCGAGCGAAAAGACTTCGCCCGGAGGCGCGAGGCCGAGCTTGGTCGCGTCCCGCCGGAAGATGCGGGTGACGCCGCCCAGACCGAGCGTCTCGATATTGGCGCGCAGAAGCGCGCGGGCCTCGGCGCCGTCGTCCACGAACAGCGCGCGGGCCGCGCCGCGCGACAAAGCCTCGAACCCCAGCGCGCCGGTGCCGGCGAAGAGGTCGATCACGGCCGCGCCCGACGCCGGATCGCCGAAGCGATGCGCCAGAATGTCGAAGACCGATTCCCGCAGCCGGTCCGAGGTCGGGCGGATGGCCTGCGATTTCGGAGCGGCAAGCGCGCGCCCGCGCAGGGCGCCGCCGACGATGCGCATCGACTACGCCCCGCGCGGCTTGCGCGGACCGCCGCGCGGCCCCTTCCCGGATCCTTTTCCAGGGCCTTTGCCGGGCCCTTTGCCTGGACCCCTGCCAAACCCCTCGCCCGATCCCTTTGGCGCGCCCCTCGCCGGGCCGCCGCGTCCTTTCGGCGGGCCGCTCCGGGGCGCCCCGCGCGAGTCGCGGCGCCCGCCTTCCGGCGCGCCGGCGTCGCGCGATCGGGGGCGCGGGGCTCTGTCAGGACGCTCCGCATCGAAGCGACGGCCTTCGCCGCGCCGCTCGAACGCCTCCGAACGGGCGCCCTCTTCGCGCGGCCGGCGCGGCGCGCGTCCCTCGCCGGGGGCGCCGCGCGGCGCTCCCCGACCTTCCGGCGCCTCCCGCCGGGGCGGCCGGCTTTCGAACCGGCGTTCCTCGCCGCCCTGCGGGCGGGAGCGCGGGGCTCTGTCCGCGCCGCTGCGCTCGGCGTCGAAACGACGGCCTTCGCCGCGCCGCTCAAACGTTTGCGAACGGGCGCCCTCTTCGCGCGGCCGGCGCGGCGCCCGTCCCTCGCTGGAGGCGCCGCGCGGCGCTCCCCGACCTTCCGGCGCCTCCCGCCGGGGCGGCCGGCTTTCGAACCGGCGTTCCTCGCCGCCCTGCGGGCGGGAGCGCGGGGCTCTGTCCGTGCCGCTGCGCTCGGCGTCGAAGCGACGGCCCTCGCCGCGCCGCTCGAACGTTTGCGAACGGGCGCCCTCTTCACGCGCCCGGCCGCGCGGCCGCTCCGTCGCCTCGGCCGCATCGCGGCGGGGCGGACGATCGCCCCCGCCGCGCATGGCGTCGAAGCGCCTGGCGTTGCGCGACGCCGGGGCCTCCTCCGCCGCCGCGGGCCGGCGCCGCGTCGGCGTTACGCGCTCGACCGCCACGGCGCGGCCCTTGCGGTCGGCCGTGGCGCCGCGCTCGATGCGCGCGCGCGGCCCCTTTTCGCTCTGTTCGTCCCGCTGCTTGCGCAGCACGGAGACATGTTTGCGCGCACGCTTGTCGATGCGCGCGCGCTGCTCCTGCTGCTCCGCCGGAGTCGTCTCGCGCAGGGGCGACGCGAAATCGACGCCCGCAAGCTCCGCGAGGCTCTTGCCGAGCTGGTCGCGCAGCACTTTGAGCTTGACTTCCTCGGCCGCGCCCTCGGCGATGTCCCCGAGCTGAAACGGCCCGTAGGAGACGCGGATGAGGCGCGTCACGTCGAGCCCGAGATGCTCCATCACGCGCTTGACTTCGCGATTTTTGCCCTCGGTCAGGCCCAGCGCGATCCAGGCGTTGGCGCCCTGCACGCGCTCGAGCCGCGCCTCGATCGGCGCATAGGTCACGTCCTCGATCGTCACGCCCTCGCGCAGCGCGTCGAGCCTCGCCTGATCGATGTCGCCATGGACGCGCACCCGGTAGCGCCGCGTCCAGCCGGTGGCGGGAAGCTCCAGCGTGCGCGCGAGGCCGCCGTCATTCGTGAGCAGCAGCAGCCCTTCCGTATTGATGTCGAGCCGGCCGACGCTGACGAGGCGCGGCAGATCGGGGAAACGCTCTTCGAGAAAGGCGAAGACCGTCGGCCGACCTTCCGGATCGCTCGCCGTGGTGACGAGCCCCTGCGGCTTGTGAAAGAGAAAGAGCCGCGTGCGCTCGCGCGCCTGCATCGGCGCGCCGTCGATCTCGATCCTGTCGCCCTCTCCGACATTGACGGCGGGGGAGGTCAGAACCGTTCCATTGACCGCGACGCGCCCCTCGCGAATCCAGTCCTCCGCGTCGCGGCGCGAGCAGACGCCCGCGCGCGCCATCGCCTTGGCGATGCGCTCGCCCTCGAAGGCGCTGGTCTTCTCGACAGGCGCCGGCGTCGGCCGCGCGCGCTTGCCCGCCCCGCGCGAAGCCGCGTCTTTCCCCTTCCCGGCGGGCTTCGCCGTCTTTGCCGGCCCGGGCTTTTCGGCTCTGGACTTGCCGAAGGGCGCGCCGGCGGCTTTCCTGCCGGGGGCGTCGTTCGAGGAGGGGCGGCGTCGCATGGGGCGATCGCCGTCGGGCGCGCGGGGGCGCTTGTCGGATTTCTTGTCGGCCATGATCTCTGATAGCAGGCGGGCGGATGGCTTTGAAGCGCGGATCAGGAAAATGACGCGGGCGGCATGATGCGCATCGACCCATTCGCCGCCGCTTTCGACGCGGCGCGCGCCGCTGGCGGCGCGGGAGAGGTGCCGGTCGGCGCGGCGATCCTGCGCGCGGGCCAGGTGATCGCCACGGCCGGCAATCGCACGCTCGTCGATCGCGACCCGACGGCGCATGCCGAGGTTCTGGCGATTCGCCATGCCTGCCGAATTCTCGGCAGCGAGCGGCTCGTCGGCTGCGACCTCTATGTCACGCTCGAACCCTGCGCCATGTGCGCGGCGGCGATCTCCTTCGCGCGCATCCGCCGGCTCTATTTTTCGGCGGAAGACCCCAAGGGCGGCGCCGTCGAGCACGGGCCGCGCTTCTTCTCGCAGCCGACCTGCCATCATGCCCCCGAAGTCTACGGCGGCCTGCGCGAGAGCGAAGCGGCGGCGATGCTGCGGGCGTTCTTTGCGCAAAGACGATAGGCGGCGGTCCCCGCCTTTCAGGCCCCGAGCCTCGCCGCCGCCCGCGCGAGCCCCTCGCGCAGCGCCTCCCGGCAGGCGTCGCCGGCCGAAAAGATGCGTTCGGCCTTGAAGAGATCGAGCGCGAGATACTGATGCACCGCCGGCGCGATCAGCACGTCCGGCGGATTGTCCTCGATCATGCGCGCGCTGATCGAATTGGTGAGAATCTGCGTTGCGACCATCATGGTCTGAAACGCCGTCGGCGCGCGCGTCTCGCTTTCGGCGCCAAAGTTGCCGGAGACGTTCACCGCGACGATGATGTCCGCCTTGCCGGCGAGATGGTCGTAAGGGAGCGGATTGACGAGGCCGCCGTCGACGAGATAGCCGGCCTCCGTCTTCGTCGCGCGCACGACGCCGGGAACCGACATGGAGCCGGCGATGGCGGGGCGCAGAAGTCCCTTCGTGAAGGCGACCTCGCAGCGGCGCCGGAAATCCGTCGCGACGACGGTGAGCGGTATTTGCAGATCCTCGAATCGCTCCGGCACGCCCTCGGGCCAGAAGGCGTCGAGAAATCTCTCGCCGTCGATGAGAAAGGGATGGCCGACGCCCTTGAACAGCCGCTTGCGCCCGCGCGCGCGCGCGTAGAGCAGACGGCGCGCGAGCTTCAAGCGATTGGCGAGCACCGCCTCCGTGTGTTCGCGCAGCGCCTCGCCGGAGAAGCCCGCCGCATAGGCCGCGCCGATGATCGCCCCGATGGAGGCGCCGGCGAGCGCGACCGGGCGCACGCCCATGTCGTCGAGCGCCTGCAGCACGCTGATATGGGCGAGTCCGCGTGCGCCGCCGCCGCCGAGCGCCACGGCGACGGTGCGGCCGCCGAGGACGCCGCGCTGCGGCATCAGAGGAAGCGGTCGAGCGCGGCGAGCGTCGCCTCCGGCGCCTCTTCCATGAGGTAGAGGCCGCTGTCGACGCTTTCAGTCGCAACGGACCCGCCCCATTCGCGCCAGGCGTCGGAAAGCGACGGCCCCTCGGCGGGGAAGCTCGTCTCGCCGTAAAGGACGAGAGTCGGAACGTCGAGCGTCTTGCCCGCCGCCCTGTCGGCGAGCGTCAGCTCGCGGTCGATCGTGGCGCCGGCGCGGTAATCCTCGCAAAAGGCGTGGATGCGCGAGGGCTCGTTGAAGGCGGCGCGGTAATGGGCGAGCGCCGCCGCGCCGAAGGCGTCGAGCGACTTCTCCTTCGTGGAGCTTTGCAGCGCGTCGTCGAGGAAGCCTTTCGGATCGAGGGCGATGAGCTCCTCCGGGCGCGGAGCCTCCATGGACAGAAGCCGCGCGCGCCCCATGCGCTGAAGATCCCCCGCGCCGAAGGCGTCGTCGACCGGCGCGATATTGAGAAGCGCCAGCTTCGTCAGCCGGCCGGGATGGTCGAGCCCCAGGCGAAAACCGACCCGCGCGCCGCGATCGTGGCCCGCGAGCGCGAATTGCACATGCCCGAGCGCCTCCATGACCTTCACCGCGTCGCCGGCCATTTCCCGCTTCGTATAGGCGTCGCCCTTCTCGCTGTCGGGCGCCGCCGACCAGCCATAGCCGCGCAGATCCATCGCCACGACGGAAAAACGCCCTGCGAGGGCCGGCGCGATTTTATGCCAGGCGACATGGGTCTCGCCGAAACCGTGCAGCAGCAGGAGCGCCGGCCCGGCGCCGTGAGCGCGCACGAAGATTTTTCCCGCCTGCGTGTCGATCCAATGCGCGGCGAAACCAGGGAAGAGATCGGGTAGCTCTGACATTCCTGTAAAGACCATGTTGAGGATGAGGGCCATGCGCCTTCGGCAGCGATGTTATATAGTAACGCGCAGGCGACGCGTCACGATATTTCTATCGTCGTCCGGTCAAGCGACTTTGTCACCAAAAGCATATTCTTACCTTGCTTGAAAAGCGTCTCGAAGCGTCAGAGACTTCGCCCCCTGGAAAGCGAAAAAGGAATCAATCGGCGCTTTCGGGGAGGAAACGAAAATGAGCAAGATCGTCGACGAGGTCATGGCGGCCAACGCGGCCTATGTTTCGGGGTTCGGCGCGAAGGGGGATCTCGCGCTGCCGCCGGCGCGGCGCTTCGCGATTCTCACCTGCATGGACGCACGTCTCGATCCGGCGAAATACGCCGGTCTCTCGGAAGGCGACGCGCATGTGATCCGCAACGCCGGCGCACGCGCCACGGACGACGCCATTCGTTCGCTGGTCATTTCCCACAAGCTGCTCGGCACGAATGAATGGTTCGTGATCCATCACACCAATTGCGGCATGGAGCTCTTCTGCGACGAGGTCATGGGCGATCTTCTCGAAGACAGCCTCGCGACCGCCGCGCTCGACATGCCGACGCTGAAATGGTCGAATCCGCAGCATGGCGGCGGCTGCGCGGCCGGCCATTTCATCAAATGGCACACGATCAAGAATCAGGAGGACAGCGTCGCGCAGGACGTGGCGCGCATTCGCTCGCATCCGCTCGTGCCGAAGAATGTTCCGATCTACGGCTATATCTACGACGTCAAGACCGGCAAGCTGATCGAAGTGCCCAAGGCGACGGCGATCGGCAAGGCGGCCTGACGAAAGCCTTCCCTCTCCCCGGACGCGGGGAGAGGGAAAGGCGCGTCTCCTTACGCGGACACCGCGCCGCCGCGGGCGCGCCAGCCGCCGGTGCCGGGCGCATAGTGGCGAACGTCCTTGCGGCCGGCTTCGATCGCCTTGGCCAGCGCCTTGGCCGAGCGGCCGCCCGCCTGACAGATGATGACGCACCGGCCCTGCGGCAATTGCGACGCATCGAACTGCGACAGCGGCAGATTCTTCGCGCCGGGCACATGGCCCGCCGCATATTCGTTTGGCTCGCGCACGTCTACGATGGCGCAGGACTTGTCCGACACCACGCGCTCGAAATCCTCGTGCTCGATCGTCGGCAGCGATCCGCCGCCGCCCGCAAGTTTCGACATCAGACCTGAGAACATTGCCTTCTTCCTTTCTTTCGCTTCAGCCGGCCTGGGACGACGCGGCTTTTTCGGCGTCGAACTGCGCGAAGGCGGCGAGCGCGTGGCTCGCATACATCACGGAGGGTCCAGCGCCCATATAGATCGCCATGCCGAGCGTCTCCATGACCTCCTCGCGCGTCGCGCCGCGTCCGGCGGCGGCCTTGGCGTGGAAGGCGATGCAGTCGTCGCAGCGCACGGCGACGCTCACCGCAAGAGCGATCAATTCCTTTGTCTTCGCGTCCAGCGCGCCGGCGGCGCCGGCCGACGTCGCCATGGCGCCGAACGCCTTCATCACATCCGGGGCGCCGAGGCGCAGATTGCGCAGATCGGCGCTGAGCGCCTTGGCGAGTTCGGGCCAGTCGTTCGTCATGCAATTCTCCCTGTGTCGGGCGCCGGAGGCGCCTCTGGACGTTCGTCGTCGCGCAGGACGACGTAGATCGCGGGGATCACGAGCAGCGTCAGCGCCGTCGAGGAGGCCAGGCCGAAGACGAGCGAAATCGCGAGCCCCTGGAAGATCGGGTCGGTGAGGATGAAGGCCGCGCCGATGATCGCCGCCGCCGCCGTGAGGAAGATCGGCTTGAAGCGCACCGCGCCCGCTTCCACCAAGGCCGCGCGCAGGGGCATGCCCTTCTCGCGCAAATGGCGGATGAAATCGACGAGCAGGATCGAATTGCGCACCACAATGCCCGCGAGCGCGATGAAGCCGATCATCGAGGTCGCCGTGAAAGCGGCGTTGAAGACGATATGCCCGAGCACGATGCCCGGCAGCGTCAGCGGCACCGGCGCCAGAATGACGAGCGGCAGCTTGAAGGAGCCGAACTGCGCGACGACCAGAAGATAGATGCCGAGCAGAGCGACCATGAAGGCCGCGCCCATGTCGCGGAAGGTGACATAGGTGACTTCCCATTCGCCGTCCCACAGGATCGTGGGCTGCGCGTCGTCGAGCGGCTGGCCGTGATATTTGACCGCGGGCGGGCCCGACGGCCCCCAATCGACGTTTTTCATCGCGTCCTCGACCGCGAACATGCCGTAGATCGGCGCCTCGAAGCGGCCGGCGACTTCGGCGCTCACCATTTCGGCGAAGCGGCCGTTGTGGCGGAAGATCGGATAGGAGCCGAGTTCGCGCGTCGCCTTCACCACGTCGCCAAGTTCGACATTGGCGCCCTGGCGCACCGTGCCGCCGGCGGGGAGCGGCGTCGAGAGAATGCGCTCGCCCGGCGTCATCTGCGAGCGCGGCAAAGCGACGGTCACGTCGATCGGCTTGGCGCCGCCGCCCCGCTGCGAGAAGCCGATCTTCACGCCGCCGACGAGCGCGCCGATCGTGTCATAGACGGCGCGCTCTTCGACGCCGTGATATTCGAGCGCGTCCTGATCGATCGCAAAGCGCAGCCGCTCGGCGCGCGCGCCGAAACTGTCGTCGGCGTCGACGACGAAATCCACCGACTCGAAAGCCTGCCGCAGCTTTTTCGCCAGTTCGCGCCGCGTCTCCGGGTCCGGTCCATAGACTTCGGCGAGCAGCGTCGAGAGCACCGGTGGACCGGGCGGCACCTCGACGACCTTGATCGCCGTATTCGGCGGCATGGAGAGGCCCTTGAGCTTCTCGCGGATTTCGAGCGCAATGGCGTGGCTCGCCCGCTTGCGCTCGTCCTTCGGCAGCAGATTGACGGCAAGCTCTCCCATCTCCGGGGCCATGCGCATGTAGTAATGGCGCACGAGCCCATTGAAGTTGAAGGGCGCCGCCGTCCCCGCATAGGACTGGATCGAGGTGAGTTCCGGAATGTCCTTCAACCGTTCGGCCGCCTCGGTCAGCACGCGGTCCGTCTCTTCGAGCGAGGCGCCGCGCGGCAGATCGACGACGACCGCGACTTCCGACTTGTTGTCGAAGGGCAGGAGTTTTACGCGCACGGTCTTTGTCGCAAAGAGCGCCATGCTGAGAAGCGTGGCGACGCCCACCGCCGTGAGGAAGCGCTGCGAACGCGTGCGGCCCTGAAGCAGGGGCTTGGCGATGCGCGCATAGAAATCGCCCATGACGCCGCGCTCATGGGCGTGATCGTGGCCCGCGCCGCCTTCCTGCGCGAAACGCTTTCCCGCGATCTTCAACAACAGCCAGGGCGTGATCGTCATGGCGACGAAGAAGGAGAACACCATGGCGAGCGAGGCATTGGCGGGAATGGGGCTCATATAGGGGCCCATCAGACCCGAGACGAACATCATCGGCAGCAGCGCCGCAATGATCGTCATGGTCGCGACGATGGTCGGATTGCCGACTTCCGCCACGGCCTCGACCGCCGCGTCGATCAGGCTGCGGTCGCCGCGCATCTGCCAGTGGCGCACGATGTTCTCGACGACGACGATGGCGTCGTCGACGAGAATGCCGATCGAGAAGATCAGCGCGAAGAGGCTGACGCGGTTGATGGTGTAACCCATCAGCCAGGAGGCGAAGAGGGTGAGAAGGATCGTCGTCGGAATGATGACGAAGACGACGACGCCCTCGCGCCAGCCCACCATGACGACGATGAGCAGGACGATGGAGACGGTCGCGAGCGCGAGATGGAAGAGAAGTTCGTTGGCTTTCTCCGTGGCCGTCTCGCCGTAATTGCGCGTCACCGTGATTTCGAGGTCTTCCGGCACGATGCGGCCGCGCACCGACTCGAGCCGTTTCAGCACGTCCTCGGCGACGATCACCGCATTGGCGCCCTTGCGCTTGGCGATGGCGATGCTCACCGCAGGCCGCTTCATCAGCGCGCCGTCTTTCTCCTTCGTCATCGTCCAGCTGCGCTTGTCGGGCTCGGCCGCGCCGACGACGACATCGGCCACGTCCTTCACATAGACAGGGCGGCCGTCGCGCGTCGTGAGCAGCAGAAGGCCGATGTCCGGCACACCCTGGAGCGTCTGGCCCGCGACGACGGGCACCGAGCGGTTGCCCTCGCGGAAGGCCCCGACCTGGAAGGAGCGGTTGGCGTTCGAAAGCTTGTCGATCAGCTGGTTGAGCGTCACGCCATATTGCGAGAGGCGCTCGGGATCGGGCTCGACGCGAATCTGGTTGGGGCTGCCGCCGACGATATAGCTCGTCCCGACATTCTCGACCTTGGTGAGATCGTGCTGAAGCTCTTCCGCGACCTGATAGAGCCCATTGTCGGTCCAGCCCTTCGCCTTGTCGGGCTTCGCGGAGAGCGTGAGCACGACGATCGCCACGTCGTCGATGCCGCGCCCGACGATCAGCGGCTCGGGGATGCCCTTGGGAAGGCCCGTGATATTGGCGCGGATCTTGTCGTGGACGCGCAGCACGGCGTTGTCCTGCGGCGTGCCGACGAAGAAGCGCGCCGTCACCATCACAGTGTCGTCGCGCGTCTGCGAATAGACGTGCTCGACGCCATTGACGCCCTTGATGATGTCCTCGAGCGGGCGGGTGATCAGCTCGATCGCGTCTTCCGCCTTGTAGCCGTTGGCCTGGACGATGATGTCGACCATCGGCACGGAAATCTGCGGCTCTTCCTCCCGCGGCAGCGCCTGAAGCGCGATCAGGCCGACGAGGATGGAGGCGAGCAGCAGGAGCGGCGTCAGCGGCGAATTGATGAAGATCCGCGTGAGCGTTCCGGATATGCCGGGATGGAAGTCGGGCTTTTCGGCGCTCATGGCGTTAGCACCACGTCGCCGTCATGCAGGCCGGAAAGAATCTCCACGGCGTCGCCGTGAGGGTCGCCGGTCTGCACGACCACCTCGGCGCCGGTGGCGAGCTTCACGAAATCGACGCCCGCGCGGCGGTAAACGGCGGATTTCGGCGCGAGAATGGCGTTGCGCTTGCCGGTCGTCAGATACACGCGCGCCCGTTCGCCGACGAAATAATTGTCGAGCCCCTTCACATCCACGTCGGCGATCACGCGGCCGCCCTGAATCTCGGGATAGACGATGCGCACGCGCCCTTCCTTGCGGGCGCCCGCGCCCGTATTGACGCCGCGCTCGCCGATCTCGACGCGGTCGCCCGCGCGCATGAAGCGCGCGTGGCGCTCGGGGAGCTGGAGACGCAGGATGTAATTGTCCTCGGCGAGCGTGGCGATGGTCTCGCCCGGCATGACGACGCGGCCGACCGAGACCGGGATCGTCAGAATACGGCCCGGCCCCGGCGCCTTCACCGAGCCTTCCGCGGCCTGCTGCTCGATGACGCTTCTGTCCGACTGGAGGGCGGAGAGCGTGCGCTCCGCCACGTCGAGCGCGGTCTTGGCCTGATCGAACATCACCTTGGTCGAGACGCCGCGGCGCAGCAGCTCCTGGGCCCGGTCGAAATCCGTCTTCGCCTTGTCGCGCTGCGCCTGCTGCGCGCGGATGCGCTGGTCGAGCGACTGCATTTGCAAGAAGAGCTTCTGGTCCGCGACGGCGGCGATCTCGGCGCCGGCCGTGACGATGTCGCCCTCCCTGATCTTGAGCGAGGTGACCGTGCCGCCGATGCGCGCGCGGGCGATGAGCTGATGGGCCGGCTCGACCGAGGCGACCACCGCCTTCATGTCGTCGATGGGCGCGACATGGACGGTCGTTTCCCCGGCGGCGGCCATCGGCGCCCACGCCAGAAAGGCCAAGGGAAGGATCAAACGGAAGCGGTTCATGAAATCTCCCAGCCGGCGGCGGCGCTCACTTGCGACGCTCGTCGTCGTCGTCGAGTTCGAGCCACATGGCGTTGAGGATGCCGAAGGCGCAGGCGAGGCCGAGGCCGAGGATCCAGGAAAAATACCACATGCCAGCCTTCCCTTTCTCAATAGTAATGCCCGTCGCTCTTTTCGATCGCCGCCGTCGTCACCGGGCCGCGCAGCACCCAATAGACCCATGAGGTGTAGGCGAGGATGATCGGCAGGAAGAGGATCACGGCGACGAGCATGAGGCCGAGCGTTCCCTGGCTGGAGGACGAATCCCACACGGTCAGGCTCTGATCGGGATGCGAGGAGGAGGGCAGCAGAAAGGGAAACAGGCTGAAGCCCGCCGTCGTCACGACGCCCGCCGTCGCGAGGCTCGAGGCGAGAAGCGCCGCGCGGTTGACGCCGGCCGCCAGCAGCACGGCGGCGGCGAGCGCGCCGAAGAGGCCCGCCGCCGGCGCAAAGGCGCTGATTGGATAACGCGCGTAGTTCAAAAGCCAGTCGCCGGTCCCCCGCGTCACCTCCTTGCCGAAAGGATTGGAGGGGCCGGAAAAATCGACCGTCGACGTGATGCGGTAGCCCTCGACGCCCGTCGCGATCCACAGGCCCGCCGCCAGAAACAGCGCGACCAGCGCCAGCGCCGCGAGCGCGCCGGCGCGCCTAGCGCGAACCGAGACCGCGCCCTCGGTCTTGCCGGCGAGCCAGGCCCCGCCCTGCATGAGCAGCATGACGACGCTCACCAGCCCGCAGAGCAGCGGGAAGGGCCGCAGGAGATTCGAGAAGCCGCCCTCGTGAACGAAGCGCAAGGTCTGGTCGAAGTGAAAGGGAACGCCGAGCAGCAGATTGCCGAAGGCGACGCCGAAGAGGAACGACGGCAATAAGCCCGAGACGAAGAACAGCCAGTCCCAGACCCGGCGCCAGAGCCGATGGTCGATCTTGCTGCGAAAGGCGATCGAGACCGGCCGCAGGATGAAGCCGACCAGCGCCAGCAGCATGGCGAGATAGAAGCCAGAGAAGGAGGCCGCGTAAAGCGGCGGCCAGGCGGCGAAGGCGGCGCCGCCGCCGAGGATGAACCAGACCTGATTGCCTTCCCACACCGGTCCGATGGCGTTGATCGAGACGCGCCGCTCGACATCCGTCTTCGCCACGAAGGGATGCAGCATGGCGACGCCGAGATCGAAGCCGTCCGTGATGGAGAAGCCGACGAGCAGCACGCCCAGCAGCGCCCACCAGATGAAGCGCAGCGTCATATAGTCGAACATTGCCGCTCTCCTCTAGCGTGAAGCGTCATAGGCGGGCTGCGCCTCGGGCAGCGCGCTCGCGCCCGGCGCATGCGCCTCTTCGCCATGCGGTCCCTTGCGGATGTATTTTGCGAGCAGCGCCACATCGACGACGGCGAGCGCCGTGTAGAAGACGACGAAGGCGAGAAGGCTCGCCAGCACATTGGAGGCCGGCACGCCGGAGACGCCGAGGAAGGTCGGCATCACGCCGTCGATGATCCAGGGCTGACGGCCATATTCCGCGACGATCCAGCCGAGCTCCGCCGCGATCCAGGGCAGCGGCAGGCTCAACATGCAAAGCCGCAGGAACCAGGGACGGCCGCAGCGGCGCCGGCTGGAGAGATAGAAGGCGACGGCGAAGAGCGCGATGAAATAGAAGCCGAGCGCCACCATGATGCGGAAGCTCCAGAACAGCACGGGGACGTCTGGAATGGTGGAGAGCGCGGCCTCGTGGATCTGCTGCGGCGTGGCGTTCTCGATGTCGCCGCGGATGCGCTTCAGCAGCAGCGCATAGCCGGCGTCGCGCATCGAATCCTCGAGCTCGGCGGGCACCCGCGCATTGGGCCGGCCGCCCTGTTCGGTCAGCCATTTATAGGCGGGCAAGCCGTGACGGATGCGCTCCTCGTTGCGCTCGACGAGCGGCTTGATTCCCTCGACGGGCTTGTCGAGGGAGCGCGTGGCGATGAGGCCCAGCACATAGGGCACCGTCACTTCATATTTCGTCGTCTGGGTCTTGAGATCGGGCAGGCCGAACAGCGTAAAGGAGGCGGGCGCGGGCTCGGTCTCCCACATGGCCTCGATGGCGGCGATCTTCATCTTCTGGTTCTCGCCCGCCGTATAGCCGCTCTCGTCGCCGAGCACGACGACCGAAAGCGCGGAGGCGAGGCCGAAGCTCGCGGCGACGGTGAGCGAGCGGCGGGCGATGTCCACATGGCGCTGGCGCAGAATGTAATAGGCGCCGACCGACATGACGAAGACGGCGCCCGTCACATAGCCGGCGCTCACCGTATGCACGAATTTGGACTGGGCGACGGGATTGAACATCACCTCGAGGAAGGAGGTCAGCTCCATGCGCATGGTCTGCGGATTGAAGGCGGCGCCGACCGGATTGCTCATCCAGGCGTTGGCGATCAAAATCCACAGCGCCGAGAAATTGGAGCCGAGCGCGACGCACCAGGTGACGATGAGATGCTGGACCTTGGTGAGCCGATCCCAGCCGAAGAAGAAGAGTCCGACGAAGGTCGCCTCGAGGAAAAAGGCCATGAGCCCTTCGATGGCGAGCGGAGCGCCGAAAATGTCGCCGACGTAATGGGAGTAATAGGCCCAATTGGTGCCGAACTGAAATTCCATGGTCACGCCGGTCGCGACGCCCATGACGAAATTGATGCCGAACAGCGTGCCCCAGAATTTCACCGCGTCGCGCCAGATCTCGCGGCCGGTCATCACATAGACGCTCTCCATGATCGCGATGATGAGCGAGAGGCCGAGGGTCAGCGGCACGAACAGGAAGTGATAGAGCGCGGTCAGCGCGAATTGCAGGCGGGAGAGCGTGACGACGTCGAGATGGTCGAACATGAGGCTCGCTTTCGAATGCTTAATGCGGCTGCGGCCCCCGGGCGAGGGCCGCGGCCATGTCCGCCGGCGTGACATGCACGCGTTGCGCCGGGCCGAAGAACCAGAACCAGAGCAGGAAGATCGCCGCGATCTTGAAGAAGATCGCCGCCGCGAGCTCCCGTCTCAGCCGTCTTCGCGCCATCTGATTCAAAACCTCCAAAAGAGCCCGGCGCCGGCGCTTGCTAGAGCGCGTTGCGCAGCCGCTCGATGCCGAGAAGCTTCATGATGTAACGCTCATAGACCGGCTCGCTCTGGCCCTTGCGCACCTTGCGCAGGAAGTATTTCTCATAGGCGACCTTGGCGAGATGCACCCAGCGCCCTTCGCTCGACCAGTTGACGTTGCGCGGCGGGATCTGCGGCTGCGCGACGAAGGCGACGCCGCGGTCGCCGAAGTCGGCGAGACAGACCGCGTTCCAGGTGCCTTCTTCCTTGGCTTCCTTGCCGTTGATCAGCGCCGCGATGTTGTGTGCGGTCGCCGTCACCATGGATTCGATCATATAGCCCGTCTTCGGCATGCCGGTCGGCACCGGGGTCGGTTCGGCGGGCGGTATCGCCACGCAGACCCCGACGCCGAACACATTCGGGAAGTTCGGATTGCGCTGGTTCTTGTCGATGAGCACGAAGCCGCGCGGATTGACGAGGCCCTCTATTCCCATCAGCGCGTCAATGCCCGTGAAGGCCGGCATCATCATCGCGAATTTGAACGGCAGCTCATGCGCCTTCTTCACCGAGCCGTCCTCGTTGAGCTCGTCGCATTTCAGCACGCCCGGCTCGACGGCGGTCGTCCTGGCGTTGGTGATCCATTTGATGTCGCGGTCGCGGAAGGCCGATTCGAGCATTCCCTTGGTGTCGCCCACGCCGCCAAGGCCCAGATGGCCGATATAGGGCTCGGCGGTGACGAAGGTCATCGGCACCTTGTGGCGGATGCCGCGTCGGCGCAGATCGGTCGAGACGATCATGGCGTATTCATAGGCCGGGCCAAAGCAGGAGACCGCCGGCGCCGCGCCGATCACGATGGGGCCCGGATCCTTGCAGAAGTCGTCCCAGGCCTTGGAGGCGACCTCGGCATGCTGCAAGGTGCAGATCGAATGAGTGTGTCCGCCATGCGGCCCCAGCCCCGGAATTTCACTGAAGGCGAGCTTGGGCCCCGTCGCGATCACCAGATAGTCGTAGGCGAGGCTCTCGCCATTGTTGAGCTCGATGCGGTTTTCCGCCGGATGCACCTTCTTCGCGCCCACATCGGTGAAACCGATGTTCTTCTTCTTGAAGACAGGCGCGAGCGGCACCTTCAGCTCATCGGGTTTGCGCCAGTTGACCGCGAGCCAGGGATTGGAGGGCGTGAACTGGAAGTTCGGCAGATCCGACACGACGGTGACTTTATGCTCTTTCTTCAGCCCGTCGCGCACTTCGATCGCCGCCGCCACGCCGCCAATGCCGGCGCCGAGAATTACAATATGAGCCATTCGGATATTCCTCCCAGGAGCCGCTGCCGTCGCCGCGGCGCTCCTTATATATTCAAATTATCTAAATTAGAAGATTATAACTGCGACTTAGTCACGCTCGGCGTCGCAGAGGGCGCGCAAAGCCCTGGCGTCGGTGATTTCGGCGCCGCCCCGCGACAATCTGACCCAGCCCGAACGCTCGAAACTCTTGAGCGTGCGGCCCACCACTTCGCGCGCCGTGCCGAGATCGGCGGCGAGCGCCTGCTGGGTGACGTTGATGCGGTTGTCTGCGCCCTTGAGCGCCAGCAGGCGCTCCGCCAGACGTACATTGATGCGCGTGCAGACGATTTCCTCGATGCGCGACATCAGCGTGGCGATGCGTTTGGAATAGCCGTCGAAGACGAGGGCGCGGAACGGCGCCGACATGTTCATCAGCGCGGCGAAACGCTCGGACGGGACGATATAGGCGGTCACGTCGGTCTCGGCGATTCCCTCCGCCGAATAGGCGTCGTCGGAGAGCAGCGAGGCCGTGGTGAGGATGCAGGTCTCGTTGTTCGAGACCCGGTAGAGGACGATTTCCCGCCCCGATTCGGTCACGCGCTGGACCCGCACCGTGCCGGCGGCGATCAGCGGGAAATGCACGCACTGATCGCCGGGACGAAACAGCACCGCGCCGCGCGGGATCTGCTTGCGGATCGCCGCCTCGCGCAGCTGCCCCTTCGCCGGCTCGTCCAGCCGGCTAAGGAGGGGAATATCCTCGATCCAATCCGGCATGAAGCCCATCGAAGCCCGTTTAGAAAGCTGCGCCCGGCCGGACGCCGAAACGCTTCAGCATCATCGCCAAAGGACAAAGCCCTGTAAAGGCTGCCTGAAACATGTTGAGGCCGACGAAGACGGCGAGCAGCAGCCACCAGGGAGAGACGAAATGCGCCAGCGTCACGCTGAGCAGCACCATCGCGCCCGCGAAAGCCATGACAATCTGATCGATGCTCATGTGGATTTTCCTTGTTCAGCCTTTGGCGACCGCCGCGCGCGGCTTCCTTTGCGGCGGCGCGTCGCATTCGCCTGCGCAGAAGAGCTCGTAGAGGAGGCCGATGATCCGCGAGACGTTCTCATTGGCGAGGGAATAATAGATCGTCTGGGATTCGCGCCGCGTCTTGACGAGCTTGTCCTCCCGCAGCCGCGCCAGATGCTGGGAGAGCGAGGATTGGCTCAGCCCCACCGCCTCCTGCAGACGGGTGACCGAATGCTCGCCCTTGTGCAATTCGCACAGCACCATCAGCCGGTGCCGGTTGGCGAGGGCCTTGAGGAAGCTCTCAGCCTCGGCGGCTTTGGGCGCGAGTTCGGCGAGACGCATATTCATGACCGCTAAATTATGATTTTCGAATATATAAGTCAAGCAGCGCGCCGTCGGCCTGCCTGGCTCGATTTGTCGCATTCTTGGGCGCGGCCGGCGCGCTTACATTAGACAAAGCGAATTAAAGACGCCGGCGCGGCGGTCGGCGTCGCTTTGGGCGGGGAGGTTCTCATGCGCAAAAGCGATCACGGACGGCGCGGCGTCCTCGCGCTCCTTGGCGCGACGGCTGTTTTTTCAGGGCTCGGCGCGTTTTTCGGCGCGGCCCCGGCGCGAGCCAAGACCAGCCAGTCGGCGGCCGCCTATCGCGCGTCGCCCAATGGGCGCCAGCGCTGCGCCAATTGCTCCTGGTTCGAGCCGCCGTCGGGCTGCGGCGTCATCAAGGGGCCGGTGAGCGCGCGCGGCTGGTGCAATCTTTGGGGCTAGCAGGCGTCCGAAGCGACAGCGCGCCGCAGGCGCTTTTGTGACAAAGTCCTTTGAGCCCTGCGCGGGAAGGCGCAACCTTTCGCCCCATCGGCACACATCATGAGGAGGGCAAGATGGAAGCCAATGTCGGCAGGACAGACAAGATGATCCGCATCGTCGCGGGCGTTCTTCTCCTCAGTCTTGTTTTCATCGGTCCGCAAAGCTGGTGGGGCCTCATCGGCCTTGTGCCGCTCGCGACGGCCTTCATCAATTTCTGCCCGGCCTACAAGCTGCTGGGCATGAACACGCTCGGCCGATAAGGCTGAAACGGCCAGCTCGGGCCAAAGCGCGTGAGCTGGCCGAAAGGCATGCGTCAAATCGTGGCGGTCGAGCAAACGTCGCGGTTTGCGCCCCAGAGCGTCCGACGAACATGTCGCGGCCGATCCCGACCAGCTTGGCCTCACCGTTCGTGGAAATTCCGCGCGTGCCGGTAAATCTTGGTCCACCATGCGCCCGGTGGCCCCAGACGACCGTCGACCACTGTTTTCCAGGCATGCCCCGCCATGTACCTCGCATAGACAAATTTCGGGTGTCTGGTCGCAAAAACAATCGATTTTAGAAAGGACGCGTCGACGTCGAGGCCGGCCTCCAGACCGAAATAGAGTTTCAGGATCGAAAAAAACTTTCGTGCGTCCGACATTCGACGCCCGGCGCGCAGGCGTTGGAAAAACTCATCCTTCGTGGACGTCTGAGAGGCAGCGAACCTCTCCAGAAAGTCGAGCGTTTTCGAAAAATGGGCGACGGCCGTCAGGCGGCGGTCGTCTGGCCTGTTCACGTCCGCGTGGAAACTGATGCATTGAAGGTAGCTGTTCATCAGCCGGTCGACGGCGCAGAGCTGGCCGATCTCCGTCCCCTCCCACGCGATCCACTCGACGCGATCGATTGCGCGTGCGCCGTCGAGAAGATCCTGGAACTTCAACTCGCAGGGGCTTTTGTGGAACTCGACCGAGGCAGGCCGCCCCTTCTTGTATCTCGGGGCAAAGTGGTGATGTTCGAGATGATTTTCCCCGGTATCGCCCTCACAGGTTTGGTAACCGTCGAGATCGAAGGTGGCGAGGATGTTGTCATAGGCCCGCTCGTCCTCGATCCAGAAGTCCAGATCGACCATCATGCGGGCGCTGGCGGCCCAATCCTCGTTCAGGAGCGTCGTCGCGCCTTTCAGCCAAACAGGTGCCACGCCGAGGCCGTTCAGCAAATGACTCAATTCCAGCATTTGCGCGCGGAGAGCACGGTTGCGCTCCCGATTCAGGAGATAGACTCCTTCCAGCGCCTCCCGCGCGTCGTCTGGCGGCTCCGTTTCCATCTTTTCCGCGACGAGCGCGCGATGGAGCGCCGGAAGAACAAGATGCCGGCTGCCGACGCCGATCAGGAAACGCCAGTCCTGCTCATCGCGAGGGATGTTCCGGCAAACCCAGTCCTTGTCTCCGTAAGGCGACAAGGCATGACCGAGCCATTTGAGCCTCGTCAATTCGGGATGAGCGACCTCAGGCATGACTCGGCCTCTTTAAGATCGGAATAGACCAAAGCGTATTTGGGCGTTTCGTGGATCATCGCGACGAATTTGCCCATTCCGCTCATCGAGATGTCCTTGCTGAGACAAATGCGCGCTTCGATCAGCCTCTGGAGCGCCTCGACGGTTCCGATCGTTTGCAGGTCGGTTTCGCTCCCTCGTGCGTATTTGAGAAACACGAACCCCGCCACCTTCAAATCTTCCGGTCCGTCGACCTGGCAAGGCAAAGGCAGATATTTCACTGTTTTGGCGCCGAACGCCAAAGCATCGAGGGTCGAGAGGCGCGGGTGCATGTCGGCGAGAATCGAAAAGCTGCCATCCTTCAGATTGGCGGAGGTCGGCAAGGGCATCACGGACGACTCGTCGTCGACGCCGATGACGTCGTCGCCGAAGTAGCGCCATCCCTGGCTGGAGAGATAAGCGGAAAGCGTGCTTTTGCCGGCGCCCGAAACCCCTGGCAGGATCAGCGCCTTGCCCAGCCCCACGGAGGCCGCGTGCAGCCCGGCGAGAAGCCTCCGCTCGGGATACGCCGTCTCACATATTTTCGACAGAAGCGCGGCGACCGCCTCGATGCTGTCGCTCCAGGCTGAAATCGAGCCGTTTCCTTCATTGACATAAACGGACGCGCTTCCAAAGATTGCCTCGAACGTCGTGGATGGCTCGTCGCGAGCCGCCGGAAAGCCCGCGAGCATCGCAACGAGCCGCGTCGCCTCCAACGGCGTGTCCATGCCGTCGGATTTGCTGACCTCGACCCGAAAGGCTGTATTCTGAAGTTGAAAGTCCTTCGAAAATATCTTTGTCCGATCGGGAACGTCGGACGGATGGCGATGGGAAACCGTTTCGACCGGAGAGCTTTCTGTCGCGGGCCTTATTCGGCCCTCCGCCCGACCCGTGATGATTTTGATCTCTTCCCATTCCGAGAGGAGCGCCTCGACATCGCGGTCTGCTCTGGCGCTGTCGATCCCGAACAGGCTCGCATAACGGTCAGCAAGCTCTGAGCGACTCTGGGGGCCTTCCGACAAGAGGAGCCACAAGCCCGCGGCAGTCGCGTTGTATAGTCTGAGCGCACGGTCTTCGAGCGAGGCGATCAACAGGTGATCGTCCAGGAACCAGGATTCGATCGAGCGACTGCGCATGTTCATCTGGAATCGCCGACCAGGCGTCTGGGCTCAAAAAAGCGTAATCGCAAACGTCCCGCCCTGTTCGCGCGATCAGCGATCAGGGTAGCGATCCCGCAGGGAAGCCGCGCGAACACTGCCAGCCCGATATACTGCGACCGACGTCCCGAACCGACTGCACGCTTGGTCCTGCGCTCGGAAACGAGCCCATACCGGCTCGAGCACATTTCACATACGCTGCTATGTATCGCCAGACGCCACAGGAATGCCCGCGCGCGCCGCGTCCGCCTTCAAGAGGCCGACCATCAAGGGAGCCGCATAGGCTGCGTAACGGCCAATCTTTTTCAGCGCCTCGCGACGCTCGACGTCGGAAAGAGAGGCGGCCTCCCTGACAGGCGTCGTCTGCGGTTTTTCCTCATCCATCATTTTGATTGCTCCGCTCGGAGGAAACCCACGAACCACACAGATTCCCGCGCGCGGGAACATCGACAAACCAACAGGAAACGGCGAGACCGGACTCACGAGCCGACTACGAGTCGAACGCGCCTCGGGAGTCGCCGCTAGCCAGGTGGGATCGATCCTGGAGGAATGTCCGCGCGCGCCTTGTCGGCCTTCAAGAGCCCGACCATCAAGGGGGACGCATAGACCGCGTAGCGGCCAATCTTCTTCAATGCTTCGCGACGCTCCGCGTCGGAAAGAAACGCGCCCCCCTTTTCGGGCTGGCGCAGTTCGTTTCCACCGACCTTCTCGTCTGCCATGGACACGCTCCGATTGCATTAAAAGAAACGCAACCTAGACAAGAATTCCGGCGGCGACAAGTTGCACTTTGTTGCATTTACCAAGTTTTTGGAGTTTTGCAACAGGACAAGGACCCCGCAAGGCGCGCGCTTTCGCAAATTGAACAGGTGAGGCGGTTTCTGCTTGAAAAGGATCGAAAAGGGGACGCGGGCCGCAAAAAGTCATAAAATCCGATCAATCGGATCGGCCGCCGCCCGGGCGACGGACTTTCTGGGGAAGGAAAACCCGAGACGTTGAGTAACGCAGAGACAAGCGGGACATGCGCCAGCGTCAGCTTGAGAGCCCGCGGCATGCACTGCCATGGATGCGAGCATGTCATCGAGGCGCGCCTGCGCAAGCTCGAAGGCGTTCGCCGCGCGACGGCCTGCTATCCGACCGAAACGGTCGTCGTCGACTATGATCCGGCGCGGGTCGATTGCGCCGTCATCCGCCGCAGCATCGAGGCGCTCGGCTATCGCGTCGAGGAGGAGAACCGGCCGCAGCGGCCGCTTGCCGCGCGTCTCGCGCTCGCGGCCGGCGCGCTGCTCCTGCTCGCCGCGCTCGTTTTCATCGATACGCGCTGGATCGGCGACAGCGGCGCGCCGGACGCCTCCCGGCGGATGAGCCTGTGGCTCATCTTCGTGCTGGGCCTCGTCACGGGCTTCCATTGCGTCGGCATGTGCGGCGCTTTCGTCGTCGGCTATTCGACGGCGGAGGCCAGGGCGGGGCGCGCCCCCGCGCTGGCCCATCTTTCCTTCGCGGCCGGCAAGACGCTCTCCTATACGGCCATCGGCGCGCTGTTCGGCGCGCTCGGCGCCGTCGTCGCCTTTACGCCGCTGCTGCGTGGCGCGGCGGGCGTGGCGGCGGGCCTGTTCCTCATCGTCTTCGGCCTCAACATGCTGGGGCTTTTCGCGCCGCTGCGGCGATTCCGGCTCGGCCTGCCGGCGCCGCTGCAGCGCTGGATCTTTCGGGAGGCGAGCGGACGCCATCGGCCCTTCGTCATTGGCCTCCTCAACGGGCTGATGATCGCCTGCGGCCCGCTTCAGGCCATGTATGTGATGGCGGCGGGAACGGGCAGCGCGGTCGAGGGCGCCAAGATGCTCTTCGCCTTCGGCCTCGGGACGCTGCCGGTGATGCTCGCCTTCGGCGCCGTCGCCTCGATGCTCTCGAGCGCGCTCACGCATCGACTGCTGCGCGCCTCGGGCGTCATCGTCGTGGCGCTCGGCGCGGTGATGATCAATCGCGGCCTCATCCTGACCGGCTCCGGCGCCGATCTCGCCTCGATCGCCGCGCGCATCCGGCGCGCCGAAGCCCCGGCCCCGCCGCCGGCGTCCGCCGTGCAGATCATCGAGATGGAGGCGAATGGACTGGGCTACCATCCGTCCCGCTTCACGCTGACGAGGGGCGCGCCGGTCAAATGGGTGATCGACGCCACGGAGCTCACGAGCTGCAACAACCGCATCGTCGTCCCCGCGCTGGGGCTCGAGTTCGATCTGAAGCCCGGCCTTCAGACGATCGAGTTCACGCCGACGCAAAGCGGCGTCATCCCCTGGAGCTGCTGGATGGGCATGATCCGCGGCGAGTTCGACGTGGTGGAGCCCGGCGAAGCGCCCGCGTCCGCGCCCGAGGCGGCCGCCGCCACGACGGCGGCGCCGCCGGCCGAGACGCGGCCGGCCGCCCCCGAGACGCCACGCCGCTACGTCGTGCGGCGCGGCGATACGCTCGCCAGCGTCGCGCGCCGGCTCTATGGCGACGCCGGGCGCTGGCGCGACATCGCCGCCGCCAATCCCGGCCTGCGCAAGGGCCGCGTGAAGGCGGGGCAGGTCTTGAAGGCAGGGCAGGTCTTGCGGCTGCCGCCGGGGCCGTGACGATCCGCCATGGCGCAAAGCGCGGGGCAGCGCGGTAGTCTGACGACGCTGGAAAAGGAGACTTCGACATGAAAAGAATTTTCGCCGCCGCCGTCTGCGCCCTCGCCGCCGTGGGCGCGGCGCTGGCCGAGGACGCCGGGCACGAGCGCATGCACATGTCGCAGATGATGAAGGACACGCGAATCGAGGTCGACGTTCCCGATCCGATGAAGGCGAAGATGCTCGCCAATATGCGCGCCCATCAGGAGGCCGTCGCGGAGATTCTCGCCGCGCTCGCCAAGGGCGACGGGGAGGCGGCCGCGAAAATCGCCGATGCGCGGCTCGGCGCGAATTCGCCGGGCGCGGCGGCGTGCAGACCCGACGCCAAATCCGGCGCGCACGGCGACATGCCCATGATGATGGCGAGCCACATGCCTCAGGACATGCGCGCGCTCGGCATGACCATGCACACTCAGGCGTCGAAATTCGCGGAAGAGGCCGCGAAGGTGAAACAGGGCGGCGATCTGCGGCCGGCGCTTGCCGAGCTCGGCCAGGTCGTGCAAGCCTGCAACGCCTGCCACGCCGCTTATCGGCTCGACTGATCTGCGGCGGCGGGCGCGCCCCCGCCATCCGCCCGGAGCCCCTCTTGCGCATCGCCACCTGGAATGTGAACTCGGTGCGGCAGCGGCTTGCGCCGCTGCTCGCCTTCCTCAAAGACACCGCGCCGGACGTGCTCTGCCTTCAGGAACTGAAATGCGAGGAAGCGGCCTTCCCGCGCATGGAGGTCGAAGACGCCGGCTATAATGTCGTCCTGCACGGGCAGAAGACGTTCAACGGCGTCGCCATCCTCTCCAAGAACCCGATCGCGGAATCGTTTTCGGGCCTTCCCGGCTTCGATCACGAGGGCCAGTCCCGTTACATCGAGGCGGTGATCTCCGACGGCGAAAGCGGCGCGGTCCGCGTCGCCTCGATCTATGCGCCGAACGGCAATCCGCCCGAGACGCCGAAATATCCCTACAAGCTCGCCTTCATGGAGGCGCTGACGGCCCATGCGGCGGGGCTGCTGCGGCTCGAGGAGGCGACCGTGCTGGCGGGGGATTACAACATCATCCCGCAGGCGCGCGACGTTCACGACCCCGCGGCCTGGGAAGGCGACGCGCTGTTCCTGCCGGAAAGCCGAAGGGCCTACCGGCGCCTCGTCAATCTCGGCTTCACCGACGCGCTGCGCGCCGTCACCGACGACGCCGGGCTCTACACCTTCTGGGACTATCAGGCGGGCGCCTGGCAGAAGAACAAAGGCATCCGCATCGACCATCTGCTGCTGTCGCCGCAGGCGGCGGACAGGCTCAAAAACGTCGAGATCGTGAAAAGCCTGCGCGCGGGCGACAAGCCCTCCGACCATGTGCCGGTCGTGGCGGAGATCGCCTGATCAGGCGAGCGCGGCGACGGCCCTGACGATCACATAGATCGCCACGACGACGACGATCCCGGCGAAGATCGCGGCGAGCGCGCCGCGTTTCGGCGCGAGGCGCCGCGCGGCCGCCGCGCCGAGGAGCGCGCCGCCGACGCCGCCGCCGAGGAGGCTCGTGGCGAGGGTCCAGTCGACGAAGCCCGAGCGGGCGTAATTCGCCGCCGTCGTCACGCCGAAGGCCGAAACCGAGACGAGCGAGGAGCCGATGGCGTTGATGATCGGCAGATCGGCCGCGTAGATCAGCCCCGGCACGATGAGAAAGCCGCCGCCGACGCCGAAAAAGCCCGAGAGCGCGCCGGTCGTGGCGCCCAGGCCGGCGAGGCGCGGGAAGTTCTCGCGATTGAGCCGCACCTGCGGAAAGCCGGCGCCGCCACGGCCCCTGAACATCAGCGCGCCGACGACGAGCATAAGCACGCCAAAGAGCGCCAGCAGCTTCTCCCCATTCATCAGCTTGCCCAGCGTCGAGCCCCCGAAGGCCCCGAGGACGCCGAAGAGGGCGAAGATCGCCGCGCAGCGCCATTTGATCGTTCCCGCGCGCGCGTAATGCGCCAGGCCGACCAGAGCGTTGGCGGCCACCGCCACGGCGCTGGAGCCGATGGCGATATGGGGGTCCGGCACGCCCACGAAATAGACGAGGAGCGGCACGGCCAGAACCGAGCCGCCGCCGCCGACGAGGCCGAGCGAAAAGCCGACCAAGACGCCGGAGAGGGCGCCGGCGGCGATCTTCAGGACGAAAGGCGTCAGCATGGCGGGAAGGGGCGCTCACTACATTAGAACTTGCTTATTTAGATAACCCGCATATATCTCCTGTGCAAGCGCCAAGGTCGGAATTCGGCCAGATGGAGGGAAGAACATGCCGAAGCCGGATATACGGGGCTTTTTCGACGAACCCACCTTCACCGTCACCTATCTCGTTTCCGATCCGGCGACCAAGAGAGCGGCCGTCATCGATCCCGTGCTCGACTTCGACTCCGGCGGCGGCGTCGCCGATTCCCGCTCGATCGACGTGGTTCTGGACGTCGCCCGCGCCGAGGGCCTGACGATCGACTGGGCGCTGGAGACCCACGCCCACGCCGATCATCTCTCGGGCGCCCAGATCGTCAAGGCGCGCACGGGCGCCAAGATCGGCATCGGCGAGCACATCACGAAAGTGCAGGACATCTTCCGGTCGAAGTTCCTCGCCGACGACATCGCTCCCGACGGCGCGGATTTCGACCGCCTGTTCGCGGACGGCGCGCATGTCCCGCTCGGGGAGCTCGACATCGAGGTTCTCTACACGCCGGGCCATACGCCGGCCTGCGTCTCCTACAGGATCGGCGACGCCGTCTTCGTCGGCGATACGCTGTTCATGCCGGACTATGGAACCGCGCGCGCCGACTTTCCCGGTGGCGACGCGCGCGACCTCTATCACTCGATCCGCCGCCTGCTGGCCCTGCCGCCCGAAACGCGCCTCTTCATGTGCCACGACTACAAGGCGCCGGGCCGCGACTTCTACGCCTGGGAGACGACCGTCGCCGAGGAGCGGGCCAAGAATGTGCAGATCAACGACGCCGTCGGCGAGGAGGAATTCATCGCCTCGCGCGAAGGCCGCGACAGGGGGCTCGCCGCGCCGCGTCTTCTCCTGCCATCGATCCAGGTGAACATTCGCGCCGGGCGCTTTCCGCCGCCGGGGCCGGATGGCGCGCGGCGCCTGCTGATCCCCGTGACCTTCAGGGGCGACGCTGCGCCGCGCGATTAGTTGCGGGCGCGCAGATAATCCTCGAGGAGGGCGACGGCCGCCCTTCGGTCGGCGTCGCTCGCCGAGGCCAGCGCCTTCGCCTGCGCGTCGATGATCCACTGCTCGCCGGCGCCGCCCGCGACCGCGTCGCGGGCCAAAGTCAGATACATCAGGCCCCGCGCCTTCTGCGCCGCGCCGCCGCCGGCCTCGCCACTATACATGAGGCCGCCGAGCACGGCCTGCGCCTGCGGATGGCCCTTGCGCGCGGCGAGCTCCAGCCAGCTCATGCCCTGCCGCAGATCCCTCTTCACGCCCGCGCCGTCGAGATACATGCGCGCCAGGTGATACTGCGCGTCGGCGTTGCGGAAATAGGTCGCGGCATAGCGGAAAAGTTCGAAAGCGCGATCGAGGTCGGGCTCGATCCTCGCAGAGGGGACGCCGTCCCTCAGATAAAGGCCCACGGCGACGAAGGCGTTCGCCGCCATCGAGCGCTCGCGCGGATCGGGGTCGGCCTCGGCGAAATGCTCGACGATGCGTGAGAAATATTCATAGGCCTTGGCGTCGTCGCGGCCGACGCCGTCGCCATCGGCGTACATTCGGCCGAGCTTCCACTGCGCAAGGGCTTCGCCGCCCTCGGCGGCGTAGCGCAGCGCGGCCACGGAGGCGCTCGCGTCGCCCGCATGATAGCTCTCGAGCCCGGCCCGCAACGCCGCGCGGGGATTCTTGAACATGGGCAAGGGAGACGTTTCGGGCGCGCGAACGGCGGGCGCGTCGAGCGCCGGCGCCGGATCTACGAAGGCCGTCACGAACATGGCGAAGCTCGCCGCGAACAGGCACGCGGGCAGCATGGCGCGCCCCGGCTTTTGCGATGCGGCGGAGATTGCGTTCTTATGCGCCCATGCAACCATCGTGCGACCCGACATCCCGAACCCCCGGCGCCTGGAAAACAGGCGACCCCCAACGCAAAATAAAACCGCTTCGCCCCACATCCAGAGGGTCTGGAGAAACAGACGCCCGTCCCCTGCGGCGACCGGCCGCCGGGCTGTCTTCCCGCACCTTGGATGAGCAAGTGACCAGGGGACCTTATCGTAGCTTTTATGGCTGAAAAGGGGCTTCTGGCCCGGCGGGAACCCGCCTGCCGCTTATGTTCCTGCGGTGTTGCAACAAGAGCACAATAACTGTTGCAAAATTGCACTAGCGGCGATCCGGCTTCGTGTTTCGCGCCTGCGAAGACGATCCGGAAGGTCCGGCGCAAGGCGCTTGTGAACGGGCGTGCGTGGCGGCAGGCGCGTCAGCGTTCCGCCAGCCCTCCAATTGTGCTTACATCGCGCCTCGCCGGGCGGCGAATCGCGGCGGCCGCCATGGCGCCAAAAAGGACAAAACGAATGGCTTCTGTTTCACGCGCCTCGATCCTTCTCGGCCTCGCCGGCGCCGCGGCGCTCATCGCCGTTCCGGCGGCAGCCGGGGACGCGCAAAAAGGCGCGGCGATCGCCAAGCGCTGGTGCGCGAGCTGCCACGTCGTCTCGAAGGACCAGAGCTCGGCCAACGCCGACGCGCCCTCCTTCTTCGATGTCGCCAAACGGCGCACGGACAGGAAGCAGCTCGGCAATTTCCTCATGGACCCGCATCCGCCGATGCCGGACATGCACCTGTCCCGGAAGGAAATTGAGGACATCGTTTCCTATATCCGCAGTCTCGACCCGCGCCCCCAGCCCAAGGGCGACCCCGACGGCAAGGACGAGGAATTGCCCAAGAACGGGTGAGAAGCGGCAAACGGGGGCGGGCGCAGGCGGCGGACTTCGGGCTTGCGCTGGACCTTCGGCCTGCGAAACGATAGAGCGGCCGCGCGCACAGGATCGCGCGGCGGGGCCGGAGCCATGGCCTATTCAGTCAAGGAAGCCTTCAAGACGCTACAGGGCGAGGGCCGGCACGCCGGCCGCGCCGCGGTCTTCTGCCGTTTCGCCGGCTGCAACCTCTGGAGCGGGCGCGAAGACGACCGCGCCGACGCGACCTGCCGCTTCTGCGACACGGATTTCATCGGGACCGACGGCGAAGCGGGCGGCAAATTCGCCGACGCCGAAACGCTGGCGAGGCGTCTCGCCGCGCTCTGGGGGCCGGAGCGGGAGGGGCGCTTCGCCGTCCTGACCGGGGGCGAGCCCATGCTTCAGATCGACGCACCCTTGATCGACGCCCTGCATCGCGAAGGGTTCGAGATCGCCGTCGAGACCAATGGCTCGATCGAGGCCCTGCCCGGCCTCGACTGGATCTGCGTCTCGCCGAAGGCCGGAGCGCCGCTCAGGCAGACCCGCGGCGACGAGCTCAAGCTCGTCTATCCGCAGGCGGGCGCCGACCCGTCGCTCTACGAGGGGCTGGACTTTGGCCATTTCCTGCTCCAGCCCATGGACGGCCCGGAGATTCTGCGCAATACGAGGGCCGCGGTCGACTATTGCCTCGCGCATCCGCGCTGGCGCCTGTCGCTGCAAACCCACAAGATGATCGGGGTGAAGTGAAGGTGGCGACGTTCGAAGTCTACCGCGAGTTCTATTTCGAGGCGGCGCACGCCCTTTACGATCCGGAAGCCAAGGACGGCGGCAAATACCGCAACCTGCACGGCCATTCCTTCCGCGTGCGCGTGAGCCTGCGCGGCGAGCGCCACCCCGAGGAGCAGTGGGTGATCGACCTCGGCAAGCTCGGCCGCCGCCTCGCGGTTCTGCGGGAAAAGCTCGACCATTCCTTCCTCAACGATCTGGACGGGCTCGGCAAGCCGACGCTCGAGAACCTCTGCCTCTATGTCTGGCGGGAGCTTGCGCCCGACGCGCCGGGCCTCTCCGAAGTCGGGATTTTCCGGGACAGCTGCTTCGAGGGCTGCGTCTATCGCGGCGACTAGCCTTCCTGCGGCATCGTCGCTATTGCGCTTTGTGTACGCGGTCTCTAGGCTCGCGCCCGTCATTTGAGCACAGGAACCGCCGGGCGGCGGCGCGAATGGGCGCCCGCGCAATCAAGAGCGGATTCGAGGGGAACCCAGAAGGACATGGCGAACAACAAGGTCATCAGCGCCGACGAGGCGATTGCGCTCATCCGCGACAACGACGTCGTCACCACCACGGGCTTCGTCCAGAGCTGTATCCCCGAGGCGCTGCACGCCGCCCTCGAGAAGCGTTTCGTCGAGTCGCAGCATCCGCGCGACCTCACCCTCATCATGACCGCCGGCGCGGGCGACTCCAAGGGCCTGGGCACCGGCCGCTTCCATCACGAGGGGCTGCTGAAGCGCGTGATCGCCGCTAATTTCGGCCGCATGCCGAAGGTCGCGCAGGCCGCCCAGGAAAACAAGATTCTGGGCTACAACCTGCCGCAGGGCGTCATTTCCCAGCTCTACCGCGCCTGCGCCGCCGGCCAACCGGGGCTCTTCTCCAAGGTCGGCCTCTACACCTACGTCGATCCGCGCTTCGGCGGCGGCAAGGTCAATGAGGTCACGACCGAGGACATCGTCAAATATCACAACATCCAGGGCGAGGAGTGGCTCTTCTATATCGCCACCAAGATCGACGTCGCCTTCATCCGCGGCACCTCGGCCGATCCCTCCGGCAACATCAGCATGGAGAAAGAGGCGCTCGTTCTCGACAATCTCGCCCAGGCCATGGCCGCCCACAACAATGGCGGCCTCGTCATCGCCCAGGTGGAGCGCATCGTCGAGCAGGGGTCGATCAAGCCGAAGGACGTTCATGTGCCGGGCATTCTGGTCTCGGCCGTCGTCGTCGCCGATCAGCCCGAAATGCACCGCATGAACTACGGCGTCATGTACAATGCCGCGCTCGCCGGCGAAGTGCGCGTCCCGGTCGAGAAGCTCGCCAAGATGCCGCTCGACGAGCGCAAGGTGATCGCCCGCCGCGCCGCCTTCGAGCTGCCGCCGAATGGCGTCGTCAATCTCGGCGTCGGCGCGCCGGAGGGCATCGCCGCCGTCGCCAATGAGGAAAAGCTCACCCCCTACATCACCCTGACCACCGAGGCCGGCGCCATCGGCGGCGTGCTGGCGTCCGGGTCGAGCTTCGGCGCGGCGATGAACGCCGACAGCATCATCCAGCAGAACCAGCAGTTCGATTTCTACGACGGCGGCGGTCTCGACATGACCTGCCTCGGCATGGCCGAATGCGACCTGCAGGGCAATGTCAACACGTCGAAATTCGGCGGGCGCCTGAACGGCTGCGGCGGCTTCATCAACATCAGCCAGAATGCGCGGCTCGTCGTCTTCGCCGGCACCTTCACCAATGGCGGCCTGCGCGTCGAGATCGCCGACGGCAAGGTCAACATCCTTCAGGAAGGCCGCAACAAGAAGTTTCTTAATTCCGTCGAGCAGATCACCTTCTCGGGCAAGTTCGCCCAGAAGCGCCGGCAGCCGGTCTATTACGTGACCGAGCGTTGCGTGTTCAAACTCGCCGACAAGGGGCTGGAGCTCGTCGAGATCGCGCCGGGCATAGACATCGAAAAGCACATTCTGCCCTTCATGGACTTCAAGCCGATCATCAATGAGCCGGATTTGATGGACCGGCGCATCTTCATCGACGAGCCGATGGGGCTGATCAACGATCTGCTCAATCTCAATCTCGATCAGCGCATCAGCTATGATCCGGCGCGCAACATCCTCTTCCTCAATCTCGAGGGCTGGAACGCGCGCACCAAGAAGGACATCGACGAGATGCGCAATGCGCTGGTCGCGGCGTGTCAGAAGGTCGGCAAGCGCGTCAATTCCGTCGTCAACCACGACGGCGCGCGGATCAACGAGGCGCTCTATGATGATTACGCCGAGATGATCGAATATCTGAGCCAGCATTATTATCTGACGACGACGCGCTACGCGACGAGCGCCTTCGCCCGCATGAAGATGAAGGAGGCCATGGCCAAGCGCGGCCTGCAGCCGCATGTCTTCGAGCGCCGCGAGGCGGCCGAGACCTTCCTTCAGGTCGTCGCCAGCGAGGAAGAGAAGGCCCCGGCGTAAAGGACCGGACCAGCGATAAAACCCCCTCCGGTCCCGGACCGGAGGGTTTTTTTTTGTCGCGAAGCCTGACCAATCCGAAGGGGGAGGGAAAAGCCCGTCTCGCGATGGATCATATTGGGGGGTGGCGCGCAGACGGCGCGTCTCGACGACCAAAGGCCCCGTCGCTAGAAGCGCACGGGGCCGAAGCTTCCTTGAGAAGCGGTCTGGGTGGTCCAGTCTCTACGTCGGGCCTGCCCGCTGCTTGGCCTTCGCGGCGGGCTACCCTGGTTAAGTTGCAGCTCTCTGGAGGGTTCGGTAGTCGTCAGGCAGCGCTGAGCCTGACTTCCCGATGTGACCGGAACGACACGCCGGTCACGCAATCTGACCCGGTGGCGTCATGCTCCTCTCAACCTTGCTTCCGACGGCTTCGCCGACGACAGGGGAGTTCGTCGGCGCTTCCTGATCGCGCTCGCCTCGAGGTCCCGCCCGAGGGGTCCCGCCTCGCCATGTGCTGGAGACGGGTGCGATGAGAGGAGGATGCGCCCGCTTCCAATTCCCGTCAAGCCACTAATTGCTCCGGTTTCCAGAACGCCGTTTCTCGTCCCGGCGGCGCTTGCCTCCCTCTCGATCAACGCATATAGATATCTTTATATCTTGACCGAGAAGCCCATGACCGCCCCGCATCGCCTCAGACTGGAGCCAGCGCTCGCGGCGCTCAACGCCGCCGCCGAAGAGACGCGGCTGCGTCTTCTCGCGCTTCTGGCGCAGTCCGAACTGACGGTCACCGAAGTGGTCGCCATTCTCGGCCAGTCGCAGCCGCGCGTCTCGCGGCATCTCAAGCTTCTGGTCGAAGCCGGGCTCGTCGAACGGCGGCGCGAAGGGGCCTGGGCCTTCTTCCGCCTCGCGCCCGGCGGCGACGCCGGGGCGCTGGCCCGCAATCTTTCCGCCTGGCTCGATCCGCGCGACCCCGTGCTCGCGGAGGATCAGGCCCGGCTCGCCGACATTCGCCACGCCCGCGCCGAAAACGCCGCCCGCTATTTCGCCGCCCACGCCGCCGAGTGGGACGACATCCGGTCCCTGCACGCGCCCGAGGCGCTCGTCGAAGCGGCGATGCGCGAGGCCGTCGGCGACAAGCCTCTGCGCTGCGTGCTCGATCTCGGTACGGGCGCCGGACGCATGCTGGAGCTCTTCGCGCCGCGCGCCGAGCGCGCCATCGGCGTCGATCTTTCCACCGCCATGCTCGCCGTGGCGCGCGGGCGGATGGAGGAGACGGGGCTGCGCAACATCGAGCTGCGGCAGGGCGACATGTACGCGCCGCCCGTCGAGCGCAACTCCGTCGATCTCGCCATCATGCATCAGGTGCTGCATTATCTCGACGACCCCGCCCGCGCCCTGCGCGAGGCGGCGCGCGCGCTGGCGCCGGGCGGCCGACTTCTCGTCGTGGATTTCGCGCCCCATCAGGAAGAGGCGCTGCGCGACAAGCACGCCCATCGCCGTCTTGGCTTTTCGAAAGAGGAGATCGCCGGGCTTCTCGCCCAGGCGGGGCTGGAGACGGTCCTGCACCGCGAACTCGCGCCGGACGTCCGGGAAGGGGCCAAGCTCACCGTTTCCCTCTGGCTCGCCCGCGACCCGCGCATCATCGCCGACAAGATTCCCGCGTCTTCCTATGAGATTGCCTGATGTTCAACGCGCTCCACCCCACCGCCGCCGGCAAGCGTTTCAAGATATCCTATGAGTTCTTTCCGCCGAAAAGCGCGGAAATGGAGAAACAGCTCTGGGAGTCGGTCAAGCGCCTCGAGGCGCTGAAGCCCCATTTCGTCTCCGTCACCTATGGGGCGGGCGGCTCGACGCGCGAGCGCACCCACGCCATCGTCGAGCGCATCGCCCGCGAAACGGCGATGAAGCCGGCCGCCCATCTGACCTGCGTCTCTTCCTCCGCAGCCGAGATCGAAGACATCCTGCGGGAATATTGGGCGGCGGGCGTGCGCCACATCGTTGCGCTGCGCGGCGATCCGCCGACGGGCGTCGGCACGAAATTCGAACCCAATCCCGAGGGCTACGCCAGCTCCTCCGATCTCGTGCGCGGCATCCGGCGCCTGCATGACTTCGAGATTTCCGTCTCCACCTATCCGGAGGGCCACCCCGAAAGCGCCTCGATCGAGCAGGACCTCGACGCGCTGGAGGCGAAGATCGACGCCGGCGCGACGCGCGCCATCACGCAGTTCTTCTTCGACAACGACATCTACTTCCGCTTCCTCGACAAGGCCCGCGCGCGGGGCATAAAAATCCCGATCGTTCCCGGCATCATGCCCATCCGCAATTTTCGCCAGGTGGCCAGTTTCGCGGCGAAGGCCGGCGCGAGCGTTCCGCGCTGGGTCGCCGAGCGCTTCGAGGGCCTCGACGACGACCCCGAGACCCGCGCGCTCGTCGCAGCCACCACCGCCGTCGAGCAGGTGATGGGCCTCGCCCGCGCCGGGGTCGACGAATTCCATTTCTACACCAACAATCGCGCCGATATGGTCTTCGCGATCTGCCATCTCCTCGGCGTCCGTCCCGTTCGCGAGAAAGTAAACGCATGACCCTCGACAAAGCTCACGGCCAGAACGTCCTCAAGGCGCTGGAGGAAGCCGCGCGAACGCGCATCCTCATCCTCGACGGCGCGATGGGGACGATGATCCAGCGCCACGCCTTCGAGGAAGCGGATTTCCGCGGCGACAGGTTCAAGAACCACGCAAAGGATCTGCGCGGCAACAACGACCTGCTGATCCTCACCCAGCCGGACGCGATCAAGGCGATTCACACCGCCTATCTCGAGGCGGGCGCCGACATCATCGAGACCAACACCTTCTCGTCGACGACGATCGCCCAGGCCGATTATGGGCTCGAATCTCTCGCCTATGAGCTCAATCTCGAGGGCGCCAGGCTGGCCCGCGCCGCAGCCGATGACGTCGCCGCCAGGACGGGCGTGCGCCGCTTCGTCGCCGGCTCGATCGGCCCGACGAACCGCACCGCCTCCATTTCGCCGGACGTCTCGAACCCCGGCTTTCGCGCCGTCACGTTCGACGAGCTGCGCGTCGCCTACAAGGAAGCCGCGCTCGGCCTCATCGCCGGCGGCGCCGACATCATGCTCGTCGAGACCATCTTCGACACGCTGAACGCCAAGGCGGCGATCTATGCGCTCGAAGACGCTTTCGACGAAGTGGGAACCCGCCTTCCCATCATGATCTCGGGCACGATCACCGATCTCTCGGGCCGCACGCTCTCCGGCCAGACCTCGATCGCCTTCTGGAATTCGCTCGCCCACGCGAAACCTTTCTCTATCGGCTTCAACTGCGCGCTCGGCGCGCGCGAGATGCGCCAGCACATCGCCGAGATCGGCCGCGTGGCGGATACGCGCGTCTGCGCCTTCCCCAATGCGGGCCTTCCCAATGAATTCGGCCTCTATGACGAGAGCCCGGAATATATGGCGGAGCTCGTCGGCGAATTCGCCGCCGCGGGCCTCGTCAACATTCTCGGCGGCTGCTGCGGCACCACGCCCGATCATATCCGCGCCATCGCCGAGAAGGTGAAGGGGCTCGCCCCGCGCGTCGTCCCGAAGATCGAGCCGCTGCTGCGGCTTTCCGGCCTCGAGCCCTTCGCGCTGACGAAGGACATTCCCTTCGTCAATGTCGGCGAGCGCACCAATGTCACGGGCTCGGCGAAGTTCCGCAAGCTCGTCACCAATGGCGATTACACCGCGGCGCTCGACGTCGCGCGCGATCAGGTGGCGAATGGCGCGCAGGTGATCGACGTCAATATGGACGAGGGCCTGCTCGACAGCGAGCGCGCCATGGTCGACTTCCTCAATCTGCTCGCCGCCGAGCCGGATATCGCCCGCGTGCCGGTAATGGTCGACTCCTCCAAGTTCGAGGTGATCGAGGCGGGGCTGAAATGCCTGCAGGGCAAGGGCGTGGTGAACTCGATCTCGCTCAAGGAAGGCGAGGAGAAATTCATCGCGGACGCGATGAAAGTGCGCCGCTATGGCGCGGCGGTCGTCGTCATGGCCTTCGACGAGAAGGGCCAGGCCGACACGCTCCAGCGCAAGGTCGAGATCTGCGCGCGCGCCTACAGGATCCTCACGCAGGAAGTCGGCTTCCCGCCGCAGGACATCATCTTCGACCCGAACATCTTCGCGGTGGCGACCGGCATCGAGGAGCATGAAAATTACGGCGTCGACTTCATCGAGGCGACGGGGGTCATCAAGCGCGATCTCGCGCATGCCCATGTCTCGGGCGGCGTCTCCAACCTCTCCTTCTCGTTCCGCGGCAATGAGCCCGTGCGCGAGGCGATGCATTCCGTCTTCCTTTACCACGCCATTCAGGCGGGCATGGACATGGGCATCGTCAACGCCGGGCAGCTCGCGGTCTATGCCGAGATCGACCCCGAGCTGCGCGAACTCTGCGAAGACGTGGTGCTGAACCGCCGCAAGGACGCAACCGAGCGACTGGTCGAGGCGGCGGAGAAATACAAGGGCGCGGGCGCCAAATCCGCCGAGAAGGACGCCGCCTGGCGCGAGCACGGCGTCGAGAAGCGGCTCGAATACGCCCTCGTCAACGGCATCACCGAATTTATCGAGACCGACGTGGAGGAGGCGCGACAGAAGGCGGCGCGTCCGCTCGACGTGATCGAAGGCCCGCTGATGGCCGGCATGAATGTCGTCGGCGATCTCTTCGGCGCCGGCAAGATGTTCCTGCCGCAGGTCGTCAAATCGGCGCGCGTGATGAAACAGGCTGTCGCCTATCTCATGCCCTTCATGGAGGCGGGCAAGGATGCGCGCTCCTCGGCCGGCAAGATTCTGCTCGCGACCGTCAAGGGCGACGTGCACGACATCGGCAAGAACATCGTCGGCGTGGTGCTGGGCTGCAACAATTTCGAGGTGATCGATCTCGGCGTCATGACGCCGGCCGCGAAGATTCTCGAAACGGCGAAGAAGGAGAAGGTCGATCTCATCGGCCTCTCGGGCCTCATCACGCCCTCGCTCGATGAGATGTGCTTCGTCGCCGCCGAAATGGAGCGCGAAGGTCTCGACGTGCCGCTTCTCATCGGCGGCGCGACGACGAGCCGCGTGCACACGGCGGTGAAGATCAGCCCCAACTACCGGCGCGGCCAGGCGGTCTATGTCACCGACGCAAGCCGCGCGGTGGGCGTGGCGCAGGCGCTCGTCTCCGAGAGGTCCCGCGACGGCTACATCGCCGAGACGCGCGCCGAATATGAGCGCGTCGCGGAGGCGCACGCGCGCGCCCAGGCCGACAAGCAGCGCGTCTCGCTGGCGCAGGCGCGGGCCAACGCCTACAGGATCGACTGGGGCGCCTATGCGCCCGTCAAGCCGGGCTTCATCGGCGCGCGCGCCTTTGCGAGCTACGATGTCGCCGAGCTCATCCCCTATATCGACTGGACGCCCTTCTTCCAGACCTGGGAATTCAAGGGCCGCTATCCGGCGCTGCTCGACGATCCCGAGCGCGGCGAGGCGGCGCGCCGTCTCTTCGAGGATGCGCAGGCGATGCTGAAACGCATCGTCGAGGAACGCTGGTTCACGCCCAAGGCCGTCATCGGCTTCTGGCCGGCGAACAGCGTCGAAGACGACATCGCGCTTTACACGGGCGAGTCGCGCAACGAGACGCTTGCGACCTTCTTCACTCTGCGCCAGCAGCTCGGCAAGCGCGACGGCCGGGCGAATATCGCACTTTCGGATTTTGTCGCGCCCAAGGAGAGCGGCAAGGCCGATTATGTCGGCGCCTTCGTCGTCACGGCCGGGGCCGAGGAAGAGAAGATCTCCGCGCGCTTCGCCCGGGCGAACGACGACTATGGCTCGATCATGGTGAAGGCGCTTGCCGACCGCATCGCCGAAGCCTTCGCGGAGCGCATGCACGAGCGCGTGCGGCGCGAATTCTGGGGGCACGCGAAGGAGGAATCCTTCTCGCCGCAGGAGCTCGCGGCCGAACCCTACGCCGGCATTCGCCCGGCGCCCGGCTATCCGGCGCAACCCGACCATACGGAGAAGGAAACGCTCTTCCGTCTGCTCGAGGTCGAGAAGCGCACGGGCGTGAAGCTCACCGAAAGCTTCGCCATGACGCCCGCCGCTTCGGTGAGCGGCCTCTATATCGCGCATCCGCAGGCGCATTATTTCGGCGTCGCCAAGGTGGAGCGCGATCAGGTTGAGGATTACGCGCGCCGCAAGGGCATGGCGGTTTCGGAGGTTGAACGCTGGCTTTCGCCGATCCTCAATTACGAACCGGCGGCGGCGGAGGCGGCGGAGTAAGCCTCTCGCGGTTGCGTGGATGGCCGGGCCGAGCCCGGCCATGACGGGGACAGGCAAGCGGAAATTGTAGACGCTCCTTGGCGCGAGCGTTTAGTTGAAGCGTAAAAACATCATTTCAAACGCCGCTCACCCTGCCCTTTCTCCACGCGCGGGAGAGGGCGGAATCGCCCAAGGCCCGAACATGTCCGATCACGCCAGAAAGCATCCGCTTGCCCTCGCCCCCTGGGCGCTTGTTTTCCTGCTCGCGCTTTACGCGCTCTATACGCTCGCGAACGCGCGCGGCGAGCCGGTCAACGCCATGTGGCTCGTCACCGCAGCGATCGGCGTTTACGCCATCGGCTACCGCTTCTATTCGCGCTTCATCGCGGACAGGGTGCTCGGCCTCGACGCGCGCCGCCGCACGCCCGCGCATCGGCGCAATGACGGGCTCGATTACGTGCCGACGGACAAGTGGGTGCTGTTCGGCCATCATTTCGCGGCGATCGCGGGCGCCGGCCCGCTCGTCGGCCCCGTGCTCGCGGCGCAGATGGGCTATCTGCCCGGCACGCTCTGGCTTCTCACCGGCGTGATTTTCGCCGGCGCCGTTCAGGATTTTCTCGTCCTCTTTATTTCGACGCGCCGCGACGGCCGTTCGCTCGGCGACCTCATCAAGACGGAGATGGGAGAGATCCCCGGCGTCATCGCCATGGTCGGCATTCTCTCGATCATGATCATCCTGCTCGCGGTGCTGGCGCTCGTCGTCGTCAAGGCGCTCGCGGACAGTCCCTGGGGCGCCTTCACCGTCTTCGCCACGCTGCCCATCGCCGTCTTCATGGGCGTTTACGGGCGTTACATCCGCCCCGGCCGCATCGGCGAAATGTCCGTCATCGGCTTCGCGCTGCTCATCGCCAGCATCGCTTTCGGGCGCACGGTCGCGGAGAGCGCGGCGCTCGCGCCGCTCTTCAGCTACAAGGGCGAGACGCTCGCCTTCATGCTGATCGCCTATGGCTTCGTCGCGTCGGTTCTGCCCGTGTGGCTCTTGCTCGCGCCGCGAGATTATCTCTCGACCTTCCTGAAGATCGGCACGATCCTGTCGCTCGCGCTCGGCATTTTCGTCGTCTGGCCCGATTTGCAGATGCCGGCGGTGAGCCGCTTCATCGACGGGACCGGCCCGGTCTTCGCGGGCAGCGTCTTTCCCTTCCTCTTCATCACCATCGCCTGCGGCGCGGTCTCGGGCTTCCATGCGCTGGTTTCTTCCGGCACGACCCCCAAGATGATCGCCGACGAGACGCAGACGCGCGTCATCGGCTACGGCGCCATGCTGATGGAGAGCTTCGTCGCCATCATGGCGCTGATCGCGGCGAGCGTGCTGGAGCCCGGCGTCTATTTCGCCATGAACAGCGCGCCCGCCGTCATCGGCGCGACGCCCGAGGCGGCGGCGGCGGCCATTTCCTCATGGGGTTTCGCCGTCGCGCCGGAAACGCTCGCGGGCGTCGCGCAGGAGGTGGGCGAGAAGACCATTCTCTCGCGCACCGGGGGCGCGCCGACGCTCGCCGTCGGCATGGCGAAGATTCTGTCTTCCGTCATCGGCGGCTCGACCGCCATGTCCTTCTGGTATCACTTCGCCATTCTCTTCGAGGCGCTGTTCATCCTCACCACCATCGACGCCGGCACGCGCGTCGCGCGCTTCATGATTCAGGATCTGATCGGGACCTTCGTCCCCGCCTTCAGGGAGACGCAGGCCTGGGGCCCCAATCTCGTCGCGACGGGCGTCGCGGTCACGGGCTGGGGCTATTTTCTTTATCAGGGCGTCATCGACCCGCTGGGCGGCATCAATACGTTGTGGCCGCTCTTCGGCATCGCCAATCAGATGCTCGCGGCGATGGCGCTCACGCTCTGCGTCGTGGTGCTCTATCGCATGAAACGGGAGCGTTACGCCTTTGTCGCGATCGTTCCGACGAGCTGGCTCTACATCTGCACCATGACGGCAGGACTGGAGAAGATCTTCCACGCGGATCCGCGCATCGGCTTTCTGGCGCATGCGCGCAAATTCGCCGCGGCGCTCGACAAGGGCCAGCTGCTCGCGCCGGCCAAGACGCTCGAGGAGATGCGCCGCGTGATCTTCAACGACTATGTCGACGCGACGCTCTGCGCGATCTACATCGTCCTGGTCCTCGCCATTCTCGGCTTTGCATTGCGAGCCATTCGCGCCGCGCGCGCGGCGCAGACCGTCACCACGCGGGAGAGCGAAGATGAATTGCTGCAGCCTGCCGGGGCTTGATCTCGCCAGACTCGCCGCGAAACTGCGCGACGGCGCGCGGCTGATGGTCGGACAGGGCGATTACGACGCCTATGTCGCCCATGCGCGCGCCGCGCATGAGAACCAGCCGGTCATGACGCGCGAGGAGTTTTTCCGGGCGCGCGAGGATGCGCGCTTCGGCGCGGGCGGCGCGCGGGCGTTTCGCTGCTGTTAGGCGGCGGGCCGGCGAGAGACGATCGGATTCGTCCTGGCGGACAAATCGGGGCGCCTTCCGGCGGCCCCGCGCTTGCTTTTTGTCGGGCGCGGGGCGAAAGCTGCGCCGCACATTGAAAATTCCAACAGTATGGAGTGGGATGCAGATGAAAAGATTGGCGACGATCGGGGCGGTTCTCACCCTCTCCGCCTGCGCGAGCATCGGGGCACAGGATACCGAAAACATGCTGGCCGCGGCGCAATTCAACATGAAGGTCGCGGACAGCCCGGCCAAACTCGCCAATCTCAAGGCGATGCCGCAGAACAAGCTCGTTCTGCACGTGAAGAACGGCAAGAACTTCTATGTCTATGCCGACGCCGCCGGATGCCAGTGCGTCTATGTCGGCAATGAGGCCGCCTTTCAGAATTACCAGCAGATGCGCATCGCCAAGAACATCGCCAGCGACCAGTTGATGGCGGCGGAAATGAACCAGCAGGCGATGATGGATTGGGGCGCCTGGGGTCCGTGGGGAGCCGGCTTCTATTGAGATCAAAAGAGAAGGCGCCCTCAAAAAATGATGGGCGCCGACGCCGTCTCGCAGCGCTTCGGGCGCCCGGCGAAACCGGGCGCCCTTCTTTTTAAACTTAGTTCGGCAGCGCGAACACGCTCAGCACGCCGCCGAGCGCCGTGTAATTGGCGAGCGAGGCGTAGTTGCCGACGGCGCCGAGGCCCTCGTTCGACTTGGAGAGGCCGGCCGCAAGGCCGATGCCCGCCCAGCCGCCGACGCCCGACAGCACCGCCACATACTGCTTGCCGCCCGCCTCATAGGTGATCACATTGCCGATGATGCCCGACGGGGTCTTATACTTGTAGAGCTCCTTGCCGGTCTTGGTGTCGACCGCCTTCAGATACCCCTCGAGCGTCCCGTAGAAGGTCACGCCGCCGTCCGTCGACGTCGCGCCGCCCCAAACCGAGAACTGCTCCTTGTTCGACCACACGATCTTGCCGACCTTGGCGTCCCAGGCAATGAAATTGCCCGTGTTGTTCGTGCCGTCGCCCAGCACCTTGCCCGCCGGATACATCTCCAGCGTCGCGCCGACATAGGGCTGGCCCGCCGTGTAGCTCACGCGGAACGGCTCATAGTCCATGCAGACATGGTTCGTCGGCACCAGGAACAGGCCCGTCGCCGCGTCATACGACGCCGGCTGCTGGTCCTTCGAACCCAGAGCCGCCGGGCAGACGTTCTGCGTGTTCGTGTCCTCGCCATTGTGCTGGGTCGAATATTTGTCCACGACCAGCGGACGGCCGTAGGTCTTCGACGACTTGTCCATGTCGACCTTGGTCGCCCAGTTCACCGCCGGATCATACTTCTCCGCGACGAGCAGGTCGCCGTTGGTGCGGTCGAGCGTATAGGCGAAGCCGTTGCGGTCGAAGTGGACGAGCGTCTTGACCGTCTTGCCGCCGATCGGCTGGTCGGCCAAAACCATCTCGTTGATGCCGTCATAGTCCCACTCGTCGTGGGGCGTCATCTGATAGAGCCACTTGGTCTTGCCGGTGTCGAGGTCGCGCGCCCAGATGGTCATCGACCAGCGATTGTCGCCGGGACGCTGCACCGGGTTCCAGGTCGAGGGATTGCCCGAGCCGTAGTAAACGAGGTTCAGCTCCGGATCGTAGCTGTACCAGCCCCAGGTGGTGCCGCCGCCCGTCTGCCACTGGTCGCCCTGCCACGTGCTGATGCCGGAGTCCTTGCCGACCGGCTGGCCGAGATGGGTGGTCTTGTCGGGGTCGATCAGCGTGTCGGCGTCGGGGCCCATGGAGTAGCCGCGCCACACCTGCTTGCCGTCCTTCACCGAATAGGCGGTGATGTGGCCGCGCACGCCGAACTCGCCGCCGGCGATGCCGACGAGCACCTTGTCCTTGAAGACATGCGGCGCGGCGGTGGAGGTCTGGCCCTTCGACGGATCGCCGTTCTTCACCGACCAGACGAGCTTGCCGGTCTTGGCGTCGAGCGCGACGAGGGTGGTGTCGGCCTGGGCGAGGAAGATCTTGCCGTCGCCGTAAGCGAGGCCGCGGTTGACCGTGTCGCAGCACATGACCGGCACGACCGACGGATCCTGCTTGGGCTCATACTTCCACAGGATCTTGTGGTCCGGATCCTTCAGGTCGAGGGCGTAGACGATATTCGGGAAGGGCGTGTGCAGGAACATCACGTCGCCCACGACCAGCGGCGCGCCCTCGTGGCCGCGCAGCACGCCGGTCGAAAACTGCCAGGCGAGCTGAAGCTTGCCGACATTGTCGCCGGTGATCTGCTTCAGGGCCGAGTGGCGGACATTGGCGTAGTCGCCCGTCGGCGACACCCACTGCTTCGCGTCCTTCTGCAGCGCGAGCAGTTCATCGGAGGACGACGAGGCGGCGGAAGCGGCCGGGGCGGCGGGAGCGGCCGCTTGCGGGGCGGGGGCGCTCGCCTGCTGGCTCGAGGCGAGCGTCGGCGCGCAGTCCGCGTCATTGTTCTCGAGCGTCGAGGGCGCCCGCGTGCTGAACAGGGACCCATCGACGAAGAACAGCCCCGCGCCGACGAGGCCGATGACCGCCGCCGCCGCGACGAGATTGGAATTGGCGCCGGCCCCACTCTTGGATGCGAAGCGGCCGTGGCGGGCTTGCGCGGCGGCGAGCCAGTCGTCGAAATCCTTCTTGCCGTCGGCGGTCTGGGTGACGAGGCGCACGACCACGCTTTGCGTCCCGGCGCCGTCGAGCTCCGCCTCGAATTCGTCGAGAGACAATTCGGTGGGCGTCATGCCGTATTCTTCGGTCTTCTTCACGGGGCCGAAATCGCGCTCGACGCTCGTTTCGAGCACCCAATAACCGCTTTCGACGCGCGGCTCGATCGTGAGGACCGCCGTCGATTTGACGAGGTCGAAGTCCGTGGCGTCGGCGAGGCCATAGGCCGCGGCGTCGAAATCCTCTTCGATCAGAAATTCCTTTTTCGCGGCCACGTTGAGTTCGGGCGCGCCCAGGGCCGCCTGCGTTTCCGCCCGCAACAGCCGCACAACCTCGGCCGGGGTCAATTTGAGTACAAAGACGCTCATTCGACAGTTCTCTCGTTTTCGCCGCCGCGTCTGGCAAACCCAAAAATGGACAGGAAGGCAAGCGGACGCTTTTATCCTAGCGCGGACATAACCTTGCCGCTAGGCCGGCCGCCTCCCGCCGGGAGCCGTTCGGAGAAGGCTCGATGACCAGAAGGAACTCGCCCGCGCTTATTGCTCCGCCGCCCTTCCGCGAGCGCGCGCCCTGGTTCGGCGCCGACCTTCAGACGATCCGCAACATGCTCGTCCCGAGGCCCGCGGAGCCGCCGGGAGCCGAGCGCCTGTTGCTGGCGGTCTCGGACGGCGACCGCCTGTCGGCGCGCCTTGACCGGCCGGCGGCGGTTGAAGAGAGGCCGCTGATCGTTCTGGTGCACGGCCTCACAGGCTCCGAGACGAGCATCAATGTCGTCGCGGCGGCGCGGCGTCTCATAAGCCAGGGCTGGCCCGTCCTGCGCCTGAATCTGCGCGGGTCGGCGCCGTCTCGGCCGACGTCGAAAGGGCGCTATCACGCGGGTCGCACCGAAGACCTCGCCGCCGCCCTGCATGCGCTTCCGACTCCCCTTATGCGACGCGGCGTCATCCTCGTCGGCCATTCGCTCGGGGGCAATCTCATTCTCAAATTCATGGGCGAGGGCGCATGGGATTTGCCGGTCGCCGGCGCCGCGGTCGTCTCGACGCCGCTCGATCTCGCCGCGACCTGCGCCCGCATGATGGAGCCGCGTAACTTCGTCTATCACCGCTATCTGCTCGCGGCGATGAAGCGCGAGGCGCTCGCGCCCGGCGCAGCGCTCACGACGGCGCAGCGCGCGGCCGTCGCGCAGGCGCGCAGCGTCTTCGAATTCGACGATCGATTCGTGGCGCCGCTCTTCGGCTATCGCGGCGCGGAGGAGTATTACCGATCCAATTCGTCTGCGGCTTTCCTCGCGGACATCGCGCTCCCGACCCTCGTGGTTCACGCCCTGGACGATCCCTGGATTCCGCGAGCATGCTATGACGCCATTGATTGGGCGCACCTCCCGGCGACAGAGACCGCGATGTCTCCGCATGGCGGGCATCTGGGTTTTCATGGCGTCGGCAGCCCTGTCCCCTGGCACGACCGCGTCGTGTCGGCGTGGCTGCGGCAAGGATTTGCAACGATGGAGTAGGCTGGCATGACCCAGGCGACAGCGAGAGGCCGTGTGGTTTTGATCACGGGGGCGTCGACGGGCATCGGCCGGCTGTGCGCGGAGCGGCTCGCGGCGCGAGGCTGGCGCGTTTTCGGCGCAGCGCGGACCCCCGTGGCGATCGACGGCGTCGAAGCGATCGAGATGGATGTGGACGACGACGCTTCGGTCGAGAGCGGCGTCGCACAACTCCTGGAGAAGGCCGGGCGTCTCGACGCGCTCGTCAACAACGCCGGCTATTCCATGCGGGGCTCTGTCGAGGATGTCTCCATGGCGGAAGCCAGGGCGATCTTCGAGACCAATTTCTTCGGCGCGCTGCGCCTCTGCCGCGCGGCGGCGCCCGCGCTGCGGGAGAGCCGCGGCGTCATCGTCAACATGAGCTCGCTCGCCGCCAGGATCGGACTGCCCTTCACAGCGCATTATTGCGCCAGCAAGGCGGCGCTCGAGGCGCTGAGCGAGGCCCTGCGCTTCGAGATGCGCCCCTTCGGCGTGCGCGTCGCGATCATCGAGCCCGGCGACTTCAAAACCGGGATTCACACGGCGCGGCGCCTCTCGCAGGCGACGAAAGAGGGCGTCTACGCAACAGCCTTCGATCTCTTCTTGCGCAAAAGGCGCGATTTCGAGGACAAGGCGACGACGGCGGAGCCCGTCGCGGCGGCGGTCGAGCGCATCCTCGACGAACCCGCCCCCGCCATGCGCGCCGTCGTCGCCATGCCGAGCCAGCGGCTCCTGCTTCTCGTCAATCGTTTTGCCCCGCAGCGCGTCTACGAGTGGTGCATGAGGAAGATTCTGGGTCAGTGACGCCGCTCAGTCGGCGCGCTCGATCCGCTCGATCACATAGCCCTTGGGCGATTTGCTCAGGGTGAACGTCACCTTCATGCCAGGCGCGAGCGCGCCCATGTCGACGCCCGGCCCGAGCTTGAAGGCCATGGTCATCGCGGGCCAGTCCAGCGCCTTGATCGCCTCATGGGCGATGCGGATCTGCCGGTCCTCCGTGTCGATGGCCTTGACGACGCCCTTGCCGGTCACGGTCTCGGCCGCAGGCGCGGCCGGCGCGGCGAGATTCTGGGCGGCGTTCTGGGCGGTGACCGTCGCAGGGCCAGAGAGCAGGAACAGGGCGGCGAAAGCAGTGAGCGCAAAAAAAATTCTTGCCACGAGCGTCTCCTCTCGAGCATGGGGACGCTCCTCTAAATAGGGCGCAGGCGGCAAGGGAGGCCCCTGCGCGGGCGGCCGGGCCTGTCCCGGCCATCCCCTTGCCTCAGGCGCGCGGCCCCGTGAGCATGTCGAAATAGAAGAGGACGAAGAATCCATAGGCCGCGCTCCAGAGCGCGCCGGCGAGCCAGAGGGCGGAGAGATAGGCCCCGCCGGCCAAGGGAGCAGCGATGGGCGCGATGAGGGGCGCGGCGATGCGCAGCACGGCGGCGAGGGTGATCGCCACATAGATCGCCACCGTTCTCCGGTCGGCGGTCAGCGGGCGGCCGGTGTGGCCGCGCGTGGCGCGGGTCATTACCGCGAGCGTCATCGTGCCGATGGCCCCCACGGTCAGCGCATGGAGCGGCGCCGTCGGCGGGGCGACGCCGAGAAGCCCATTGGCGCCCATCAGGAGCAGGCCGAGCGCGAGCCAGCCATAGCCCAGATGCAGGATGAAAAGCAGCGGCTCCGGGCCGGTCGCGGCGCCGCGCCAGCGTGCGAGTCGGAAGAACAGCGCCACGCCGGCCGCGATCTCCAGCAGGGCCGTCCCCCGGAATTCCGGCGCGGCGACGAAGGCGGCGAGGGCGACGAGCGTCGACAGCAGCGCCGCGCGGTCGACCGCGTCGAAGGGCGCGGGCGTCTCGGCGCCCGGCAGAGTCTTGACGAGCCAGTTGCGGGTGAAGCTCGGCGTGATGCGCCCGCCGATCAGGGCGACGAGCATGGAGAGCGTCGCGACGCCCATGCGCGCGCCGAGCGCCCCTGTCGCCGCGACGCCCATCGCCTCCAGATGGGTGAGCAGATTGCCGACGAGAAGCAGCGTCAGCGCCGCGAGCATCGGCAGATTGCGCCAGTTGCGCCCGGCGACGATCTCCCGGGCGACGACGAGGACGAAGACGAAAGGAAAGGCGAGGTCGAGCGCCGCCGCGACGCCGGCCGGCATGTCCGCCGAGAAGAAGACCGCCGCGCGGCCCGCGAGCCAGAGCAGGACGAGGCCGGCGAGCGGCGCGCCCTGCAGGGGCATGCGGCCGGTCCAGTTGGGGATCGCGGTGAGCAGAAATCCCGCCACCACCGCGCCGCCGAAGCCGAAGACCATCTCATGGGCGTGCCAGAGCGGCGGATCGAAGCGCGACGGCGGCGCGGCGGCGGCTTCGAGATAGGCGATGGCGAGGGGGAGGGCGAAAGCGGCCCAAAGGGCGGCGAAAAGGAAGAAGGGACGAAAGCCGGCGGAGAGAAAGTCCGCGAGGAAGCTCTCGCCCGAGCGGGCGCGGTAGCGGGGAATCGGAGCCATTTTGTAAAATCCTCTTCGGGATCTCTCCCTGATGAACGACGGGCGGCGCGGCGCTTCGCCGGACGGCGAAGATTTTTTCACTGCGCCGTCCAGCCCCCGTCCATGGGGAGAACGGCGCCGGTGATGGCGCGGGCCTCTTCCGAGGCGAGAAAGACGGCGAAGGCGGCGACTTCCTGCGGCGTGACGAAGCGGCGCGTCGGCTGCGCCGCGAGCAGCACCTTGTCGATCACCTCCTCGCGCGTCATGCCCCGCGCCGCCATGGTCGCCGGAATCTGGCGCTCCACGAGCTCGGTCCAGACATAGCCCGGCGCAATGGCGTTGACGGTGATCCCATGCGCCGCCGTCTCCAGCGCCGCCGTCCTGGCGAGGCCCGCGAGGCCGTGCTTCGCCGCGACATAGGCGCTCTTGAAGGGCGAGGCGACGGCGGAATGCGCCGAGGCGATGAGGATGATGCGCCCCCATTGGCGGGCCTTCATCTGCGGCAGCACGGCGCGCATGGCATAGAAGGCCGAGGAGAGATTGGTCTCGATCACCCGCCGCCATTGCTCGAGCGGGAAATCCTCGATCGCCGCGACATGCTGGACGCCGGCGTTGGCGACGAGAATGTCGACGCCGCCAAAGCGCGCGCAGGCCCCCGCGACCATGGCCGCGACCTCGACGGGATCGGAAACGTCCGCGCGCCAGGCCAGCGCCTCGACGCCGAATTCCCGCGCAATCTCCGCCGCAACCGCCTCGACGCGCGCGACGTCGCTCACGCCGTTGACGACGACATCCGCGCCCTTCGCCGCGAAGGCGCGCGCGGTTTCATAGCCGATGCCCCGCGTCGAACCCGTGACCAGCACGGTCTTGCCTTTGCACATCGCGCCTCCTTTGGCGCCGCCGCCCGAAAAGCGGCGCCGCTATCCGCCGCGCAGGCGATCGGCGCGGCGAATCTGCACATAGAGCGCGCCCTCGCCGCCATGATGGCGCGCCGCTTCCCCGAAGCCCACCACCACGTCGCGCAGATGCGGCGCCTGAAGCCACATGGGCACGACCCGGCGCAGCACGCCGCCCTCCTCGCGCGACAGGCCCTTGCCGGTGACGACGATGGCGACCTTGGCGCCGTCCGCCTGGGCGCGGCGCAGAAAGCCCGTGAGCGCCCGTTGCGCCTCGTCCTGCCGCATGCCGTGCAGATCGAGTCTCGCGCCGACATCGAGGCGCCCGCGCTTGATCTTGACGCGGGTGCGATGGTCGATTTCGACGAGCGGCGCGGGGGGCTTGGGGGCGGGCGGCCGGTCGCGATGGGCGACGGGCGCGGGCTTTTGCCCCATCTCGCGCAAGGGCTCCGCGGCAGGCGGCGCGGGCGACGGCTCGACAGGCGCAGGGCGGGCGTGGAAGGGACGCACATTCGCCGTGACGATGGTCCAGAGTTCCGCCTCGGCATGGGTCAGCCGGCGAATGTAGCGGGGTTTGTCGCTCATGGCGCTGACCGCTCGCGCGGCAGTAAAACGATGAAATCGGCCTCGTGGCGCACGCGGCCGGCGAGCGACCCCGCCCGGTCGCCCGCGCCAAAAAACAGATCCGCCCGCGCCGCTCCCAAAATCGCCGATCCCGTATCCTGCGCGATCATCAGCCGCCGAAACTGCGTCTCCGCCTCGTCCTCCCACGGGATCCGCGCGCTGATCCAGAAGGGAAGGCCGTAGCTCCAGATCGACCGGTCGACGGCGATGGAGCGCAGGGGCGTCAGGGAAACGCCTTCGCCTCCGATCGGCCCGCCTGTCCGGTCATCCGACTCGTCGATGCGGAAGAATACATAAGATCTGTTTTCCTGCATCAGCCTTCGGCCTGGCTGATGCGCGCCGACGCCCATTTCGCGCAGCCGCGCCTTGAGCCGCTCGAGCGACATCTCCCCCGGCGGCATGAGGCCCCGCTCGATCATCAGCCGGCCGACCGACGTATAGGGCCAGCCGTTGCGCCCGTCATAGGTGAGGGCGAGCCGGCGGCCGTCTGGCAGACGCAGTCGCGCGGAGCCCTGCACCTGCATCAGGAACAGTTCGACCGGATCGCGCACATAGGCGAGGGGCGCCGATCCTCCCGCCGCCCCCTCTTCCTCGATCGCGGCGCGTGTCGGGTAGGGCGCGAGGACGCCGTCGGGGAGGCGCCGCGCGCCCGACAGCGTCTCGCCCGATAAGAGAGGGAGCGGCTCGGCGTTGAGCGTGACGAGATCCGGCGGGCGGGACAGCACGGGGGTCGCAAAGCCCGGCTCGGGCGAAAGCCGCGCCTCGACCTCGGGCTCGTAATAGGCCGTGACGAAGCCCTTTACGGGCAGACCGAAAGCCGTGAACCAGCGGCGGAAGAAATCGGGGCCGGCGCTTTCGCCCTCGAGCGCGGCGCGCGCCGCCTCGATCAGGCCGGGTGGCGGCGGACAGGCGGATCGCTGCTCCGCCCCGCCGGCTGCGAGCCGGGCCGCCGAGCGGCGAAAGACGGAAAAGGCGGCGGCGAGGTCGTCGCCGCCGAGACCGGGGATCGCCTCGAAGGAAACAGGCGCGAGGGTCCCCGGCGGACGCAAGGGATCAGACGGGGCGGGTGGCGACGAGCTTCCAGTTCGGGTCCGTGGCGCGCGGATCGCGCGCGAAGGTCCACAGCTCCTCGACCGGCGTGGTATGGCCGCCTTCGATCGTCTCGCCGGCCTTGTCCTTGAGAACAGTCATGAGGCGCACGGCGAAACGCACCGTGATCTCGTTGAGGCGCGGCTCGGCGCGGGCCGAGTCGACCAATGCGGAGTCGATGGCGACGATCGCCATCTCCATCGTTTCGCCGGCCGCCTCGCGCCGGGCGATCTCGCCGGCGAAACCGTCGAAGACCCCCTTGGACAACAGCGGCCGCAGCGTGTCGCGGTCGCCCTTGGCGAAGGCGGTCACGATGATCTCATAGGCGCGGCGCGCGCCGTCGAGAAAAGCGCGGCCGTCGAAGCGCGGGTCGGCGGCTCCGATGGCGTCGAGGCCGGAGACGGCCCCGTCGCTGTCGGCGACGCCTTTCCAGCGGTCCTCGGGCCGAGGCGCGGGAAAGTCCGACGCCGGCGGCGCGCCGGGCAGGGGCGCGGCGGCGAGCGGCGAGCGGCGCGGCTGGAACTGCGCCGGCGGCGCCTCCTCGCGGTCGATGCGAACGCCGAGCACGGAGCGCAGTTTCCAGACGACGAAAATGGCGAGCGCCGCGAAAACGATCAGCGACGGGTCGAAGGGTTCGCCGGTCGGCGACATTGATCTCTCCCGGATCGAATAGTTCTGGGCTACCATGTCGCCGCTCGCATGTCACGAATCAAGGGCCGCGCGGATCGCCGCAGGCTTCGCGCCGGAAGGCGCGTGCGAAAAGCTCGCGGGAGAGCTCTTACGGAAGTGAACGAAAGGACCAAGCTCGTCGGCCTGGCGCTCGGCCTTTGGCTGGCGCTCGAAATTCTTGCCTTCGCCTTCGTGCTGCGCGCGGTGGGCCTGCTCGTCGCGATCGCGCTCGGCCTCGGGACGACTGCGCTGGGGCTTTCCGACGTGAAGCGCCTGATGACGGTCTGGCGCGAGCGCGGACGGCTGCGCGCCGACGGGGCCATGATCGACGGAGCCTTGCAGGCCCTCGCCTCTCTCCTGCTGATCCTGCCGGGCTTCGCGTCCGACATCGCCGGCCTCGCGCTGAAATCGCCTTCTGTCCGCACCGCTTTGCTCGCGCGCCTGCGCGGTCAAAGCCGGGACCGCCGCGCCGCCGACGGCCCGCAGACCATCGACCTCGCGCCGCACGAATGGAAGCATCTGACGCCGAGCGGCCGGCCAAAACGGAAAAGGCGCAAGAAGAGCGACGAGGCCGCAACTCCTTCGCCCTGAACGCATCTGCCTTGTTCACGGAAGGGAGACGTGTTAGGCGGGCGCGACTTTTTGTCTTGAATCAGCGCGAGGCTGGAGATCCCAATATGACCGACACCAATGGAAACGGCGCCCACGCCGAGGCGGGCGGCGCGCCGGCGCTCAATGCGCTCGTGCAATATCTGAAGGACTTTTCCTTCGAGAATCCGCACGCCCCGAATTCGCTCGGGCCGCAGCAGAAGGCGCCCGACATTTCCATTCAGGTCAACGTCAACGCCAAGCAGCTCGCGCCGACCGATTTCGAAGTGTCGCTGACGCTCGACGCCAAGGCGGGCGAGGGGCAGGGCCTCCTCTTCAAGCTCGATCTTGAATATGGCGGCGTCTTCCGCCTGATCAACATTCCCCAGGAGCAGGTCCATCCGATCGTCATGATCGAATGCCCGCGCCTGCTCTTCCCGTTCGTGCGCCAGATCGTGGCGGATGCGACGCGCAACGGCGGCTTCCCGCCCCTCTACATCGACCCGATCGATTTCGTCGCGCTCTATCAGCAGAAGGCCGCCGAAGCCGCCGGCCAGGCGCCCATCGCCCAGGCGTAACGCCGTAAAACTCTAGGCGGCGGTGGGCGACTGCTCGCCGCTGTCCTGTATCTGGGGCAGATATTTGTCCCACAGGGGCGCCTTGCCAAGCGCGGCGACGAAGGCGCGATGCGCCGCGTCCTCCTCGGCCGTCAGCCGGCTGTCGAGCGGCGCCGGACGCGCGCGGAGCAGATCGTTGCGCTCTGCGCGGCGCGTGACGCCCACGCTCGAAAGCGACAGCGCCGCCTGCCGTCCCCCACGCAATTCGGCATAGACTTCCGCCAGAAGCCCCGCGTCGAGCAAGGCGCCATGCTTCTCGCGGCGCGAGAGATCGACGCCGTAACGCTGGCAGAGGGCGTCGAGCGAGGCCGGGCTGCCCGGATGGAGCCGGCGCGCCATGGCGAGCGTGTCGACGATGCGCGCGGGCGCGAGCGGCGGCAGCTTCTGCATCGCGAATTCGGCGTTGAGGAAGCGCACGTCGAATTCGGCGTTGTGGGCGACGAGCGGGCTGTCCTCGATGAACGCGACGAACTCCGCCACGATCTCGCGAAACTTCCTGTGGCCCGCGAGAAACTCCCTCGAGAGGCCGTGAACGCGAAACGCCTCCTCCGGCATGTCGCGCTCGGGATCGATATAGACGTGGAAGACGCGGCCCGTCGGAATGAGGTTCAATACCTCCACCGCGCCGATTTCGACGACACGATGGCCCTGCGCCGGATCGAGACCGGTGGTTTCCGTATCGAAGACAATCTCGCGCATCAGGCTCTCGCTTCCAGAATTCTCAAGATTTCTTGCACCTGCGCGCGGGCGGCGTCGAGGCCCTGATCGGTGCGCACCACGAAATCGGCGCGGGCGCGCTTCTGCGAATCGGGGACCTGCTTGCCGAGAATGGCCGCGAATTTCTCTTCCGTCATGCCGGGGCGGGCCAGAACGCGGGCCTTTTGCACATCTTCCGGCGCGGACACGACGACGACGACGTCGACGCTTTTCTCGGCCCCCGTCTCGAAGAGCAGCGGCACGTCATAGACGACGACACGCGCGCCCTTTTCTTCCTGCTCCTTCAAAAAGGCGTCGCGCGCCGCCCAGACCAGCGGATGCACGATGCCCTCCAGCCGCTCTAGCGCCGCCGGATCTCCCAGCACCTTCTCGGCGAGCCGGCCGCGATCGACCGCGCCATCGACGACGACGCCCGGAAAGGCCGCCTCAATCGGCGCTGCGGCCGCGCCGCGATAGAGCTCGTGGACGATCCGGTCCGAATCGAGCACGGGCGCGCCCGCCTCGCGGAACATGTCGGCGGTCGTCGATTTGCCCATGCCGATGGAGCCGGTGAGGCCGATCTTCAACATGCGTTCACGCGACCAAAGCGCCGATACGGCGCAGGGCGTCGATGAGCGGCAGGAGGGGCAGGCCCATGATCGTCCAGTGGTCGCCCGACACTTGCTCGAAGAGATGCGCGCCGAGCCCCTCGACCTGATAGGCGCCGGCGGTGGTCAGCGCCGTCTCTCCCATGGCCGTGAGATAGGCCGCGATGAAAGTCTCGCTCAACGGCCGCATATCGAGATCAGCGTGGGCCACCGTCTCATGGACCAGCGCGCCGTCGCGCGCGAGCGAAATGGCCGAATGCAGCCTGTGGCGCCGGCCCGAGAGAAAGCGCAAAAGCTCCGCGGCCTTCTCCAGCGTCTCCGGCTTGCCGAAGAGGCGGTCGCCGCAGCTTGCGACCTGATCGGCCCCGATGACGAGCCGGCCCGGCGCCTCGGCGGAGATGGCGAGCGCCTTGGCGCGGGCGAGCGCCGCAGCCACGGCGTCGGCGCCCACATCCCCCAGCGCCTTCTCGATCGCCCGTTCGTCCACTTCGGCCGGACGCGATTCGAAAGGCAGGCCCGCCTGGGCCAGCACCTGCCGCCGGCCGGCGCTCCTGGAGGCGAGAATCAGCGGCGCGCCGGCGCGCCACAAGGGAAAGGACGGGTCTTCGCTCACGAAAAGGTTCATCCACAGCCGGGCGGGACAGATCTGAACAGCGGGGACGACGGACGCCTTCCGGCGCGGGCGCTGTCGACAGCTGGGCATATCCCCCGCCGGCTTTCAACAGGCAAGCGGTCGTCGGGAACGCGGCGGTGAATCCGCTGCTCAAGACTCATACACAGGAAGGCGCTGTTTCTTCCCCAGCCATGGAGCCCCGCAAGATGTTGAAGAGAATGCACTTTCTTCACTATCTCCGCTCTCCGGCGAAGGCCCGCCGGATTCGTCCCGGACGGATCAGGCTGTGGGAAAAAAGTTAACGAAAATTAACCACTGCGTCGCACTGGTTAAGAAAAAGTAAATCAATCCTTTTTTAAAGGATTTTAGTTTTTTGCGCTTTCAGGCTACCCAGAGGCGAGCTTGCGGCATGGGCCCGGGCAAGGCGGGGAGGTTTTTGGCTTTGAGCGATGAAAAGCGCCTGATTTCGGCCCTGCGCGGCGTGGCGCAGGACATTCCGCCATTGTGGCTCATGCGCCAGGCCGGACGCTACCTGCCGGAATATCGGGCGCTCCGGACTCAGGCGAAAAGCTTCCTCGACTTCTGCTACACGCCGGCCATGGCGGCGGAAGTCACGCTCCAGCCGATCCGGCGCTTCCACTTCGACGCCGCGATCCTGTTCTCGGACATTCTGGTCGTCCCTGACGCCATGGGGCAGGCGGTCTCCTTCGAGACCGGCGAGGGCCCGCGTCTGGCGCCGATCGAGACCCCGGAGGGCGTGGCCCGGCTCGGGGCCTTCGACGCCGAGAAGCTCTCGCCAGTCTTCGAGACCATCGACCGGGTGAAATCGCAATTGCCGTCCGACGTGGCGCTAATCGGCTTTTGCGGCGCGCCCTGGACGGTCGCGAGCTATATGATCGCCGGCAAAGGCACGCCGGATCAGGCGCCCGCCCGCCTCTTCGCCTTCCGCCACCCCGACGCGTTCCAGCAGTTGATCGACCGGCTGGTCGAGGCCTCGGTCGCGTATCTCATCCGCCAGATCGACGCCGGCGTGGAAGCGGTGCAGATTTTCGATAGCTGGGCGGGTGTTCTGCCGGCCAATGAATTCGAGGCCTGGTGCGCCCGGCCCATCGCCCGCATGGTCGCGGAGCTGAAAGCAAAGCGTCCGGCGACGCCGGTCATCGCCTTCGTGCGCGGGGCGGACGCGCAATTGCCGGGGCTGACACGCCGGCTCGGCGCCGCGGGCTATGGCCTCGACACCGCGCTCGATCCCAAATGGGCCGTCGCGGAGACCGCGAAGGACATCTGCCTGCAAGGCAATCTCGACCCGCTGGCGCTGATCGCCGGCGGCGCGGCGCTCGACCGGGAGATCGACACGATCCTCGACGCCTTCCGGGGCCGCCCGCATATCTTCAACCTCGGTCATGGCATCCTGCCGCAGACGCCCATCGAGCATGTCGAGCGCCTGGTCGCCAGGGTGAGACGCGGCTAAATAATTCGAACCTTTGGCGTGACCGTTCCTCTCCCCCTTGCGGGAGGGGCCGGGGATGGCGGCCGACGACCCCGGTCGCGACGCCACGGCGCAGGCGGGTTCCGCGCAGGAGCAAGAATGTATCTCTGGATCAAGGCCTTGCATGTCGTCGCCATCATCAGCTGGATGGCGGGGCTGCTCTATCTGCCGCGTCTCTTCGTCTATCATGCGGAGACCGGGCCCGGCCCGCAGTCGGAAACCTTCAAGATCATGGAGCGGCGGCTCTACCGCTACATCATGACCCCGGCGATGGTCGTCGCCTGGCTCACGGGACTGTATATGGCGGCGGACAGCGGGGCCTTCGCGCAGGGCTGGTTTCACGCGAAGGCGGCCCTCGTGCTGCTGCTCACGGCCGCGCATTTCTACGACCGGGCGCTGCTGGCTCGCTTCGCGGCCGACGCAAATCCCCATACTCCCCGTTTCTTCCGCATCATCAACGAGGCTCCGACCGTGCTGATGATCGGGATCGTCGTCATGGTCATCGTAAAGCCCTTTTGACAGCGCCTGCGAGCGCGCTTGCGCCGCGCGTAAAAAAGCTTTATGAGATAAATCCTCACCTCTGGCAGACAGTCGAAGCTCGACCGCCGACTTATCGTTCCGGCGCGCGGAATTCCCTTCCCGTTCCCCTGCCCGCTCTCCGAACGCTCGTCTCTCTTGAAGGCCCACATGCGGGAAATCAAACTTTCGGACTTGAAAGCGAAGTCCGCCGCCGAGCTTCTTGCTTTCGCCGAGGAGCATGAAGTCGAAAACGCCTCCCTGCTGCGCAAGCAGGAGCTGCTCTTCGCGATTTTGAAACAATTCGCCAGCCGCGACGTCGAGATTGTCGGCGAGGGCGTGGTGGAGGTGCTTCAGGACGGCTTCGGCTTCCTGCGCTCGCCGGACGCCAATTATCTCGCCGGTCCCGACGACATTTACGTGTCGCCGTCGCAGATTCGCAAATTCGGCCTGCGCACGGGCGACACGGTCGAGGGCATGATTCGCAGCCCCAAGGAGGGCGAGCGTTATTTCGCCCTTCTCAAGGTCAACACGATCAATTTCGAGGATCCGGAGAAGGTGCGCCACAAGGTGCCCTTCGACAATCTGACGCCGCTCTATCCCGATGAGCGCCTCAAACTGGAGATCGACGATCCGACCCGGAAGGATCTCTCGTCCCGCGTCATCGATCTGGTGGCGCCCATCGGCAAGGGCCAGCGCGCGCTCGTCGTCGCGCCGCCGCGCACCGGCAAGACGGTGCTACTGCAAAACATCGCCCAGTCGATCACGACGAACCATCCCGAGTGCTATCTCATCGTTCTTCTGATCGACGAGCGCCCGGAGGAAGTGACCGACATGCAGCGCAGCGTGCGCGGCGAAGTCGTTTCCTCGACCTTCGACGAACCGGCGGTGCGCCATGTGCAGGTCGCTGAAATGGTGATCGAAAAGGCCAAGCGCCTCGTCGAGCATCGCCGCGACGTGGTGATCCTGCTCGATTCGATCACGCGTCTCGGCCGCGCCTACAATACGGTGGTGCCGTCCTCCGGCAAGGTGCTCACGGGCGGCGTCGACGCCAACGCCCTGCAACGTCCCAAGCGCTTCTTCGGCGCCGCGCGCAATATCGAGGAAGGCGGCTCGCTCACCATCATCGCCACGGCGCTGATCGACACTGGTTCGCGCATGGACGAAGTCATCTTCGAAGAGTTCAAGGGCACCGGCAACAGCGAGATCATCCTCGATCGCAAGGTCGCGGACAAGCGCGTCTTCCCGGCCCTCGACATCACCCGCTCCGGCACCCGCAAGGAGGACCTGCTGGTCGCGCCGGACATCCTCAAGAAGATGTATGTGCTGCGCCGCATCCTCAACCCGATGGGCACGGTCGACGCCATCGAATTCCTGCTCGGCAAGCTGCGGGAAACGCCAAAGGGCAATCAGGCGTTCTTCGATTCGATGAATACCTGATAGAGCCGCTCTCATTGGGCTTTTAGGGGAAGCTCGGGAGGCCGGATGTTTGCTGATTTCGCCAATATCTGGACTCCCGTCTGCCTTTCCCGCGATCTGAGGCCCGGCAAGCCCCTCGCGCGCCGCATCGCCGGGGAGCGCGTCGTCTTCTTCCGCGACGCTGCCGGGAAGGCCTGCGCGCTCATCGACCGCTGCCCGCATCGCGGCGTGACGCTGTCGCTCGGCCGGGTGGTGAAGGGCGAACTCGAATGCCCCTTTCACGGATGGCGCTTCGATGGCGAGGGGCGCAATTGCGGCGTGCCCTGGAACCCTGATGCGAAGCGCGAACATCTCGGCGCCTGCGCCCTGCCCGTGCGCGAGATCGCCGGGCTTCTGTGGCTCCATACCGGCTTCGCGCCGCAGGCCGGCCCCCTGGTCTCCGAGACGCTCCTTGCGCCAGACATTGCCCTTTGCGCCCAGTCGGTCGTGTGGAACGCCCATTGGACGCGGGTGATGGAGAATATGCTCGACATGCCGCATCTGCCCTTCGTCCACCGCCGGACGATCGGCAAGGGCCTGAGCCGGCTGGTCGAGGGCGGCCGCCGCATGGATATTGATCTCGAAGAGCGACCCTATGGGGCGCATATGACGAACAGAATCGACGGCGTCGCGCGGCCGGGCGCGCTGGACTACCGCTTTCCCAACATCATGGAGCTGTCGATCGACCCGCCCGGCCGACTCCTACGCCTCATGGTCGCCTGCATTCCGGAAGATGAGGGCGCGACGCGGCTCCTGCTGCTGACGATCCGCAATTTCGCCCGCTCGACCCTGCTCGATCCGGTTTTTCGTCTCATGAACGGCCGGATCGCGGGGGAGGATCGCCGGATCGTCGAATCCTCCTCGCCCGGCGAAGTCCCGCCGCCCGGTGAAGAAAAGTCGGTCAGGACGGATGCGCCGACGCTCGCCTTCCGGCGCATCTATCGCGAGACGCTCCGCGGCAGTTCGGCGCGCCGTCCGGATGGCGTCGACAGGCTCCCGGCTTGACCATGGAAACGATCTTTGCCCTCGGCACCGGCGCGGGCCGCGCCGCCATCGCGGTGATCAGACTCTCGGGTCCTCACGTGGCCGGGCTTCTTCTGGATCTGACCGGCGCGACGGGCGCCCCCCGCCTTGCCCGTTTTGTCACCTTGCGTGACCCCGAGAGTGGCGAGGCGCTCGATCAGGGCCTCGCGCTGTTTTTCCCTGCGCCCCACTCCGCGACGGGCGACGATTACGCTGAATTGCACATTCACGGCGGCCGCGCCGTGATCGACGGCCTCCTGAAGACCCTTTCGCGCCGCCCCGGCCTGCGTCCGGCGGCGCCGGGCGAATTTGCGCGGCGCGGCTTTGCGAATGGCAAGCTCGATCTCTCCCAGGCGGAGGCGCTGGCCGATCTCATCGACGCGGAGACCGAAGGACAGCGGCGTCAGGCGCTGCGCATCGCGGGCGGGGCCTTGCGGCGGCAGATCGAAGGCTGGCGGGCGGCGCTCATCGACGCCTCCGCGCTCATCGAAGCCGAACTCGATTTCAGCGACGAGGCGGATGTCGGAGCCTTCGACCGGGAGGCCTTGCGGCGGCGGCTCGACCCTTTGCGCGCTGCGATGCAGGCGGCGCTTGCCGAGGCGCCGGCCTCGGAGCGGATGCGCGAAGGCTTTCTGGTCATGCTTCTCGGGAAGCCCAACGCCGGAAAGTCGACCCTGCTCAACGCCCTTGCCGGGCGCGATCTGGCCATCGTTTCCCCGACCCCCGGCACCACCCGAGACATGATCGAGGCCCATCTCGATCTCGACGGCCTTCCCGTCACCTTTGTGGATACAGCCGGCCTGCGAGAGGCCGCCGATGAAATCGAGCGGATTGGCGTCGACCGCGTGCTTCGGCGCGTCGAGACCGCCGATCTGGTTCTGTGGCTTTCTCCTGGCGGCGAGGCGGCGCCCGAACAGGTCCCGGTCGGAGCCGAGGTCCTCAAGGTCGCGGGTAAGGTCGATCTACTCCCTGCCCCTGAGGGCTGGCTCGGGGTTTCGGCGAAGAGCGGCGCGGGATTGGAGCCGTTTCTGAGAGAGATCGCCGAGCGGGCCAAGGCGCGGCTGGGCGACGGCGCCTCGGCCTTGCTGATCCGTGAACGGCATCGGTCGGCCGTGGCGTCGGCGCTCGAGAGCGTTGATGCTGCCCTTTCCAGCGAAAAAGACTTGGAATTTATCGCGGAGGATTTACGTTCCGCAGCGCGGGCGCTGGGGCGCATTGTCGGCGCGGTGGATGTCGAGCACGTGCTCGACGCCGTGTTTTCCCGTTTCTGTATCGGGAAATAGACAGGCTGTTTCACGTGAAACAGTGAGGCGGTTGGGAATAAGGATCAGCAGGGGCTGGGGACTGTGCAGGGGACTGTCAAAAGCTTCGATGTGGTTGTGATCGGCGGCGGCCATGCTGGCTGCGAAGCGGCTGCTGCATCCGCTCGACTCGGCGCGCGCACGGCGCTAATCACGCATTCCCGCCAGACGATCGGCGCCATGTCCTGCAATCCAGCCATTGGCGGGCTCGGAAAGGGTCAGCTTGTCCGCGAGATTGACGCGCTGGACGGCCTCATGGGGCGTATTGCGGACCTCGGCGGCATTCAGTTCCGAATGTTGAACCGCTCGAAGGGCCCCGCCGTGCGCGGGCCGCGCGCTCAGGCGGATCGCAAGCTCTACCGCGCCGGCATGTTGGCGGCGATCGAGGCGACGCCCAATCTTGACGTGATCGAAGCGTCGGTCGAGGATCTTCTCGTCGAAGGCGCCCGCGTGCGCGGCGTGGCGACCGCGGCCGGCGAGGAGATACGCGCCGAAGCGGTGGTGATCACGACCGGCACGTTCCTGGGCGGGGTGATCCACATTGGTGACGAACGCACGCCGGCCGGCCGCATGGGCGATCCGCCGGCGCTCGGCCTCGCCCGTCGCTTGCGCGCCGCGGGCTTTGCGGTCGGGCGGCTGAAGACGGGAACGCCGCCGCGTCTGGATGGCCGGACGATCCGTTGGGATGCGCTCGAAAAGCAGTTGGGCGACGAAACGCCCGAGCCCTTCTCTGCCTTGACCGCGCGCATCGAAAATCCGCAGGTCGCTTGCGCCATCACCCGAACCACGGCCCGGTCGCATGAGATCATCCGCGCCGATCTGCATCGCTCGCCGTTGAAAACAGGGGCGATTTCCGGTCCTGGCCCCCGCTATTGCCCGTCGATCGAGGATAAGGTGACCCGCTTCGGGGACCGCGATGGCCATCAGATATTCCTGGAGCCGGAAGGGCTCGACGACGATACTGTCTATCCGAATGGCGTCTCGACCTCCCTGCCCCTCGCGACGCAGGAGGCGTTCATCCGCGCCATTCCGGGGCTGGAGGAAGCCCGCATCCTGCGGCCCGGCTACGCCATCGAATATGATTATGTCGATCCGCGCGAACTGACGCCGGCGCTCGAAACGAAGCGCCTGAAGGGGCTTTTTTTGGCCGGCCAGATCAATGGAACGACCGGCTATGAGGAGGCGGCGGCGCAGGGACTCGTCGCCGGCCTCAACGCCGCGCGGCTGGCGGCGAGGCGGTCGCCGGTCATTTTCGACCGGGCCGAGGCTTATCTCGGCGTGATGATCGATGATCTCGTGACGCGTGGGGTTAGCGAGCCCTATCGCATGTTCACATCGCGGGCGGAATATCGTCTTTCCCTGCGCGCAGACAATGCCGATGAGCGCCTCACGCCGAAGGGGCTCGACCTCGGGTGCGTCGGGCCTGTACGGCGCGACATCTTCGCGGCGCGCGCCGTGAGCAGCGCCCGCGCCCGGGCATTGCTCGAGGGGGTGTCGCTCACATCCGCGGCCGCCCTCAAGCAGGGTCTCCCCGTCAATCAGGACGGGCAGCGGAGAAGCGGATTTGCCCTGCTGGCCCTGCCCGGCATGACCGTGGCGCGGTTGGGCGAGATTTGGCCTGAACTGAAGGAAATCGATGCGGCGACCGCCGAGCGCGTCGAGACCGACGCCCGTTACGCCGTTTATCTCGACCGGCAGCAAGCCGACATTGACGCGTTCCGGCGGGATGAGCAACTCGCCTTGCCGGATGCGCTTGACTATGAGTCGATCGCCGGTCTTTCGGCCGAGCTGCGCGGCAAGCTCGCCTATCTCAGGCCGCGCACCCTTGGTCAGGCGCAACGGATCGATGGCATGACGCCCTCCGCCCTCACCCTGCTCGCGGCGCGGGCGCGACGGGCGTGAGCGAGGCGCGCGCGCGAGCGTTGGCGCTTTGCCCCGCTCTTCGACCGATCGAGCGCGAGCTTGCCCTCTATGAGGAGCTGTTGAGGCGTTGGCAGGCCAAGATTAATCTCGTCGCACCCAATACGCTCGATGAGATTTGGCTTCGCCACTTCGCCGATTCGGCGCAGGTTCTCGCGGCTGCGCCGAATGCCTGCGTTTGGGCTGATCTGGGCTCTGGCGCGGGTTTTCCGGGTCTCGTCACCGCCCTTCTTCTGAAGGATCGACCTGGAGCGCATGTCCATTTGATCGAGAGTGATCAGCGCAAGGCCGCCTTTCTCCGGGCTGTTTCACGTGAAACAGGCGCGCCTGCGACGGTGCATGCCGAGCGAATCGAGTCGGCGCTGCCGCCGCTCGCGGAAAGGATTGACGCCGTCAGCGCCCGCGCATTGGCCCCGCTCGGGAAGCTTGTCGAACTGGCGCGCAAACCCTTGGAAAAAGGCGCGACGGCGGTGTTTTTGAAGGGGGAGGAGTGGCGGGACGAATTGACCGCTGCGTCCGGCATCGGTAGTTTCAGGGTCGACACAGTTCAGAGCCGCACACATCCGCGCGCCAGATTAATCGTCGTCAATTCACCGCCAGAGGCAGATTTTGACCGGACAGACTAGCGGGCCGCGCGTTCTGGTCCTCGCCAATCAGAAGGGCGGCGTCGGCAAGACCACGACGGCGATCAATCTCGGCACCGCCCTCGCCGCTGTCGGCGAGGAGGTGCTCGTCATCGACCTCGATCCGCAGGGCAACGCCTCGACAGGTCTCGGGGTTGATCGAAAAAGCCGCGAGCTCTCGACCTATGATGTGCTGGTTGGCGAGTCGAGCCTTGCCGAGGCCATCGTCGAGACGGTGGTGCCGCGCCTTTCCATCGCGCCCTCGACGCTCGATCTGCTCGGCGTCGAGCTTGAAATCGCCGGCGACAAGGATCGGGCCTTCCGCCTCAAGCGAGCGCTGGCCGAGCTGGCGGCTGCGGAGCTTCACGAGGGCAAACACTACAATTATATTCTGATCGACTGCCCGCCCTCGCTCAATCTCCTGACGATCAACGCGCTCGCCAGCGCCGACGCCGTTGTTGTTCCGCTGCAATGCGAGTTTTTCGCGCTCGAGGGCCTGTCGCAGCTTCTGTCGACCGTCGATCAGGTCACCCGGACGCTCAACCCGAAGCTGTCGATTCATGGCGTCGTTTTGACCATGTATGACCCGCGCAACAATCTGGCGACCCAGGTCGCCGCCGATGTGCGCCGTTTCATGGGCGACAAGGTCTATGAAACGATGATTCCGCGCAATGTCCGCGTGTCAGAGGCGCCCTCTCATGGCAAGCCGGTGCTGCTCTACGATCTGAAATGTCAGGGCAGCCAGGCCTATCTGAGGCTCGCCTCGGAAGTGATTCAGCGTGAAAAGCGTCTGCGCGCGGCGTGACGTCGCCCCGTTGGTCGAGACCAAAGCAGGAGAAATTTGAAGATGGCTGAAGAACCGCGCCGGCGGCTCGGCCGCGGCCTGGCCGCGCTTTTGGGCGATGCAGGCGAGGCGGCGCCTGGCGAGCGCCCGCGCGGCCAGCGCAAGGCGCCGATTGAATTTCTGCGGCCCAATCCGCGAAATCCACGCAGCCTTTTTCGCGAAGAAGATCTGGCGGATCTGACCAATTCGATTCGGGAGAAGGGGGTTATCCAGCCGATCGTCGTGCGCGCAATCGCTGGCGTCGCCGACGCCTATGAGATCATTGCGGGCGAAAGGCGCTGGCGCGCGGCGCAGGCGGCCGGATTGGCCGAGGTGCCGATTGTCATCCATGAGGCGGATGACAAGGAAGCGCTCGAAATCGCCATCATCGAGAATGTGCAGCGCGCGGACCTCAACGCCATCGAGGAAGCGAGAGGTTATGAACGCCTTGCCGCTGAATTCGGCTATGTACAAGGCGACATCGCCAAGATCATCGGCAAGAGCCGATCCCATGTCGCCAATACGCTGAGGCTGCTCAATCTCCCCGAGTCGGCCAAGGCTCTGGTGCGGGATGGGGCCATTTCCGCCGGCCACGCCCGCGCCCTGCTCGCCGTCGAGAACCCGGAGGCCGTCGCGCGGCGCATTGTCGAAGAAGGCTTGACTGTGCGCGACGTCGAGGCCCTTGCGCAGGAGCAGCAGGCGGCGGCCGCCTCGGGCGCTTCGCCGCCGGCCCGCAAGCCCAAGGCGGAAAAGGACGCGAATACGCGGGCGCTGGAGAAGACGCTCTGCGACGCGCTGGGCATGGCGGTCGAAATCAAGAATCAGGGCGAGCGCGGCGAACTTCGCATCCGCTATCAGACGCTCGATCAACTCGACGCCATCTGTCGCATGTTGAGCGAATAGGCGCAGGCCGCCGCCCGTAGAAGCCGTCTCATCTGGCGCGCCGCCGGCGGCGCAGGGTTGCTTAGACGCCATCAAAAAAGCCGGCCCCGCGAGGAGCCGGCTTTCTGTTATTTGCGATCCGGGGGAACCGGCTCAGAAGAGCTTCGGAACGCCCCAATCCGCGCCGAAGCGATAGGTCAGGCCGCCCGAGATGACGACCGGATTGATCTTCACGGCGAGGTTCAGCGGGACGAAGACCGGGCCGCAGTTGAAGCAGCCGCTGCCCACCGAGACGGGCGTCGTATTGGCGGCGGCCCAGACGTGAGCGGTCGGCTCCATCATGATGTATTTCACATCGACGTTCACGCCCCAGCGGTCGTTGAACATATAGTCGATGCCGGCCTGGCCCACGACGCCCCAGGAGGGGGTGATGCTTGCCGAATAGGCGGTCGTCCAGGCGGTGAAGCCCGGGACGGCGGCGTTGAGCGCGGGATTGGCGGACGCGATCGGCTGGGTCTGGTTGCCGGCGCGCGTGCCCCAGAAGGTCGTGAAGTTCACGCCGACGCCGAGGTAGGGCTGGAAAGCGCCGAAATTGGTGAAGTGATACTGCAGCATCAGGGACGGCGGGAAGACCCAGGTCTTGATGACGCTGGCGCCCTGAAGCGGACCCACGCCCGTCACGTGATGCGGGGTGACGCAGCAGATCGCCTCGATCGCCCAGTTCTTCGTCAGATAATAGGCGACGTCGATCATCGGAACGATCGAAGAGGAAATATTGGTGTTCGAACCAAAGAACTGGGTGCCCGGGCCGCCGCTGTAGCCGAGCGTGTTCAGCGCCGTCTGCGGCCACGGGTTGATGCCCCCGACGGCGAGATAGCTGCCGGTGCCGCGATCGGTGATGAAGGCCGAGCCTTCGGTCGGGATCACGCCGCCGACCTTGAGGCGGACCTGGAAGGGATGGAAGGGCTCGATAACCGGCGGCGGCGGCGCCAGCGGCTCCTTGATGCTCGCCAAATCAGCTGCGTGAGCGGAGACGGCGGCCGTCCCCATCGCAATCGCAGCGAAAGCGCCGCGAACAACATTCCTCATCGGAACCCCCATTGAAATCTTTTGGCAGACGGTCGACGCCGTCGCGCCGAGTCGAGCCGAAGGTTGCTCTTTTTTACGGCAATATCAATTGATAAAGATCAAAAAAAAGCCTGTGGACGGTTCATTCTTTCTTATTGTGACTCTTGCGCAACATCCCGGCGCTGTTGCCTTGCCGCACGACGGGCGCTAATCGAGATGGCGAGAAACGCCTGAGAACCTCAGGCAAACCGGCGCGCGACGCGCCGCATCGGCGCCAAAAAAAGCGCCGCCCCTGCGCAAGGCTCTGCTCCATTGACAGCCACCGCCATCAAAGCCGAACCCAAAGTCGACGCCGAACTCGCCGCCGCCCACGGGCTCAAACCCGATGAATATGCGCGCATCCTGTCGCTCATCGGCCGGACTCCGACCTTCACGGAGCTCGGCATCTTTTCGGCGATGTGGAACGAGCACTGTTCCTACAAATCTTCGCGCATCCATCTGCGCAAGCTCCCGACCAAGGCGCCCTGGGTCATTCGCGGTCCCGGCGAGAACGCCGGCGTGATCGACATCGGCGACGGCGACGCCTGCGTCTTCAAGATGGAGAGCCACAACCACCCGTCCTTCATCGAGCCCTATCAGGGGGCGGCGACCGGCGTCGGCGGCATTCTGCGCGACGTCTTCACCATGGGCGCGCGGCCGATCGCCTGCCTGAACCTGCTGCGCTTCGGACGACCCGGGCATCCCAAGACGCGCCATCTGGTGTCGGGCGTGGTCGCGGGCGTCGGCGGCTATGGCAACAGCTTCGGCGTGCCGACCGTCGGCGGCTCGACGGAATTCGATCCGTCCTATGACGGCAATATTCTCGTCAACGCCATGGCGGTCGGACTCGCCCGGGCCGATTCGATTTTCTATTCGGCCGCGGCCGGCGTCGGCAATCCGATCGTCTATCTCGGCTCCAAGACGGGCCGGGACGGCATCCATGGCGCCACCATGGCTTCGGCCTCCTTCGAGGCCGACGCCGAGGAGAAGCGCCCGACAGTGCAGGTCGGCGATCCCTTTTCGGAAAAGCTCCTGCTCGAGGCCTGTCTGGAGCTGATGGCGTCGGGCGCAGTCATCGCCATTCAGGACATGGGCGCCGCCGGCCTCACCTCCTCGGCCGTGGAGATGGGCGCCAAGGGCAATCTCGGCATCGAGCTCGATCTCGACGCTGTGCCCTGCCGCGAGGAGGGCATGACCGCCTATGAGATGATGCTCTCGGAGAGCCAGGAGCGCATGCTCATGGTGCTGAAGCCCGAGCTCGAGGAACAGGCCGAGGGCATTTTCCGCAAATGGGGCCTCGACTTCGCCATCGTCGGCAAGACGACCGACACGCTGCGCTTCGTCGTCAGGCACCAGGGCGAGATCAAATGCGACCTGCCGATCAAGGAACTGGGCGACGAGGCGCCGGTTTACGACCGGCCCTGGGTCGCGACGCCGAAACAGCCCGTCATCGACCCGGCGTCCGTGACGCCGCCGGTCTCGAATCGCGACGCCCTGCTGAAACTCCTCGCGACGCCGAACCTCTGCGCCAAGCGCTGGGTCTGGGAGCAATATGATCATCTCATTCTCGGCAACAGCGTGCGCCAGCCCGGCGGCGACGCGGCGGTGATTCGGGTGAAGGACGGCCCCAAGGGCCTCGCGGTCACGACCGACGTGACCGCGCGCTATTGCGCGGCCGATCCGGTCGAGGGCGGGAAGCAGGCGGTGGCGGAGGCCTGGCGCAACATCACCGTGCGCGGCGCGACGCCGCTCGCGCTCACCGACAATCTGAATTTCGGCAACCCTGAGCGGCCGGAATATATGGGCCAGTTCGTGGGCTGCCTGCAGGGGATCGGCGAGGCCGCGGCGGCGCTCGATTTCCCGATCGTCTCGGGCAATGTCTCGCTCTACAACGAGACACAAGGCGCAGGGATTCTGCCGACCCCGGCGATTGGCGGCGTCGGGGTGATCGCGGATGTCGCGACATCCGCGCCGACGGGTTTCGCGCGCGCCGGCGACATTCTGCTCCTGGTCGGCAAGACCGTCGGCTGGCTCGGACAAAGCGCTTATCTTGCCGATCTCTGCGGGCGCCGGGAGGGCGCGCCGCCGCCGGTCGATCTGGCCGCCGAGCGGTCGAACGGCGACTTCGTTCGGGCGCAGATTCTCGACGGCAGGGTTTCGGCCGCGCATGATCTCTCCGACGGCGGCCTCGCCGTGGCGCTCGCCGAAATGGCGCTGGCGGGCGGGATCGGCGCGACGCTCGACGTCTTGCCGAGAGGACCGGCCCATGCGGTTCTCTTCGGCGAGGATCAGAGCCGCTATCTCTTGGCCGCAGAGCCCGAAGCGGCGACGGCGATTCGGGCCGCCGCCGCGGCGCGGGGCGTGGCCGTCGAGGCCATTGGCGTCACAGGCGGGGAGTCTCTGAACCTTCCCGGCGAGGCCCCGATCGCGCTCGCCGAGCTGCGCCGCGCACATGAATCGCCGCTGCCGGCCTATATGGCCGGAGACGATGCGGCCTTTTCCACCGCTTCCTGACGTAAAAGGACGAATCGCATGCCGATGCCCGCCTCGGAAATCGAGAAGATCATCAAGGCCGCCTTGCCTGACGCCACGGTCGAACTGACTGCGCTCGCCAATGACGACGACCATTGGGCCGCGCTCGTCGTCTCGGAGTCGTTCCGCGGCCTTCCCCGCGTGCGCCAGCATCAGCTGGTCAACGCCGCTTTCGGGCCCCGCCTCGGCACGGAGCTGCATGCGCTGGCGCTGACGACCCGCGCGCCTTAAAACAAGCGAGCCGGCGGCGCCTTGAACGCCGCAAGAGAAGGAAAATCAAATGTCCGACATTATGAGCCGCATCAAGGGCGAGATCGAATCCTCCGACGTCGTGCTTTTCATGAAAGGCACGCCGCAGGCCCCGCAATGCGGCTTCTCCATGCAGGTGGTGCAGATTCTCAACCACCTCGGCGTGCCCTACAAGGCGATCAATGTGCTCGCCGACGGTGACATCCGCGAGGGCATAAAGACCTATTCGAACTGGCCGACGATCCCGCAGCTCTATGTGAAGAACGAGTTTATCGGCGGCTGCGACATCACCCGCGAGATGTTCCAGTCGGGCGAACTCCTGGAGCTCTTCGACAAGGAAGGCGTGCCGCACGCCTGAGGCCGGCAAGGCCCGAACGCGCTCTCCCCAACGAGTTCTCGCATCTCGTGCGCGCCGCCCAAACGGCGCGCATTTGTTTTTTCGATGCGTCGAAAGCCGCATTTTCCGACGGCGCCGCAGGCGCACAGCGACCCGAGAGGGGCGCAGCATCATACGCTTTATTGTGACAGTGAGATGAATAACACTTCTCCTCACATCCGAGCGCGCGGCCGAGAGAGCGGCGCGTCGGGGGCAAGGAGGAGAAAAATGTCTCTAAGAGTCATGCTCGCCGCGGCGGCGATCGGCGTCGCGCTGTCCTCGGGTTCGGCGGTCGCCTATGAGCGCCATTTCGATTTTGGAGAGGTCTGGAAACAGGCGGTCGACGTCCACCAGCGGGACGACGCCCTGAGCGCCAGTCCGCGGGACGTCATGCGGCGTTATCCCCGCCATGTCTTCCAGGGCCGCCCGCACGATCCCTCGGGCAACATCATTCTGGAAGGCGCCCAGTAGGGCGAGAATCGCCCCAAACGCGAGGCGCGCGACTCGAGCCCCGGCGGACCGCCGGGGCTCTTTCTTGTTCGAAGCAATGGCGCCGGGCCGCGCCTCGGAAAAAAATGTTTTTTTGCTGCGGCGCCGCAGGAATCGGCCTCCCCTCACGCGCCAGCCCGATCATCCGCCCTCGCCCGCCGCCTGCCGTCGCGAGCGCCCATAGGAAAAACCGATATTTCGGTTGTGTTTGATTTCCGGACCCGCATGGGCAAGTGTCGCGCCATGCAGAGACTAGAAACAGGCCGCCGCCACCCGTCGCCCTCGGGGGCTGCGCCGTGATCCTCCCTTTGGCCCTGACCCAGGGCGACCCGTCCGGCATCGGCCC